>DATGHG010000300.1:0-6781 GCA_035308185.1 Thermoanaerobaculia bacterium | reverse complement strand
TCGCGCTTCTGGGGCATGGTGCCGGCAAACCATCTGAAAGGCCGGGCGCTCCTGGTCTACTGGTCCTTCAGCGAAGCTGCCGAGACACCGGAGGAGCCGGCCGGTCTGGCCGCCAGGCTGACGCGCATCGCGCACGTGGCGGCCGGCTTCGTCTCCCACACCCGCTGGGGGCGCACGCTCAGGATCGTACGCTAGCCCGCATTGCGCTAGACTTCCCGGAACCACTTGGCGCGAGAGGTGGGGGGCGTCCCGGGTGGCGCCACCAGAACCGATCCAGGTCAGGAGAACAACCATGTCACGCAGGGTCGGCGAACGAGGCGAGGGAAATCTCGGGTGCATCCTCTGGGCCGCCGCGCTGGGTCTGGCGGTCCTCATCGCGGTCAAGATGGTGCCGGTCAAGATCGCCAGCTCGCAGCTCTATGACTTCATGGAGCAGCAGGCCCAGGTCGCGGCCGCCGCGTCGCCGGAAGCGATCGCCAAGAGCATCCTCGACAAGGCCAGAGAGCTCGACCTGCCATTGGCCAAGGAAGACCTAACCGTGAACACGGCGCGCATCATGATCCCCAAGATCAAGATGCGCGCCGTGTTCACGGTTCCGGTCGACTTCCCGGGCTACACTTACCTGTGGCACTTCGATCACCAGGTGAACCGGGACATCTACATCTTCTAGTTGCAACCGTCTTCCGGCGGCATCGCGGCATGAGGCTGCCGCACGCGCCCACCGCGGTTCCGTGCGTGGCGTCGCTGGCAACCGGACGGCCCCCGCTTCACACCGGCCCGAGGGCGCAAGAACCGCCATTCGGGCGACCCTCAAGGCGTGATCTCGGACCCTTCGAGGCCTCCTCGGAGCATCCATCGGATCGCCGCCCGCATCGCCCCGGCCCCCTTCCCACCCCTGCGACTTGCAGAGAGTGCCGCGGCAGGCGACGACGACCTGCAGGGAGTGGCGCGAATGGCGACCATCGGAGCCGCGACCGGAGCCGCGACCCGCAGCCGCGGCTGATCTGGCGCGAGCGCCGCAACCGGCGACGACCGGAGCTATGGCCAGGGGGCGGGGAGAGCCATGCTCCCTCCCGGTTGGAGCTTGGACGTAGCCTGAGGCGGGGGGGTCAATCCAGCTGAGCCCAAGCCCGGCGGACACCACGACCACCGGCGCCACGCTTGCCGGACCCGTGGGCATGGCGCCCGCGCCGGCCACCCGCGCAGCGACGGTCTGGCGCATCTCCGAGACCCTCGTTTGCGGCTTCCTGCCGGGAGCGCTGGTCGGCGCCCATCTCGCCGGGCTGCTGTTCTTCCTGAATCCCGCCCTGCCGTGGAGCGCCATGCCGGTCTTTCGCGCCGTGTCCTGGTATGCCATGGAACTCGGGCTGTTCAGCGTCGCACTTCACTTGCCGTTGCTGGCGATGCGCCGCCCGCGCGCCCGCCGCGTCCTGCCATGGACGCTTACCGCCGCCTTCGGCCTGGCAGCGGTGCTCGATTGGACCCATGCCTCCCACTACGCCTATTACCTGCCCACCGGCATCAACGCACGATTGATCAAGACGGCGATATGGCTGTCGGTCGCCGCGGTCATGGCTTTCTATACCGCTCTTCTGCATAGCCTGGACCGCCGGCGCTACGGCTGGCGCAGCCGGTTCGCCTTCGCTCTGCTTTCCGGCCTGTCGATCTTCGTGATGGTCGAGCGGCGCGCGGCCTTCCACCCGCCGCCGTCCTTGCCGCCGCGTCCCGCCGTCGTCGAGCGAGAGGCGCGGCCCAGACTGTGGGTGATCGGCCTGGACACGGCGACCCTCGACGCCATCCTGCCCCTCGCCGGCCGCGGCCAGCTGCCGTTCCTGGCCGGCATTTTGCGCCGCGGCGCCTACGGTCGGCTCGAGTCGCTTTCGCCCGTGCGGCCAGAGGCGCTGTGGATGACCCTGGCGACCGGCAAATACCCCTGGCAGCATGGGGTCACCGGCGGCAGGCTGTACAGCGCGCGGCGCATCGACCCCGAGGCCGAGCTGCGGTTGCTGCCGGTGGGCATCGGCTTCAACCGCTGGGGCCTGCCGGCGGCGCGCAGCCGGCTGCTGCATGGCTACTCCCGGAAGGCCCTCACCTTGTGGGAGGTCTTGCCGCGGCTCGGCATCCCATCCGGAGTGGTGAGCTGGCCGGCCTCGTCGCCGGTGTCGCCGGAGTCGGTGTTCGCGTTCTCGGACCGCTACTTTTCGGAGCGCGCCGACAGCGGCGAAGCTTGGCCGCCGGCGCTCGGCGCCTGGGCGCGGCGTTTCCGCCCCGAGCCGCGCGCGGTGCGAGCGCTGCTCGCCTCGCGCTTTGGTCCGGGTTCGCCGCCACCGCTGGTGACGACCGTGGCCGGGGATTTGTGGCGGGAATCGCTGACCGAGGCGGTGCTCGACCGGCCGCCCGCGGTGGGCGGCTTTTTCCTGGTGCTGCCCGGCCTGCGGCAGGTGTCGCGGCGTTACTTCGGCGGCTTCAGCAATGTCCAGTTCCAGGCCGGGCAGGCGCCAGACTTCGTCGAGGCGGCGGAGCGCATCACCGATTACTACACTCGGCTGGACTCCTTCCTGGCCGAGCTATGGCAACGGCACACCGGCGACGACATCCTGGCGGTGGTCTCCGCATCCGGGATCGAAGGCTCGACCGGCTGGCGGCGGGTGCTCGGCGAGCTGTCGCGGGAGGCCTCGCTCGAGGGCTTCGAGGCGGATGCTCCGGATGGCGTGCTGATGCTCTACGGCGAAGGGGTGCAGCCGGGAGCCCTGCTGACCGGCGCCCGGCTGGTGGACGTGGTGCCGACTCTGATGTACGCCCTCCACCTGCCGGTGGCGCGCGACCTCGACGGCGAGGTGCTCACCTCCGCCTTCGACAAGAGCTTCCTGGCGCGCCACCCGCTGACCTTCCTGACCACCTACGAGACCCTGCCCATACCGGCCCCGGCAGCACTGCACTGAGCAGGCCCGTTCAGGCGGCTTCCCTGTTCTTGCGGAACCAGATGAGTTCGACAAGGGCGCCATTGTCCACAATCATGGCTGCTCGGACGCCATCCGACGGAGACCCGGGAGGACAGATGACTTCTTGGCCCTCGAGAGCAGCCTCGAGGTCGTCGACTTCGAATGCCACATGGGGCACGGTCTTGATGAGCTCGGGCAGGGGACTGGACTTCTCGAACCGCATCCACTCCACGCCGTACGGGCTGGTACTGAAACCCGCCACGTAGAGGCCATGCTCAGCGAGATGAGTCTCTCCTGGGTGCTGGATGTCGGTTGGAACGCCGATGTGGTGATAGCGCCAGCCACGCTTCGCTATCGCGGCTGGGGGCTCATGGCTGAGTCGGCAGTCCACCAGTGGGTGTTGGGGGTCAGGCACTGTGGTGGCAGTCATTGATGCCTCTTCCGGTTCATGCGTACGGTGGGGGGTATCTCACCCCCTCGATGACGTCGGCGAGGAGCGCGGCGCCGTTGAGCGCGCGCCAGTGGCGAGATTCTTTGATGCACTAGCTTTCGCGGGCGGCCGGTACTCTGGCGGCCACCAGCTTCGGGCCGCCGGCGGTGGCCTTGGCTGCATCTCTCGTCATCGCGCAGCGACCCTCGAAGAGGGCGCCGTCCTCGACGATCAGCGCTGGCGTATCGACATCGGCAAAGACCTTGCCTGTCGAGGTGATATGGACTCGGGTGGCCGCCTGGATACTGCCACGCATGGTGCCGGAGACGATAACCTGCCCAACCCGCACCTCGCCTTCGACCTCTCCTCCCTCGCCGACGATCAGCTCTCCTTCCGTGGTCACCTCGCCGGTGAACTTGCCGTGGACGCGGAAGTGGGTGTCGAACATGAGCTCGCCGCGAAGGTGGCTGCCGCGGTCGAGGAAGCCGTTGAGATCCCCCGGCTTGGCGGTCGGTTTCGTCACGCTTCGTTCCCCCTTTCCATCAACAGATCGTAGAGCCGCATCAGCTCTTCCTCGGAATGGAAATGAATCTGCAGGTGGCCCCCCTTGCCCTTGCGCCTGATCTCCACCCTGGTTTGCAGGCGCCGGGTGAGCGTTTCCTGGGCCGCGGCCGTGTGGACCTCGACCGTTCGCGGCTGTCGCCTGGCGCGTGGCGGTTGCGGCGCCGCCAGTTGCTCGAGCTCGCGAGCGGAGAGCTCTTCGCGCACCGCCCGCTCGGCCAGGGAGACCTGCTGATCGCGGCTCTCCAAGGCCAGCAGCGGCCGCGCCTGACCGGCGGTCAGCTGGCCGGCGCGCAGCAGATCGCGGATCTCCTCGGGCAGCTTGAGCAGGCGCAAGGCATTGGTCACGGCAGTTCGGCTCTTGCCGACCCGAACGGCGATGGCCTCCTGCGACAGCCCGAACTTCTCCTGCAGTGCGGCATAGGCCTCGGCCTCTTCGAGAGCATTGAGGTCGCTGCGCTGCAGGTTCTCGACCAGCGCCAATTCGAGCCTGGCCTGATCGTCGAGGTCGGCGCGCACCACCACCGGCACCTCTTCGAGGCCGGCCAGACGTGCGGCGCGCCACCGCCGCTCCCCCGCCACGATGCTGAAGGCGCCATCGCCGTCCACGGTGACGACCAGCGGCTGCACCAGGCCCTGGATGCGGATCGAGGCGGCGAGCGCCTCCAATTCGGCGTCGTCGAAGCTCGATCTGGGTTGCCAGCGGTTGGGCTTGAGCGCGGCCACCGGCAACCTGCGGACGCCGCCGGCCTCGTCAGGTGCCTCCTGCCGGTCAGGCGCTTGGATCAGGGCGTCGAGGCCACGACCCAATCCTCGCTTCTTCATCGCCGTCACGCCGCCCGCCGCAGGATCTCGCGAGCCAGGGCGAGATAGGCCTCGGCGCCGCGGGACTTGATGTCGTACTGGAAGATCGGCAAGCCATGGCTGGGCGCTTCGGCGAGCCGGATGTTGCGCGGCACGATGGTCTCGTACACCTGTCCGGAGAAATGCCGCCGGATCTCCTCCGCCACCTCGCGGGACAGGTTGGTGCGGTCGTCGTACATGGTCAGCAGGATGCCGGCGATGACCAGGCGCTTGTTGAGGCCCTTCTGGACCCGATCGATCGTGGCGAGAAGCTCGCTCACCCCTTCGAGAGCAAAGTACTCGCACTGCAACGGCACGAGCACCGCATCGGCGGCGGCCAGCGCGTTGACGGTCAGATGCCCGAGCGAGGGCGGGCAATCGAGGAGGACGGTGTCGTAGCGCTCGGCGACCAGCGACAGCACCTGCTTGAGGCGTTCTTCCCAGTTGGGTTCGCCGACGAACTCGACCTCGACGCCGACCAGGTCACGCTGGGTCGGGACGAGGTCGAGATTTGGGAATCCCGACGGCTGAATGGTCTCGGCGAGCGACGCCTCGCCGGACAGCACATGGTAGAGATGCGGCACCGAAGCCCGGACACCCAGGCCACGGGTGGCATTGCCCTGAGGATCGCAGTCCACCAGCAGGACCCGCCGCTCGAGCGCGCCCAGGCCGGCGCCGAGGTTGATGGCGGTGGTGGTCTTGCCGACTCCGCCCTTCTGGTTGGCGATCGCGAGGATCATGGTTCGGGCTCCTGAACGTTCGGGTCCGCATCGCTGCCGCGCGGAGCGGCGGACCCGCCTGGCTCGCCTCCGGTCGCGAATCCGCCAGCCTGGTCGCCGCCTTCGCCGGCGACAGTGGCCGTCGCTTGCAACTGTAAGATTCGGCGCTTCTCTCCTCCGGCCAGGTGCACGATGGCGCGCGGCCTGAGCTCCGGCGGCAAAATCGGTTCGCGTTCGCCGATCCATAGCAGCATCGAGCCCTCGGGCGTCAGCCTCCGAGCGAAAGCCTTTAGTACCTCGGGTTCGAGCTTCAGTGCTCGGACGGTCACCAGATCGATACGCTGCGGCAGCTCGGCGGGCAGCGGACTGGC
Source organism: Thermoanaerobaculia bacterium (assembly GCA_035308185.1). Classification (GTDB taxonomy): domain Bacteria; phylum Acidobacteriota; class Thermoanaerobaculia; order Multivoradales; family UBA5704; genus JASLEW01. Next base: position 915 of record DATGHG010000300.1, on the reverse strand, counting down.
GACTCTAACATTCAGGCACCGGCAGGGCAACGCGGCACGGCGGGCGGCGGCGCTCAGAAACGCCCACTTCCGCTCCCTGGCCTCGACGAGAGTGACCTGAAGGCCGGGACGCGCCGCCGCCAGCACCAGGCCCGGGAAGCCGCCACCCGAGCCCAGGTCGAGACCATGGCGCGCTGTTCGTGGGATGAGGGGCAGTGCGGCGAGGGATTCACCGAAATGGCGGACCAGGACCTTGTCTGCAGTGCCGGGTCCGATCAACCCCAGGCGCTCGTTCCACCGCCGCAGTTCGAGATAGTGGGCATACAGCGCTGCTTGCGCCGCCGCCGCAAGCGGCTCGGGAGTCAGGGCGGCGATGCCAGCGGCGAAGTCGGCGCTGGAGATGGCTGGAAGCCGGAAGGCCATGGTCCATCGTAGGGCGCCGGGCGTCGCTGGACAAGGCAGCACGTTTCACCGGAAACTCGACGGTGAAACAAGCGGCCGCGCCTGCTGCAGGACGCCCCGCGCGACATGGCGCACCACGCCGTCATCTACCGCTACGGCCTTGCCGCTGGCGGAGCGGGATCGAACGAACCCCTTGTGCTGGGCTGGGCAGTGCGCCCTCCGGCCGCAAGAGGCTCGGGAGTCAGGGCGGCGATGCCGGCGGCGAAGTCGGCGCTGGAGATGGCTGGCAGGCGGAAGGCCATAGCCCATCGTAGGGCGCCGGGCATCGCTGGACAAGGCAACATGTTTCACGGGAAACTTGACGGTGAAACAAGCAAGGCGAGGGACCATGGTTTCACGAGAAACATGACGGTGAAACAAGCGACCGCGCCTGCCGCAGGACGCCCCGCGACATGGCGCACCACGCCGTCATCTACCGCTACGGCCTTGCCGCTGGCGGAGCGGGATCGAACGAACCCCCTGTGCTGGGCTGGG
>DATGHG010000299.1:0-3884 GCA_035308185.1 Thermoanaerobaculia bacterium | reverse complement strand
GCGCCGCCCGGGGCGCTCTCGCCGGCGGCGCCTGCCTTGGCCTTGTCCTCCTGGCCGGCGCGGGCGCCGGCTGCCGCGGCGAGCGGCGCCTCGACCGCCCTGCCGCGCTCCATGCCAGCCCGTGGTCCGGGTGCGACGTCTTGCTGATCTCGATCGATACGCTGCGCGCCGATCACCTGCACACCTATGGCTACCCCCGCGCGACCAGCCCGAACCTCGACCGCTTCGCGCGGGAAGCGGTGCTCTTCGAGCAGAACATCAACACCGGCGGCGGCACCCTGCCGGTCCACGTTTCCATGCTCACCTCCCTGCCGCCGGCGGTCCACGGGGTCTGGGCGGACAACGGCCGCGCCCTCGACAGCCGGCGCGTCACGCTGGCGGCGCAGCTGCACGCCGCCGGTTACCGCACCGGCGCCTTCACCGGCGGCGGCTACGTCAGCTCGAGCTTCGGCCTGGCACACGGCTTCGACGATTTCGACGAAACCGGCGGCGGCCTGCGGGCGGAGCTGCCGCGGCTCTACGGTTGGCTGGACGGCCACCAGGGCGGCAAGCGCTTCCTGTTCCTGCACACCTACGACGTCCACTCCGGCTTCGACAAGCTGCCATACGACCACGGCGAGGCCTGGAACCGGCTCTTCACCGCCGCCGCCGGCGTGCGCTTCGACGGCTGTCGCGGCGGCAAGTGCGCCAGCCGCCTGCTGGCATCGGTGAACCAGGACGCCGAAGCCGGCCGGATCCGGGCGGACCAGGCCTTCACCCCGGCCGAGATCGAATACATCGAGGGGCTCTATGACGGCGGCATCGCCTACGCCGATGCCGAGATCGGGCAGCTGTTCGACCAGCTCAAGGCCCGCGGCCTCTGGGACAAGACGCTGATCGTGCTCACCGCCGACCACGGCGAGGAGTTCGCGGAGCACGGCCTGTTCCTGCACGACCAGAATCACGAGGAGGTCGCGCGCGTGCCGCTGCTGATCCGCTTCCCGCACGCCCGGTTCGGCGGCCGCCGGATCTCGGGACTGGTCTCGACGCTCGAGGTCATGCCGACCATCCTCGACGCCCTCGGGATCGGCGCCAACCGGGAGGTGATGGGCCGCAGCGTCCTGCCGCTGATCGCCGGCGGCAGCGGGCGGGAAGGCCTGCCCTGGGTCTACATGGCGGGCGCCCTCGAGAAGCTGCGCGCTCCCACCTGGGCGCTCTTCGCCAACCCGAAGGGCCCGGTGCAGCTCTTCGACCTGCAACGCGACCCCGGCGAGGCCGCCAACGTGCTCGCCAGCCACCCGGCGGCCGCGGCGTCGCTGTTCGCCGAGTACCAGGCCGCGCGCCGCCGCGACCTCGCGGCGCGGCGCAGCCTGGGCTCGCCATCCGACGCCGTCGCCCACCTCGCGAGCGGCGAACGGGCGCGCCTGCGGGCGCTCGGCTACCTGAAGTAGGCCCGGGCCAGGCTCACCACGAGCCGTCGGCGCCGCCACCCCCCGAGTCGCCGCCGCCGCCCGAGAAGTCGCCGCCGCTGTCGCTGCTGCCGCTGTCGCTGCCGCTGCTGTCGCTACCGGAGCTGCTGCTGCTGAAGTCGCTGCCGGTGGAGCCGCTGCCACCGGTCGAGCTTCCCCATGCCCGGCGGCCACCGCCTGACTGGCGGCGTCCGGCGCGGCGGGCAAGAGTCAGGATCAAGCCGAAGATGCCCAGCACCACCACGGCGGGAAGGCAGCCGAGGATCGCACTCGACGGCCTCGGGCGTGGCGCCGGCCTGACGGCACCCGGCGCACCGCCGCCGATGGCGGCCAGCACCGCGTCGACGCCCGCGCGGACGGCTCCGTCGTGGTCGCCGGCGGCCAGACGCGGCGCCATCTGGTCGCGGATGATGCGCGAGGCGATGGCGTCCGGCACCCTGTCCTCCAGACCGTAGCCGACCTCGATCCGCAGCTTGCGGTCCTCGGTGAAGAGGAAGATCACCAGGCCGTCGCTCGCCCCCTTGTTGCCGATCCCCCAGGCATGGAAGGCCTGCACGCAGAAATCCTGGACCGGCACGCCGCCGGTCGAGGGGGCGATCCAGACCAGGATCTGGTGCCCCGTCTGCCGCTGGTAGCGCTGCAGCCGCCCATCCAGGTCGACACGCGCGGCATCGCTCAGGTAGCCGGCCGAGTCGGTGACCCAGCGCACCGGTGCCGGCGGCACCGGCCCTGGCACCGCCCATGCCGCCGACCCCGCCGATCCTGCCGACCCCGCCAACATCGCCACGGCCGCCAACATCGCCACGGCCGCCAACGCCGCCAGCCCCGCCCGCAGGGCCGCCGGCAGCACGAGACAACGCAGAGCTCGCGATCGCATCACGGTCGATCCTCCCGGTCCGGGCACACGGTTTGGCTCAATATAGCGCTGAGCTGCACGAGCAGGGGCCGCTGGCCGGCGTTGATCTTCTGCTCTGCTTCCGGCAGCGCGAACCAGGCCGCCCGATCCACCTCGGGAAAGCTCTGCCGGCGCCCCGAGCGCGGCGGCCACTCGACCTCGAAAGTGTTGCTGACGATGGCCGCCGCGTCGAGGTCGCCGGCGGCTGCCCAGGCCATCACCGTCTTGCCACCCGCCTGCTTGACCGGTGCGAGAGCGACGAACGGCGGCGCCGCCTGGAACCCGGTCTCCTCGGCGACCTCGCGCCGGGCCGCGGCCAGCGGGTCCTCCTCGGCGGCCACCTCGCCCTTGGGAATGGACCACGCGCCGAGATCCTTGCGCTGCCAGAAGGGACCGCCGGGATGGACCAGGAACACCTCCCAGCCCGCGGCCTCGCGCCCGGCCTCGCGTCCGGCTTCGCGCCCGGTCGGGCGCCGGCGGTAGAGCAGCAGGCCGGCGCTCAGTTTCGGCATTCTCCCCTCCCCATACGGCACCCACCCTTCCATATACCCCGGCAAACGAGGTATTCTTCCAGCTGCCCCCGCAGGAGAACCATCATGACGACCTCGCGCTCCCTCATCCTGGCCCTGGCGCTGCCGCTCGCCGTGTCGCTGCTGGCGGCCGCCGCCGCGCTACGGCAGACCGGAACCGGCGGCCCGCAACCGCGGCCGCAGACGGCGCCCGTCGGCATCGCCAAGATCCAGCACGTGATCGTCATCATGCAGGAGAACCGCTCCTTCGACTCCTATTTCGGCACCTTCCCCGGCGCCGACGGCATCCCGCGGCGCGGCGGCCAGTTCGCGGTCTGCCTGACCGATCCGTCCTCCGGCAAGTGCGTCGAGCCGTTCCACGACGCCGCCGACCTCAACCACGGCGGTCCGCACAGCGCGGCGGCGGCGGTGGCCGACGTCGACGGCGGCAAGATGGACGGCTTCATCGCCCAGGCGAACCATGCCCGGCTGGGCTGCGCGGACCCGCTCGATCCGGCCTGCGGCGGCACCTCGACCGACGTCATGGGCTATCACGACGCGCGCGAGATCCCGAACTATTGGGCCTACGCGCAGCATTTCGTGCTGCAGGACCACATGTTCGAGCCCAACGCCTCGTGGAGCCTGCCGGCGCACCTGTTCATGGTCTCGGAGTGGTCGGCGAGGTGCGTCAGCGCCAAGCCCAAGAGCTGCGGCAACCAGCTCGAGGCCCCCGGCTACCCTCCCGACTACCATCACAACGGCCACATCCCCTTCTACGCCTGGACCGACCTCACCTGGTTGCTGCACCGCCACCATGTCAGCTGGGCCTACTACGTGTTCAAGGGCGCCGAGCCGGACACCGAGGACGACGATGCGATGGCGACCCCCACCCAGCCGCAGGACGCCAAGACCGCGGGCATCTGGAACCCACTGCCGTACTTCACCACCGTCCAAGAGGACGGCGAGCTCGGCAACATCCAGGATATTGGCAACTTCTTCGCCGCCGCCCGCGCCGGCACTCTCCCCGCCGTC
>DATGHG010000298.1:0-20389 GCA_035308185.1 Thermoanaerobaculia bacterium | reverse complement strand
AGGAAACGGAATCACGATGATACGCGATGACGAGGCGCCCGGGCCGATCAGCCGGCGGGCATGGCGATCTCGAACTGCTGCACCTCGACGCGCGCGAAGGGCTCCACCTTGGCGTGGACCACCTTGACGATCCGCTTGTGCGGGGTGTCGACGGTCAGCGCCGGATCCAGGAAGTCGCCGAGGAGAGGCGGGCGGCTGGAAGCCAGCAGGCGCGGGTCCGGCCAGCGCGCGCAGTCGGCGGCGGTCAGCTCGCCGGCGCGCAGCAGCACGCAGGGGATCTCTGACACGCCGGCCTCCAGCAGACCGACGGCGCGGTGATAGCCGTTCTTGAGGAAACACCGGTCCCCCACCGCCAGCACGTGGACGTGGTGCCACGCCTTGCCGATGACCAGGCTCACTCTCGCGATCGCCGGATCGCTCGGGTTCGCCGCCTCGATCGGCTCGAGCCCGGCGCGGATGACCATCAGGTTCAGATCGTCGGAATGGATCGTGACTTCCTGATTGGACGAGCCGGTGACGTGATAAGTGCCCGGCCGTGGCCGCAGGTCCCGGGGCAGGCAGAGCTCGAGCAGCTCCTGCTCGCCCGGAGCGGCGGCATGGCGGGCGGCGACGGCGCGCAAGTAGTCGAGATTGACGCTCTCCTGCAGCGAGACCATTCGCCGGAGGTCGACCCACGCAAAGGACCAGCCCCGCCCGGCGGTCTGGGAGCGGAACAGATCGGTGCCGCTGACCGCCGCCAGATGCTCCGCACAGCCTTCCCCGAGCGGGCGGGCGGCGGCTCCCGGAGCCACCGGCGCCAGCGCCGAAAGCTGGGCGCGGGCGCGGCCCCACCTCTCCATCGTCGAAGCCGGCGGCGGCGACGGCATGCCTGCCGAACAACGCGTGACGTGGTCTGGATCCATGAATGCGGCGAGCCATCGCGCCGTGGGCATCTTGGTTTCCTCCGTCGGGTTCTGGTCCGCTGGTTTCGAGGTATCTGCGGCCCGGGGCGGCGGCCGGCGGCGCCGCACTTTGGCGCCGCCGGCCGCGAGTCTCAGGCCCGGTTGGGGTCAGGTGGGCTGGCCCGAAGGCGGGGGGCCGATGGTGTAGGTGAAGGTGACCTGGCTGCCGCTGCTCGGAACGCTGGCGATCACGACGTAGGTCGTGGTGTTGATATTGGTGCCGCTGGCGCTGTTGGAGCTGGAGTAGGGATCGTCGAAGGCCAGGTTGGCGACGATCGAGGTGGGTGCGCCCTGGAGGCTGTACTGGACCCATCCCGAGGTCCCGGTGGCGGTTCCCGAGGTGCCCTGCGCGACGAAGGCCGAGTTGCTGGTCGTGCCCTTCGCGACCGCGACCGGTGTCGTTTTCCAATGGCCGGAGTTGATGCCCGAGTTCGCGACGTAAAGGTCGTAAGGCGTATTGTTCACGATCTGTCCTGTGGCGATGTTGTTGCCCGACATGGCTGTCTTCCTCTCGTGGGGCGGCTGGCGCCCCGGTCGTGCCGATGCCTGTAACGGCCGGCGCGTTGGCGATCAGGTGGCGCTGACGGTGTAGGTGAAGATCACTTCGCTGCCGGCCGGCGGCACGCTGGCCGTGGCCGAGAAACCTGGCGTGCTCGAGCTGGCGGAGGCCGAGTTCGAGCTCGAGTAGGGATCGTCGAAGTTGAGCGTGACGTTGGTGGAGGGGGTGGAACCGTTGATGTTGTAGACCACCTGGCCCGCGACCCCGGCGGGCGATCCCGGGTCGATCGTGGCGACGAAAGCCTGATCGTTGGTGGAGCTCGCGGCGACGGTGAGCGGCGTCTTGATCCAACGGCCGGAGTCGAGCGCCGAGCTCACGACGCTCAGGTCGTACGGCGTATTGTTCACGATGGCGCCAGTGGCGGTGAAGCTAGGCGACATGGCTGTCTTCCTCCCGTGGGGCGGCTGGCGCCCCGGTGTTGCCGATACCTGCCGAGGCAGGCGCGGCGGCGGTCAGGCGGCGCCGATGGTGTAGGTGAAGACCACGTTGCTGCCGGATTTCGGCACGCTGGCCGTGGCCGAGATACCTGACGTGCTCGAGCTGGCGGAGGCCGAGTTCGAGCTCGAGTAGGGATCGTCGAAGTTGAGCGTGACGTTGGTGGAGGGGCTGTAACCGTTGAGGTTGTACACCACCTGGCCCGAGGTGCCGGTGGCGGTCCCGGACGTGCCCTGTGCCACGAAAGCGCCCGTCAGCGTGGTGTTGGCGGGGACGGTGAGCGGCGCGGTGTTCCAATGACCGGAGTTGATGGTGCTCGAGACCAGCCAGAGGGGGTAGGTGGTGTTGTTGTTGATGGTGCCGTTGGCGACGTTGTTCCCTGACATCGTGGTTCCCTGCCTTTCGAGAGCGGGTTTGAAAACCTTTCTACACCACGGGGTGTAGCTTCCTGCCGGGGGCCTCACTTCAAGACCGGTGCCAACCCGCCGCTGGAGCGTATCTGCTTGTCCCATAGAAGTTTGCGTCTGACGACCAGCGCCGGGGGCGCAGTGCCGCGGGACGCCGGCGGGGCTCTCCGGCAGCGCTCGACATTCGCCGACATCAACCGTCATGGCCGGCAGGCCGCGCCGGCGTTTGCTTGACGCCGGCGGTGCGCTATGGTTGCTCCGCGGCCGGCGGGACGCGGGCCGGCACCGCGGACGGCCGCCGGCAATGGGCTCTCACCCCTCTCGTATCGGCCCCTACCGCATCGAGGCGCACCTCGCGAGCGGCGCGACCTGCGATGTGTATCGCGCCTGGGACGAGCTGCTGGGGCGCCCGGTCGCGCTGCGGCGCCTGCGTCCGGAAGCGGCCCGCGCCGCCGGCGCGCGCGAGCGCTTCCGCCGCGCGGCGAGAGCGGCCGCCGGCCTGGACCATCCGGCGATCGCCCGCCTCCACGCCCTCGTCGATGGCGGGGACACGGACGTCCTGGTGCTGGAGCTGATCGCCGGCGAGTCGCTGGCGCGGCGGTGCCAGGACGGTCTCGACGCCGCGCTGGCGGTGCGGCTGGCGGCAGAGATCGCTTCAGGAGTCGCGGCGGCCCACGCCCTCGGCGTCGCGCATGGCGGTCTGGCGCCCGAGAAGGTGATCGTCACGCCGGCGGGTCACGCCAAGATGCTGGGCTTCGGCAGCGGCGAGGAGGGGGGCGACGAGCGGTCGGACCTTCGATCCCTCGGCGCCCTGCTGGAGGCGATGCTCGCCGGCGCTTCCGGGGCGCCGGCGACCGGCAGCTGGCAGCCGGCGACGGCGGCGGTGCTGGCCGAGTTGGCCGCCCGTCTCGCGTTCGAGGAGCCGCCGCCAACCGCCGCCACGGCCGCCGCGCTGCTGCGCCGGCAGGTGACCCCTGGTGCGCCGCCAGCCTCGCCGGCCCGCGCAACGCCGCCAGGCGCCACCGCGCAAGCCGCCGCCGTGTCCTTTGCCACGCCGGCCGCCGCGGCTGCCAAGGATGCGGCGCCGCCAGGCGCGGGCGCGGCGGGCGGACACGCTCCGCACACACCCTGGCGCTTCCTCCGGTCGCCGGTCGCCGTGGCGGCGCTCGCCGCCGCGGCGCTGGCGGGCGTTGCCGCTTGGCTCCTGCCGCGGCCGCCGCCGGTCCTGCGCCTGGCGATCGCGCGGCCGGCTTTCGCCGCCGGCGGTGGCCTCGGCGTCGCGGTCGATCGCCTGGCGGCTGGCCTGCAAACCGCTCTCCTGCACGACGCCGCGGGGCTGGATGGCGTCGACGTGCTGCCCGCCGAGGAGGTGGACCCGGTGGCCGCTCCGCCGCGCGCCCTGGCGCGGGCGGTGGCGGCCGGCGAAGTGCTGGCATCGCGCCTGAGCTGCCAGCGGGAAACCTGCGAGGTGTCGCTGAGCAGGATCTCGGGCAGCGACGGCAGGCTGCTGTGGACCCAGACGCTCGAGGCGCAAGTCGCCGACCCCTATCTGCTGGCGGCGGCCGTCCAGGGCTACCTGGACAAAGCCTACGCCGGCCGCGGCCGGCGCGCCGGCGCCCGCCCCCTGGCGGTGAGGCCGCGCGATTTCGAGCGCTATCTCGCCTTGCCGCAGGGCTGCGGGAGCGCGCCGGAAGACGGGCGGTCCGCATCCCGCCTCGCCGAGATCGAGGCCCTGCGCGCCGGCTCGCCCGGGTTCCTGGAAGCCGCCCTCCTCGAAGCCGCCCTGCTGCGGCGCCGCTACGCCGCGCGCCGCGATCCGGCCGACCTGGACCGAGCTCTCGAGGTCCTGCGGCAGGGCCGGGAGCTGGCCCCGGCCGATCCGCGCCCGCTGCGCGGCGAGGCCGCCGCGGCGCTGCTCGCCCGCCGCTGGGAGCGCGCCCGCGGCGCCATCGACGCGCTGGGGCGACTGCTGCCCGGTGATCCCGACCTGCTGATCTGGCGAGCGCGGCTGCTGGCCGCTCGCGGCGACCCGCGCCGCGGTCTCGTGCTGTTGCGCGCGGCAGCCCGGAGCAGCCCCTCATGGGCCCATCTCGCCATCCTCGCCGGCGTGGAGACCCGCTTGGGGGAGGGCGCGGCGGCGCATTCCCACCTGCGCCAGGCGCTGGCAAGCCTGCCGGCGGCGGCTCCGGCGGGCTCGCCGCTGGCATGGCCGCCAGGCAGCAAGGCCGGGGCGGACGCGGCCGACGCGGCCGTCCTTGCTCGCTTCGACTCGCTCTTGTTAGATTACGCGTGTGCCCAACAGCAAGGAGGAGCCGGCGGACCGGCTCCTGCAGGAGACGCGAACCCATAGCGGCAGCGGGTTGCCGGCGGTCTCCCTCCTGGTTCCGGGACTGACCGTCCTGTGCCATCCCGACCTGCGACGAGTCGGCGAGCGCGCCGCGCTGACCCGCCTTGCCGCCGGGCAGCCGGAGCTGCTGGCCCGCCACCAGCCGCTGTTCGCCGCGCCTGGACAGGCGCTGCGCCGGCCGCTCGGCGACGTCCACCTGAGCCGCCGGCCGCTCGAGCTCGCTCGCGCCGCCGCGCCCGGCGCCGTGCTGCTGCGCTGCGCCGGCACCCGCACCGAGGTCGTCGCCGACGGCGAGCCGGTCACCGGCGAGCGCGAGCTGGCAGCGGCCGAGATCGCCCGCGGCGTCGTGCTCCTCCTCGCCAACCGCATCGTGCTCCTGCTGTCGCTGGTCGAGGCCACCACCGAGAGCCTGCCCCGCCATGGCCTGGTCGGCGAGAGTCCGCCGATGGCGCGGCTGCAGCGGGAGATCCGGCGGGTGGCGGACCTCGACCTCACGATCCTGCTCACCGGTGAGACCGGCACCGGCAAGGAGCTGGTCGCCCGGGCCCTCCATCGCCTGGGCCGGCGCCGCGAGCGGCCGTTCGTCGCCGTCAACATGGGGGCGGTGCCCGCGACGCTCGCCGCGGCGGAGCTGTTCGGCGCCGCGCGCGGCGCCTACACCGGCGCCGACCGGGCGCGCCCGGGCTACTTCAGCCGCGCCGACGGCGGCACCCTGTTCCTCGACGAGATCGGCGAGGCGCCGCTCGAGATCCAGGTCATGCTGCTGCGCGTCCTGGAGAGCCGGGAGGTCACGCCCGTGGGCGGCGGCGAGGTCCATGCGATCGACGTGCAGCTGATCGCCGCCACCGACGCGGCGCTCGCCGCGGCGGCGGCGCAGGGCCGCTTCAAGGCGCCCCTGCTCTATCGCCTCAGCGGCTACGAGATCCGGCTGCCGGCGCTGCGCGAGCGCCGCGAGGACTTTGGCCGCCTCTTTTTCTCCTTTCTCGCCGCGGAGCTGGCGGCGATCGGCGCCGCAGCTCGCCTGGAGCCAGCGCCGGAGGGCGCCCGCCCCTGGATGTCGGCGGCGCTCGTGGCCCGCCTCGCCCAGGCCGACTGGCCCGGCAACGTGCGGCAGCTCCGCAACGTGGCGCGCCAGCTCGCCGTCGGCTGCCACGACGCGGCCGAAGCCGCGCTCCCCCCAGACAGCGCGATCCGGCTCGGTCCCGCCGCCGCGGGTGGACCGGAGGCCCTGTCCCAGGGGCCCGCCGCGCCCGCCGCGCTCGTGCCGGCGGCCCCGGACGCCAGCGGCGGCGGCACCCGGTCCCGGCGCCCGGCGTATCGCCGCCTCGAGGACGTCGGCGACGACGAGATCCTGGCGGCGCTGAGCGCCAACCGCTGGCGCCTCAAGCCGGCGGCGGCCCAGCTCGGCGTCGCCCGCGCCTCGCTCTACGACCGCATCGACAGCGGCTCGCGCTTCCGCAAGGCCGCCGACCTCACCCGCGAGGAGATCGACCGCTGCGCGGCGCGCTGCGGCGGCGACCTCGAGCGGATGGCGGCGGCGCTCGAGGTCTCGAAGCCCGGTCTGAAGCGGCGCCTCTCCCGGTTGGACTAGTGTCGTGGCGGCAGCGCTCCCCAGCTCGCCGCCTCGCCAGATCGGTCCGTTGCGGATCATCGGCAAGCTCGGCCAGGGCGGCATGGGCGAGGTCTATCGCGCCTGGGACGAGCGCCTCGGCCGCGAGGTGGCGGTCAAGCTCATCCGCTCGCGGGCGGCGGAGGACGCCGGCACCCGCGAGCGGTTCCGGCGCGAAGCCGGCGCGGCGGCGTCCCTCGACCACCCGGCGACGGTGAGGATCCACGAGATCCTGGCCACCGCTGAAGGCGACGCCATCGTCATGGAGCTGGTGGCGGGCGGCACCCTGGCGGCGCTGCTCCGCGGCGGGCCCCTGCCGCCCGACCAGGCCGCGCGGCTCGGCGGCGAGATCGCCGGCGGCCTCGCCGCCGCTCACGCTCTGGGCATCGTGCACCGCGACCTGAAGTCCGAGAACGTCATGGTGACGCCGGACGGCCACGCCAGGATCCTCGACTTCGGGCTCGCCAAGCGCCCCGAGGACGGCCCCGGCGGCGGCCTGACCCCGGCCGGCGACGTGCTCGGCACCTATCGCGCCATGTCGCCCGAGCAGGCGCGCGGTCTCGGGGTCGACGGCCGGTCGGACCTCTTCTCGCTCGGCACCCTGCTCTACGAGACCGTCACCGGGCGCTCGCCCTTCCTGCGCGCGACGCCGCTCGACACGCTGACCAGCGTCTGCACCGTCCGGCAGGCGCCGGCGCGGGCGTTGCGCCCCGAGGTCCCGGAGGCTCTCTCCGAGCTGATCGACCGCCTGCTCGAGAAGGAGCCGGCGCACCGGCCGCAGACCGCCGGCGAGGTTGCGGCAGCGCTGGGCGCGTCGCTCGATCCCGCCGCCGGACCGCTCGCGGCGGAGGCCGAGCCGACGACCGTCATTGCCGGGTCGGGGCTTGCAGCCCTCGCGCCGGCGCCGCCTTCGGTCACGGCACTGTCGTCAGCCACGGCATCGCCGTCCGCTCGTTCCTCCTCGCCGTTCGAGGTCGTCGGGCGACGGCGCGGCGCCCGGGCGGCGGCCGCCGGGCTGGCGCTCCTCGCCGCCACGGCCCTGTGGCTGCGCTTCGACCGCCAGGATCGCCCGGAGGTCCTGGCCGTGGCGGTGCTCGCGCCGCGGGTCCAAGTCGCCGCCGTGCCTGGCGCCACCGGCGCCCGCTTGCTGGCCGCCAGCACCCGGGCGGCGGTGCTGCGCGGCCTGCTCTCGCTCCAGAACATCGTGGTGATCGCGCCCGAACAGGTGGACCCGGTGGCGGGCTCGCCGGCGCGGGTGGCCCGGGCCACCGCCGCCGACGAGCTGATGACCGCCGACCTGTCCTGCGCCGTGGCGCGATGCCGGGTCACCCTCGCCAGGCTGCGCGGCGCCGATGGCCGGCGGCTGTGGGACCACAGCTTCGAGGCCCCCGCCGAGGACCCTTACCAGATCGCGCACGCCGTCGAGTCCCAGGTTCACCTCGGCTACCCGGGCCATTCCGGCCGCGAGGGATTTCCGCGCCTGGAAGCCACCGCCGGCGACTACCGGGAGTACCTCGAGATCGACAACCAGTTCACCTATCACCGCGGGCCGGCGACGGCCGGCATGCTGCTCGACCGGCTCGCCGCCGTCTGCCGCCGGTCGCCCCGCTTCCTCGACGCGATGCTGCTGGCGGCCGAGATCCTCCGCTACCGCTTTCGCGATCACCGCGACGCCGCCGACCTCGAGCGTGCCTTCGGCCTGCTCGCGGCGGCGCGGCGGCTCGCTCCCACCGACCCCTATCCCCTCGCCTCCGACTTCGTGCTGGCCCTGGACGCGGAGCGGCTCGACCGGGCGACGGCGGACGTGGCGGCGCTGGAGCGCCTGCAGCCCGGCGACCCCTCGGTGCTGCTCAAGCGCGGCCTGCTGCTCGAGCGGCGCGGCGCCGGCACGCCGGCCCTCGCGGTGGTGCGCGAGGCCTGCCGCCGGCGGCCGTCCTGGCCCAGCCTCATGACCCTTGCCAACATGGAATACCGGCTCGGCGAGAGCGCCGCGGCGCGCCGCGACCTCGAGGAGCTGCTGCGGCGCGTTCCCGGCCTGTACCAGCCCCAGTCGCTGCTGGCGCAGCTCGAGCTGCTGAGCGGCAGCCCCGCCCGCGCCGCCGAGCTCTACGCCGACCTGGTCCGCCGCTCGCCGCAGGAGACCGAGATCGTGAACCTTGGCACTGCCTACATGCTGCTGCGGCAGTACCCGGATGCCGAGGGGCAGTTTCGCCGGGCCCTCGACCTCGAGCCCGGCAACCCCTTCGTCACCCTCAACCTTGCCGACGTCCTGCTGCTCGGCGGCCGCGAGGGGGCGGCGAGGGAGCTCTATCGCCGCCTGGTCGAGCTGACGCGGCGGGATCCGGCCGCCGCCCAGTGGCAGCTGGTCTCGGCGCGGGCGCAGGCGCAGGCGCACCTCGGGCAGCGCCTGGCGGCGGTGGAGGCAGCCCAGCAGGTCCTGGCGCTGGCCCCTGGCAACGCCCAGGCGATGGCCGAGGTCGCGATCGTCTACGCGGTGATCGGCGACCACGCCTCGGCGCTGTGGAACATGACGCAGGCGTTGCAGCATGGCGTCGCACCGCGGTGGTTCGGGTTCCCCTGGTTCGACGGCCTGCGCTCGTCTCCCGAGCTACAGCCACTGCTCGCGGCCGGACCGCCGCCGGCTTGAGAGGAAGCGGAGGGGGGCTTCCTGTCGCGCCGCCGCCGGCCGGCCGCGGTGCTCGTCGTCAGCCGGCGGGCCGTGGGGCGGCGGCGCTGCCGGCAGTTGCCGCCGCGGTGTCCAGGACCGGCGGCGGCCCGTAGGTGTTGACGATCGTGGGATCGATGCCGCCGCGGACGATCGGGATGCCGGTGCCGTCGGCAAGCGTCAGCAGGAACGGCACCTCGCCCTTCGCGAAGTTCAGGTCCATGATCAGGATGGTGGTCGGCGAGAGCAGCGTCCAGGCCACCCAGGCAGGCGGGCCGGGTAGCGGCAAAAAATTGATCGGAACCGGGCCGAACGTCGCCGGCTGGCTGCTCGCGTCGAGCACCGACAGCTCGATCTGGATCACCGCGGCGCCGTTGGGCACGATGGTGACCTTATGGGTCTTGGAATCGATGTCGCCGGAGAAGCTGTAGCTCGACGTCGTGCCGGAGATGAAGATCTCATAGGTCGTCAGGCTGATCATCGGTTACTCCTCGTGGGATTCGGCGGCGCTAGCCGATGGCGTTCGCCAGGCTGCCGGAGAGCGGCGCCGCCACGCCGGCCAGGTTGAGTTGGAAATTGACCGTTCCCGCCCCGCCGTTGGCGTCGCTGATGACGATCTCGCAGTCCGTCCTGCCCAGCGGGTCCGGGTTGATCGGTCCCCAGGCGACGAAGGCGGGCGGCGCCTCCCCGGGCGCCGTCACCCAGATGAGGGCAGGATCGGCGAAGGCGATTCCCTGCCCGGTGGTGATGCCGATGATCGCCGGCCCCGCCTGGTTCACCGAGATGGTGTTGTCCGGGCCGACGTCGCCGATCAGCACCGGCGTCGTGCCATCCATCTGCACGTAGACGTTGTAGGTTGAGACGTTGACCATGAGCATCCCTCCCCTGAGGTGACGGCCGGCATGTTCGCGAGGCTGTCGAAGGCTGCATGAAGGACCGATAGCAAGCCTCCTGCCAGCTGCCGCCGCGGCGCCGCTCCCGAGCGCGCCGCCCTCCGGCAAGGGGCGCCGCCGTGGCGTCGAACGATGTCGCCGACCTTCCCCGGCATTTCCCGGCATCGCCCCGGCATTGCCCGACACACGCGGATCACGGGGTGGCTCGCAGGGCTCGCCGAGCGGTGCGACGGAGTGGCCCTATGCCGTCGCTTCGAGGCGGCTCTTGTCGTGGGCCGCCGGCCGCCATAGCATTCGCGGAGCTCTTCCGTCGGAGGGAGCATGCGATTTCTGGCCGACCTGCGCCTCGCCGCGCGCCAACTGCGCCGCGCTCCCGGGTATGCCGCGGTGGCGGCATGCACGCTGGCGCTGGGGATCGCCGCCACCACGATCATGTTCAGCGTCGTCGAGCGGGTGCTGCTGCGGCCGCTTGCGTTCGCGCAACCCGAGGAACTGGTGGACGTGGCGGTGACGATCCTGTCCAAGACGCACGGCGCCGCCTCCACACCCGATCTGGCCGACTGGCAGCGGCAGTCCCAATCCTTCTCGGCGCTGGGCGGCTACACCACCTGGCCCGGCTTCTCGCTCGCCCTGGACGACCGGCCTGAGCGGGTGCCCGGAGCGCGCGTCGGCGCCGCGGTGCTGTCGACGCTGGGCGCCCGCCCCCTGCTCGGCCGTCTCTTCCTTGCCGAGGAGGAGGTCGCGGGGCGCGACCGGGTGGTGGTGCTCGGCGAGGCGCTCTGGCGGCGGCGTTTCGGCGCCGCGCCGGACGTCGTGGGCCGCAAGGTGATGATCAATGGCGAGCCGCGCACGGTGCTCGGCGTGCTGCCCCGCTGGCTCGAGTTTCCTCCCGGCGCGACGCCTGCCCAGCTCTTCGTGCCGCTGGTCGCGACCCGCGCCCAGGCGGCAGCGCGCGGCAACCATTGGATGAAGGTCGTCGGGCGGCTGCGGCCTGGCGTCTCGCTGGTGACGGCCCAGGCCGAGATGGACGCCATCGCGCGGCGCCTGCAGCAGCTCTATCCCGACACCAACGAGGGGCGCGGCGTGCTGCTGACGCCGCTCCGGGGACTGCTCACCGCGTCGGTGCGCGATCCCCTGTGGCTGCTGTTCGGCGCCGTCGGCCTGCTGCTCGCCATCGCCTGCGCCAACGTCGCCAACCTGCTGCTCGCCCGCGCCGCCGCCGGCTGGCGCGAGACCGCGGTGCGGACCGCCTTGGGCGCAGGTTCCTGGCATCAGGCGAGCCGCTGCCTGGCCGAAGGGCTGGTGCTGGCGCTGCTCGGCGTGCTGGCGGCGCTGCCGCTGATGTGGGTCGGGCTGCGCTGCCTGCTGGCGCTCGCCCCGGCCGATCTGCCGCGGCGGGGCGATATCGCGCTCGACGGCTACGCGCTCGTCTTCAGCATCGCGGCCGCCTGCGCCACCGGTGTGCTGTTCAGCCTGGCGCCTCTCGGGCAGGCCGCGCGGCTCGAGCCCGGCGAGGTGCTGCGGGCGGGGGCGCGGGCCTCGGCCGGCGCCGGCGCCCGGCGCCTGCGCGACCTGCTGGTGGTCGCGGAGTTGGGGATCTCGCTGGTGCTGCTGGCGGGGGCCGGCCTGCTGCTGCGCAGCTTCTGGAACCTGGCGCGCGTCGATCCGGGATTCCGCACCCAGGGCGTGCTGGTCGCCGACGTGGCGCTGCCGCAGGCGCGCTATGGCACTCCCGAGCGGGTGGCGGCCTTCTATCGCAGTCTGGACGGCCGGCTCGCGGCGCTCCCGGGGGTGAGCGCCAGCGGCATGATCTCGCTGGTCCCGGCGCGCGACTGGGGCTGGAACGCCGGGCTGGCGATCGTGGGCGCGCCAGTGCCGCCGGCCAGGGAGGATTGGAACGTCGAGACCCGCAGCGTGAGCCCCGGCTACTTCACCGCCCTGGGCATCGCGCCGGTCCGCGGGCGCCTGATGGGCGACGGCGACGAGGAGCGCTCCCCGGCGGTGGTGGTGATCAACGAGGAGGCGGCACGCCGCTTCTGGCCGGGCGCCGATCCGGTCGGCGCCGCGGTGAGCATCGGCGGCGATCCGCCCTGTCGGGTGATCGGCGTGGTGCGGAGCGTTCACAACGCCGGGCCGGCCCGCCCGCCGCTCCCGGAAGCCTATTTCCCCTATCTGCAGCAGGGCATGCTCAACATGACGCTGGTGCTGCGCGGGTCCGGCGACCCCTACGCCCTGGCGCCCGTCGTGCGCCGCGCGGTGCGGGAGCTGGACCGCGGACTGCCGCTCGACCGGATCTCCATGCTGACCGAGGTGGTCGCCGGCGCGATCGGCCCGAAGCGTTTCCAGGCGGTGCTGCTGGCGAGCTTCGCGGGCCTGGCGGTGAGCCTCGCGGCGGTCGGCCTGTACGGCCTGCTCGCCTACGCGGTGGTGCAGCGCCGCCAGGAGTTCGCCGTGCGGATGGCGCTGGGCGCCACCGCCGGCCAGGTGCGGGGCCTCGTGCTGCGGGATGCCGTCCGGCTGGTGGTCCCCGGGCTGGCGATCGGCCTGACCGGTGCGGTGGTGCTGCGCGGCGTGCTGGCCAAGCTGCTCTTCGGCATCGCGCCGCTCGACGTGCCGAACCTCGCCGCCGTCGCCCTGGTCCTGGCCGTCGTCGCCCTGATCGCCGGCCTGGCGCCGGCGGAACGCGCGGTGCGGATGCAACCGCTCGCGGCACTGCGCGAGGAGTAGGCGGCACACTGGACGCGGCGGGCGCGGAGCGCCTGCGAGCGGCTGGCGATGCAGGTGGTGCTCAATGGGCCGGGGCGCGGAGGTGGTTGGAGGCGCAGCGGTAGCCGCCGTTGAGCACGATGCTGTGCACCAGCGCCGGCAGCAGCTCGAGGTGGCAGCCGGCCGCCGCGAACACCTGCCGCGCCTCGCGGTCGCCGGCCGGCAGCAGCGAGGAGAAGCCCTCGGCGCGCAGCTGTCCGTCGCGGGTCTCGAGCACCACGTTGTTCCAGGTGAGCTGAAACTCCCGCGCCGCGACGCCCTCGTGGTCGGCCAGCAGCGTGACCGGCACCAGCAGGAGAGGCAGGCGCGCCACCCGCCATCCCTGGCTGCCGAGATGGGCGGCGACGAGATCGAGGAAGCCGTCGAGCCGCGCCGCCGCCGCCGTCCGCTGCGCCGCGCCCACCGCCGCCGCCAGCTCCGCGCCGGCCGGCGCCAGCTGGTAGCCTCGGCGCAGCGCGGCCCAGTCCGCGGTGGGGAGCCCGGTCAGCAGGGTGCGGCCTGCCGCCAGGCTGGCGACCAGGGCCACCGGCGCCGGCGGCGCCGCCGGCGCCGGTGGATGGCCGCCGGGTCTCGCCGGCAGCAGGGTGAGCAGGGAATCGAGGTCGTAGCCGGCGCCGCCGCCGATGCGCTCCACCAGCTCGCGGTCGTCGCCGCGGTCGCCGTCGGCGCGTGACTCGCCGGGCAGCGGATGAACGAAGCGGACGGGCCGGCCGTAGAGCGCGGCAAGCTCGGCCGCGGCCCGCCGCGCGGCGGCGAAGTAGCGCTCGATGCCGGCCGCGGTGTCGAAGCTTGCGACCGGCACCCGGTCCAGCCCGAGGAGAGCCAGGGTCCGCAGCTCCAAAGTGTGCACGCTGATCCAGGCGGCGTCGCGCCCGAGCAACACCTGGCCGTTGTGGAAGGGCACCGGCGCCACCTCCCAGCGGATGCCGCCCCAGGCGCGGTCGAGGTCCGGGGGCAGCCGCCGCACCAGCTCGGCCCCCAGGTTCCGGTCCGCTTCACGCCCCGGTTGGGCATTGGGACGCACCAGCACGACCACGCCGCCGCCGGGGCGGCGCACCAGGCTCATGGGGTCGCGGACCCAGGGGGTGAAGGGCTGCCCGTAGGTCTCGAGCAGGTGCAGTCGCGGGCTGGCGCAGCAGGCCGCCAGCCGGCGCCGCAGCGGCAGGTCGGCGAGCACCACGAGGTCGCGCCGCGGCGCCATGGTCCGCAGCGCGGCCAGCAGGGCGGCCGTTTCCGGTTCGCCGAAGAAGGACGAAGGCAGCGAGAACACCGAGGCGGCGATCGGCGCCTCGGCGTCGTCGTCGAAGCGCAGCGGCTCGCGGCCGTAGGCGCTCAGCCGATCGGCGCTGCGGCGCGGCGCCGCTCCCCAGCCGCTCTCGATCGCCGCGGCGGCGTCGAAGTCGATCCCCGGCTGCGCTTCCAGCGCCAGCAGCAGATCGTCGCGCAGGCCGGGAGCGACGGCCGGATCGAGCTCGCGCGGCAGCAGGCCGAGCACCCAGGCGCGGAAGGACGGGTCGGCGGCGAAGCGGGGTGGATCGACCAGCTGCTGGGCGGCGAGGTCGGCCACGGCGCCTGGCGTCCAGTGGCCGCGCCGCGCCAGCTCGCCGCCGCGCTCGCGGGCCCAGGCGGCCAGGTAGTCGGCGAGAGCGCGGTCCGGCGCTGTCGCGGTCGCGGTGGTGGGCGAGGGGGGAGCCGCGGCGCGGCCGAAACCGGCGAGCAGGCGCCGGCGTTCGGGTGGGTCGAGCGCGAGGGTGCGATCGGCCGCGGCGGCCGGCAGCCGAGCCATGAGCTCGCGCGCCGCGGCGAGCGCCTGCGCGGGCGGCAGGGCGCCGTCCTCGAGCCGGGCGACCGCCGCCCGCAGGACCTCGGCCGTCGCCGGCGGAGGCACCGGCGGCGCTGCCGTCCTGACGACGAGCGCGGCTGCCAGGCCGCCCCATCCGAGCAGGGCCGCGGCCCCTACGGCTATGGCCGCTCTGGCCACGCCGCTCTCAGGAGCCCGGCGGCTTGGCGGGCGGCGGCGCGGGTGCCGTGCCCGCGGGTGGCGCCGCACCGGGTGGCGCCACCAGGGCGCTCTTCTCCAGCTCCTCGGCCTTGGCGGCGGCCATCTGCGAGTCGAGATGCCGGCTGGCGGCGCCATAGGCCTGGCTCAGCACCTTCCAGGCCTCCGGGTTCTGCGGCATGATGCGGGTGGCCTTCTCGAGCACCGCCACCGCCTCCGGCGAGCGCCCGGCGTCGATCAGCAGCCGCCCGTATTCGATGGCGATGCGGGTCGGCGTCCGCGGATCGCCCAGGCCCTTGGCGTCGGCCGGCAGCTGATCGGCGAAGGGCCGCAGGGTGACCAGGGCGCCGAGCAGATCGCCGCCGGTGTGCTGCGCCCGGGCCAGCACCAGGGCCACCGCGGGGTGGTTGGCCACCCGGCCCTTCAGCAGCTCGATCGCCGGTGCCGACTGGCCGGCCAGCACCTGGGCCTCGGCCAGGGTGAGCCGCACCTCCGACTCCATGCCCTCGGGATGATGCGTCAGCAGCGGTGTCAGCACCGCCACGGCGCCCTTGCCGTCTCCCTTCTGCACCAGGATCTTGCCGCGCATCAGCGCGATGCCGGGGTCGGCGGGGTCCATGCCGGTGATGAGCTGCTCGGCGTCCGCGGGGCGCTCGAGCTCCAGGGCCAGCGCCACCGCGGTGAGGCGCGCTTCGCCGTCGGCGGGGTTGCGCAGCGACCAGGGGCGGAGCATCGAATAGGCCTCGACCACTCTGCCCTGGTGCGCCCGCAACAGGCCCAGCTCGCGGCTGGCCGGCGACGCCGGCTGTTGCAGCGCGGCGCGGACGAAGTAGCCCTCGGCCACCGCCGGCTGGTGATCGGCGACGGCGGCCAGGCCGGCGTTGTAGAGCACCGCGGGTTGCGCGGTCTGCGCATCGGCGAGCGGCCGCAGCAGCGCCAGCGCCTCCTTCGGGCGGTCGACCTTGACGTAAAGGACGCCGAGGAGCGTCAGGGCGCGAGGCGGACAGGCCGGATCGCGGTGGCAGGCTTCGAGCTTGGCGATGGCTTCCTTGAACTTGCCGCGCTTGACGAGCGCGGTGGCCTCTTCGAAGCGCGGATCGGTGGCGGCCGCTCCGGATGGCAGGGCGGCGGCGCTGGCGGCGGGCGGCGTCGTGCCGTGCGACGGAGGCGGCGCCGGCGCGACAGGCGCCGCGTGCAGCCCGGCCGCGGCCGTCAGGCCGAGGGCCAGGCAGAGGGTGGCGGTGATGGCGAAACGCATGGTCTGGGGGCTCCTCGCGAGAAAGCTTCGGTGCGGGTTCGATGTTAGCGGATCGGCGGCGTTGCGGCTCGTTCGGCAGCGGTCGGGCGCCTCACCCCGGCTTGGCCAGGCCGCGCAGCTCCGAGCTGTCGGGATGACGGCCGAGGGCCTGCCGCAGCAGCGCCGACGCGGCCGGCGCGTCGCCCAGGATGCGCAGCGCCCTGACCGCCTCGGCATAGGCCGCCGGCGAGCCGTCGCTGCGCTCGAGCAGGCGCTGGAGCACCGCGAGCGCGGCCTCGGGCTTGCCCTCGGCGGCATAGAGCACCGCCAGGCTGGAGTAGGTGCGGGTGTCGTAGGGGAAGTCGGCGATCTCGCGCTGGAAGGCCTGCTCGGCCTCGGCGTTGCGCTCGAGCCGCGCCAGGATGTCGCCGCGCACCCACCACAGCTTGGGGAAGCTCTGGCCCGCGGCGCGCTTGCCGAGCTCGGCCAGCACCTGATCGGTCTCGGCGAGCGCCTCGGGGAGGCGGCCCTCGGCGACCAGCACCCGGGCCAGCGTCAGGCGCGGCGCCATGTCCTCGCCTTCCGCGGCCACCGCGGCGCGGGCCGCCTGCTCGGCGGCGGCAGGCTGGTGCCGTGCCAGGGCGATCTCGGCCAGCAGGCTGTCGGCCGACGCCGTGCTGATCGGCCGCGCCAGCTCCGCATGCCGCTGCGCCTCGTCCAGCCGTCCCATGCGCAGCAGCAGCGCGCCGGTCGAGATGGCGACGTGCGACACGCCGCCCGAGACCTTCATCGCCTGCTGGTACGCCGCCAGCGCCTCGTCGAAGCGGCCCAGGGACTCGAGCGACTGGCCGAGGTTGTCCCAGGCATCGACAGTATCGGGGTTGGCCGCGAGCACGCGCCGGAAGGCCGGCACCGCCTGCGCGAATTGCTGGTGAAAGAAGAACCCCATGGCGAGATTGAGATCGGCCAGGGTGCCGATCCTGGTCTTGGGGTCGGCACCGGGTGTGCCGGCCGCGAGCCGCACGGCGCCGCCGGCATATCCCAGGGCGGCGAGCCGCCGCTCGGTCTCGGCGTCGACCGCCGCCGGCGCCACCAGCTGCCGCTGATAGCCGCGGATGCGTTCGCGCAGGTCGGCGAAGCTGCGCCGCTCGGTGTCGCGGACGTCGTGCAGCTCGGCGGCGTCGGTTTGCAGGTCGTAGAGCTCGGGGTCGGGGCCATGGATGTAATGGAAGCGCCCGCGCACCAGCGAGCTGAGGTCGCTCCAGCCGAAGTGCAGTCGCGGATACCAGGTCTCGGCGTAGAGCTCGCGGGCGGCGGCGCCGCCGCCCTGGCGGCGGAGGTCGAGCAGGGAGCGGCCGGGAAGCCCGGGCGGCGGCGTGATCCCGGCGAGCGCCAGCAGGGTGGGGTAGACGTCCACCAGCTGTGCCGGCGCGGCGACGCTCTCGCCGCCCAGGCGCGCGCCGGGCAGCTTGAGCAGCAGCGGCACCTGCAGCGTGGTGCGGTAGAGCAGCAGGCCGTGCTCCTTCTCGCCGTGCTCGCCCAGGCCCTCGCCGTGATCGGAGAGCAGCACGACGATGGCGCGGTCGTACAGATCGAGGCGCCGCAGCTCCGCCAGCACGTCGCCGACCACCGCGTCGGCGGCGGCGATCTCGCCGTCGTAGGGCGAGTCCTTGTAGCGCGAGGCGAAGGGCTCGGGCGGGGCGTACGGGCTGTGCGGCTCGTAGAGATGCAGGAAGAGGAAGAACGGCCGCTTCGCGACCCGGCGCAGCCAGTCGATGGCGAGCCGCGCCGTCTCCTTGCCCGGGCGCCGGCTCTGGCCGAGGCCCGCGGCCAGCTGCATCTCGACGTCCGAGTCCCAGAAGTCGAAGCCATCGGCGATGCCGGTGGCGCCGCGCAGCACGTAGGCGGAGACGGCGCCGCCGGTGGCATAGCCGGCCTGGCGCAGGAGGAGCGGCAGCGACTGCTGCTTGGCGGCGTCGAAGCGGTAGCCGACGTTGTCGTGCACGCCGTGGTCGCTCGGCAGGCGGCCGGAGAGGATCGAGCAGTGCGACGGCAGGGTGAGCGGCACGTGGCTGTAGGCGCGCTCGAAGAGCAGCGCGTCGCGTCGCAGCTGGTCGATGGCGGGGGTTTCGACGCGGTGGTAGCCGTAGGCGGGCAGATGATCGGAGCGCAGGGTGTCGATCGAGATCAGGACGATCGGTGCCTGCGGGAAGGTCAGCCCGGTTGGAGAGCGGTGGCAGCCGGCGCCCAGGGCGCCGGCCAGGGCGACCGCGGCGAGCGATGCGAACCTTGTGAGCCAGGCGAGCCAGGCGACAGCGGTCGGGAAGGTGGCAGTGGCGGCCGGTGTTGCGCCGGGGGGGCGATGGCGGGCGGACAAAACGCTCTCCTTGCCACCCGCCGGGGGGCGGCGGGTGACCGCCCGCAGTCTAGCGCAAGATCAGCGGGGAGGCGCCGGCGGGCCGGCGAGGATCTTCGCCACTCCGGCGGCTACTGCGCTTTGGTCCGGCGCTCGGTCGAGGAGTGCTCCCCGAAGGGTCGGATGAGCGGCTGGCTCGGTTTTCGGGCAAGTTGGCCGGGCGCCTGCCGCCGGCAAGGCTTCTGACGCCTACCGGTGCCTGAGGTGCGGACGCGGCCAGGAGGGATGGTAGGATAGGAACGTGCTTAAAAGCCCCGCAGGCTTGGCGACCCGGTTCCAGGTAGTCTGCGAGGTGATTCAAGAGGCGCAAGGCGAGATACCCCACCTGCCCAATCCAGTTGCAGGCAGGGGCGCGGCCGCTTTCGCGCTCGGGAAGCTTGGGGAAGCCAAGGGCGGTCGGGTGCGTGCTGCGAAGCTCAGCCCAGATAAGCGGCGGGAGAGTGCCCGCCTTGCCGCGATGGCACGATGGCGAAAAGAAGGTCTCAGATGAGCCCAAGTGCGGTGCATACGATCCCTGAAAAGCTAATCGAGGATCAGCTCGCCGATCATGTGGCCGAAATGGAGGCTGTCCTTGGTGCTGACGTTCTTACCTTCATTGGCCCCATTTTTTAATGGTACTGACGATGCTATCCGGGACGAGATAGAAGCAATCACGCCCAAGAGGAGAAAGCTTGCTTTTATTCTAGAGACCTCTGGCGGGTATATTGAGATTGTGCAGCGGATCGTCGATACGCTGCGCCACCACTACGAGCATGTAGATTTTATCGTTCCGAATTTCGCCATGTCTGCGGGTACAGTACTCGTGATGTCCGGCGACTCCATTTACATGGATTATTACTCCACGCTCGGCCCAATCGATCCTCAGGTAGCCCGATCCGGC
This sequence comes from Thermoanaerobaculia bacterium, assembly GCA_035308185.1. GTDB lineage: Bacteria > Acidobacteriota > Thermoanaerobaculia > Multivoradales > UBA5704 > JASLEW01. The sequence goes on along the minus strand of DATGHG010000298.1, from coordinate 1,235 downwards.
AGGGGTATGGTGCCTGCGCTCGGGTATCTTGAGCAATACGGGCGGCTTATAAAGAAGGCTCAAAGGGGCGCGATTTCAACCGCGGAAATCAGCTACCTAATTCACCACTTTGACCCTGCTGAGCTTTACAACTATGAGCAAGCGCGAGAGTTGTCCATTAGCCTCCTGAAGGAATGGCTAGTGCGGTACAAGTTCAAGAATTGGAGGAAGACGGCGACCCGTGGAATTGATGTGACACCAAGAATGCGCGAAAAGCGGGCGGATGAGATAGCCAAGATGTTGAACAACATCAAGCACTGGCATAGCCACGGCAGGGGCATCTCCCTCGAGGTCGTACGCCGCGAGCTGAGGCTTCAAGTCGAAGACTTCGGCGAGATAGAGGAGCTTGGTAGTAAGATCCGGGCATACTACAAGCTCCTCCAAGGTTACATGGTGAGACTGGCCCATGACGTGGTCCTCCATCGCAAGGGCCGATACTTCTCATTCGGAGCTCCATCCTATGGCGCAAACTCTTGACCTAGAAGGGCTTGCAAAGAAGAACCCAAGGGTTGACCTCGTCAGTGTCAAGAAGGTTCTGGACACCGTCGCAGAGGTTCGAAAGCACGGCGTCAGCCGTGCGAACTACAGTATTTCAAGCCCCTATAGCCGGAAACGCGGCGAACCGCAACCCGAGGTCGAGCGATCTAGACTTAGGTTCAACCGATAACCAGAGAGCTCGGTTCCCCGGCTGGTCACCTGCCGTTAACCCGCGCCCGTAGTTGTTGCCGCAGGGCCTGCGCCTCGCGGTCCTGCGGGGCAAGGCGCAGCAGCTCGTCACACTGCACCAGCGCTTCGGCGAAGCGACCTTCTTCGGCCAGGGCGCGGGCGAGGTTGTAACGGGCATCGGGCAGGTCAGGGCGCAGGCGCACCGCCGCCGTGAGCTGCTCGATCGCCTCGGCGCGGGCGCCGTGCTCCGCGAGCAAGGTGCCAAGGCTCAGGCGAGCGCGATCGTTTGCCGGTGCGAGCTCGACGGCGCGCCGGTAGCTGCGTTCGGCGTCGGCGGCGTTGCCGAGGCGTTCCTGGGCGAGGCCGAGGCCCATCCAGCACCGCACCGCTTCGGGGTCGGCGGCGAGCGCCTGGCGGAAGCCGGCGGCGGCTTCGAGGTAGCGGCCGGCGGCCAGGGCTTCGGTGGCGGCGGCGATGCGGCGCATGGTACCGGCGTTGGCCGCTTCCAGCTCGTGCATCAGGGGATCGGC
>DATGHG010000297.1:0-35327 GCA_035308185.1 Thermoanaerobaculia bacterium | reverse complement strand
ATGCTCGCAGAGGCGCAGGAGCGCCAGGGGATCAAGCCGCGCCGGATCAAGCACCACCGGCAATTGTGGCCCCTATACCTGCGCCTGCTCGATGCAGAGATCGACGGCCGGACTCCGAAGCAAATCGCGGATGCCTTGGAGAGCGAGATCGACGACCTGGACAGGAGGAAGGTTGCGGATTCACTTCAAGCCGCAAGGAAGTTGACGGAACAGGAGGGCTACCTGTCGATCTTCTTGTCAACGGAAAATTCGGTCGCCGAATAATCCGACCGCGGACGGATTATTCCGGCGCTGAATAATCCGACCGGCGTTGGAGTTTCGCGAGGTTGAATATTCCGTCTGCTGCCGGTTCCCTTCCTGAGACGCTGATGGTCTGGCGGTAGGACGCCAGGCCATCTGAGGGACAGGAACGCAGACCGCCTGCCCCGAGCACCCCGAAGTATACCAGCCAGGCGGTCTGCATCGTCCTCCCTCGAAGGGGAATCGATGCAACACCGCTGCGCGCCCGCCATCCCGCTCCCACCGTCGAGCCAGCTGCTCGGGCTGCTACGGGCCGGCCGCCCCCGGTCCCTCATACCGCGCGGCCTGGCTGACTTCGCGGCGGGCGGCGCGCACCAGCCGCTCCCTGATCCAGGCTGAGATGCTGATCCCCGCCAGGCGGGCCGCCTGGCGGATCAGCTGCTCCTGGTCGGGGAACATGCGGAGGCGCAGGGAGACGGATTGCGTCTGTTCGGCCTTGGGTCTAGCCATGCCGTTATCGTAGGCCAAGAAACCCGGCTCCGTCAAGCGCGAGATTCCCTGATCCACCTCTTGACTTGCAAGGTTCTTTGCCCTACAATAACTCTAGCGTTGAAGGAGGACGAGACAACTTGAAAACCAAACGGCCCTGACAGTCGCGCTAACGACCGCCAGGGCCAAGAATCCGCCAGCCGAAGCCAGACGGAACCCCACACCTCGATTATGGCACGGCACGGCGGGCCGAAAGAGAGCCGCCATGAACTGCCAAGCCTGCCAGTCCCCCGCCAAGAAGAACGGCCGCGACCGCCGCGGGAACCAGCGCTATCGCTGCCTGACGTGCAGCAAGCGATTCGCTGAGCGGCCCGCTCGCCCTCTCGGTGTGATGCGCCTGCCCGTCGATAAGGCCGAACTGGTCCTGCACCTGCTGACCGAGGGATGCGCCGTCCGCGCGATCGAGAGGATTACCGGCGTCGAGAAGCGGACCATCCTCCGGCTGCTGGTCCAGGTGGGCGCCGGCTGCGAGCGGATGCTTACCGAGCTGGTCAAGGACGTGCCCGTCCAGGACGTGCAAGCGGATGAGGTCTGGGGATACGTCCGCTGCAAGGAAGGCACCAAGGAGCGGCGCAGGATCACCGACCCGGAGGCGGGTGACGCCTACTGCTGGATCGGGCTTGAGCGGCACTCCAAGCTGGTGCTGGCCTGGCACCTGGGCCGGCGTACGGGATGGGACGCGCACGACTTTATGGCGAAGCTGAGCGCCGCCACGGCCGGCGGCTTCCAGCTGACCACCGACGGGCTGAACACCTACCCGGATGCGGTCGAGTACAACTTCGGTACGCGCGTTGATTACGCGCAACTGGTGAAAGAGTTTGCGGGAGCCGGCGGGGAGCAGCAGCGGCAGTACGCGCCTCCCCGCCTCATAGGCGCCGAGAAGATCGCCGTTGCCGGCGACCCCGACGAGGAGCGGATCTGCACCAGCCATATCGAGCGCGCCAACTGGACGCTGCGCGGCCACCTGCGCCGGATGACGCGGCTGTCGAACGGATTCAGCCGCAAGCGCGCCAACCTGCGCGCGGCGCTGGCGCTCTACTTCGCCTACTACAACTTCTGCCGGATGCACCGCAGCTCCGCATGACGCCCGCGATGGCTGCCGGGATCACCCGGAAGCCATGGGCGATGGTTGACTTGCTGGCTGCGGCTCAGGAAGTTGCTGCTCGATAGTTTCGAGGAACGCGGCAATGCCCTTTAGATCGTCGCGCATGTTGACTGCCCGTAGCTCGTCAATAAACCTCTTGTGGCAGGAGTAGAGATGTTGATACTGAGCGGAAGCCGTCGAGCCTTCTTCGAGAACGTGGCTTCCGACTAGATAGATCCACTTGGCTACGCAGTTGTATCGCCAGCTCAAATCGGCAAATCGCCTCTTAAGATTTTCAAAATCAGAGAGCAATAGTCTACCAGGCATGACCGCCCCCACTGCTCGGCCAAAGCTATCCTTTTCAGCAGCGTAAGGCTCCAGTACGAATTTGGTTAACAACGCCGCCATTTGCGGATTTATCGGAGGCAGGGAATTTGCGACATGGCAGATATTGGAGAGGTATGAGCCGGCGCAGGCAAATGCTGGCGCAAAGTGATTGACGTACAGCTGCCGGAAGAGTTCAACACTTTCCTCGCGAGCCTTGGGGGCAGTTGCGACCGCGGGGGTTGCGATGACTCGGCGCCTGTGGGCACGGATATGGTGCACCGAGATCGCCAGAAGCAGTAATCCCAAGAAGGGGCAGAAGCCAGCCAGGAAGCCATGAAACCACGCCTGCGACAGCAGCCCGCGCAGAAATGCGCCCCAGGCGGCGAAGGGGATGATCGCTAGCAAGGGCGGAACCCATCGGAAGGCGCTTGAGCGCCATAGCTCCTCAAGCGCCGCCTTGATACCGGACTCCCAAAGCATCTCTCGCCACTTCGCCATCTGTACACCCCCGCTGGCGCTCCCGCCGGCTGGTGGCGCGGCGACCGGAGACGGGGAGTCCGGGTGCGGCTGGCCGAGCCTGGCCGCGCCGGGGGGAATTCTACAGCGCTTGCAGAGACGATACGGGGTGGTAGGCTCGGGGCGTGGAGTCCATCGGCCCCTACTACCGGCCGCCGCCCCTGCTCGGCAAGGGGTGGGTGCTCGTCGCCGCTGGCGGGTTCCGTCTGGTGCCGGGGGAGCGCTACGAGCTGGCGGTGCGGGGACGTGGCCTGACCGGCGAGCCTGACTTCATCTCCGCTCTGTGCGATGGCCCGCGGTCCTTCCAAGGGATCGAGTGGGGGGCGGTGCTGGCCTTCCGGTCCGGGACGCGGCGATAGGCCCAGGCGCGCCCGCGGCGGCGCCAGGACCCCCCCAGGACCACAGTAATGCCCCACTACCCCACGGACGCACCGCTGGACTCGGCGCGCCGCTTCTGCTAGAAGCCGATGTCAACCATGCCCAAGTTTCACCCCGTCCTGGTCGTCACCGGCATGCATCGGTCCGGCACCTCTCTGCTCGCCAGCCTCGCCGCCGCCGGCGGCGTGGACCTGGGGACGGAGCTGATGCCGGCGAGCAAGGGAAACCGGCGCGGGCACTTCGAGGATCTGGAGCTCGTGCGTTTCCACGAGCGGTGCCTCGAGCGCCGCGGCGGCGGCCCGCTGCGGCCGCCCGCGGACGGCGTGGCCCGCTTCACCCCGGAGGAAACACGCGCGGCGCGCGAGCTGCTCGCCAACCGGGCCGGCAAGCCGAGCTGGGGGTGGAAAGACCCGCGCACCACCCTCTTCCTGGCGGCGTGGGAGGAGTTGCTGCCGGCAGCGTTCTACCTGCTGGTCTACCGCCATCCGGCGGAGGTCGCGCTGTCGCTGGCGCGCCGGGGGCTGGACCTCGAGGTACAGCTCGACGCCTGGACCGCGATCCGAGCCTGGACGGTTTACAACCGGCGGCTGCTCGAGTTCCACGCCTCGCGGCCGGAGCGATGCCTGCTCTGCTCGATCGCCGCCGCCGCGCGCGACCCGGCCACGGCGATGGGTCTGGCGGCGAGCCGTTCGGGCCTGCCGCTGGCCATCGCTGGTGTCGAGGAGAGATACGCTCCCGGGGAGCTGCGCAGCGGCCTGCGGGCGCGCGGCATCGCCTGGCGCGCGCTGCTGCCGGAAGCGATGGAGCTGCTCGACCGGCTGGAGGCGGCGGCCGATCTGCCAACCGGCGGCCAGGGCGCCCGCGATCCGCATCAAGGCACCGAGGCACCCGCGCTGGTGCGCGAGCTCGAGGAGACCAACGAGCACCTGCTGGCCGCGGCGCTGGCGGCGGCGCCGGGCGCCGGGGGAAGCGCGGTCTCGGTGACGCCGCGCCAGCGGATCGTGTACTCCGAGCTGAAGCTTCAGGTCGCCCACCTGCTGGATCGCGTCGATCAGCTCGGAGAGCTGGCCCGCAATCGCGGCGAGCAGCTGGCCGCACAGCGGCAGGAACGGCTGCAGCTCGCGTCGACGCGGTCGTATCGCATCCTCCAGGCCTATTGGGGCGCCACCGGTCGCTGGCGCGGAGCGGCGCGGCAGGCCGGCTGGCGGATGCGCAGGCTGGCGGGGAGGCTGCCGCCGCTATGCGCCGAGGACGTCGTGATCGGCTGCGTCGCCGACAGCCGCCAGCCCGGCAGCCTGGCGCAGGCCCGGCGGCTGGCGCGGTCGCTGCGCTGGTTCGGAGGCTCGCTGGCGAGCGCCCGGATGCTGGTCTGCGTGGTCGGCGCCGTCACGCCCGCGGAACGGCAGGCGCTCGAGCGCGAGGGCGCGGAGCTGCGGCTCGTCGAGCGCTTCGACCGCCGGAACCCTCCCGCCAACAAGCTGCGTTTCTTCCCCGAGGCTCTCGCCACCGGCGCCCGCGGCCTGCTGTTGGTGGACTGCGACACGGTGGTGGTGGGCGACCTGCTGCCGCTGCTGACCGCCGGGGCCTTCCAGGCGAAGATCGCCGACCTGCCGTCGGTGACGCATGACGCATTCGTCCGGCTGTTCCGCCATTTCGGGCTGCGGCTGCCGCCGCCGCGCTATCGCACGACGATCCATGGCGAGCCCACGATCCTGTATTGCAACTCGGGCGTCGTCTTCATGACCCGCGAGGTGGCGCAGGAGGTCGCGCCGGCCTGGAGCGAGTGGAACCGCCGCATCCTCGACGTGGTCGACCTGCTGGGTCCCTGCGCCCACCACTGCCACCAGGCGAGCCTCAGCCTGGCCCTGGCCGCGCAGCCGGTGCCGTTCGCCGAGGCGCCGGCGGCGTTCAACTTCCCGCTGCATCTGCAGCCGCAGCCACCGCCGGCGGCGATGCTGGCGGCCGAACCGGTGATCCTGCATTACCACGACCGGATCGATGCCGCCGGCTGCCTGTTGCCCAGCGCTCTGCCGCGTGCACAGTCCCGGATCGAGGCGCTCAACCGCCGCCTGCGCGCGGCGAACGCCGAGGACGCGGCGCGCTTGGACAGCGACGCCGCGCGCGAGGTCGCAGAGACGGCGAGGGTGACCGCGGCTGCGATCACCGGCGGCCGCAGGCCCTGACGACCAGCGGCGAGCTGATGCCGGCTGGCCGCGTCAGGCGACCGGCGACCGCGGCGAGTCAATCGAAATCGCGACCCAGCCGGCCGCCGCAGCAATCCACCAGGTAGAGGTGCGACGGCGACGGCGAACGCCCGTCGAGCGTGGCGGCGTACCATCGCTCGGCATGCAGTCGTGCGGCCACCTCGGCGGGGCGCTCGGCGATGACGAAGGCGCACGCCGGAGCGGCAGGCAGCTCGGGCGGCAGCGGCCGGGAGACGCTGTCGAGCTCCGCCAGATAGAAGGCGTCCCAAGGTTGCAGCCGGCCCTCCGTGCGGTTGCCGAGCTCCAGGTAGAGCCGCGCATCGGGAAGCTGCCGGAACGCCAGGACGAAGCGATGCATCGGGCCGAGCCGCATGGGCTGATCGAGGGTTTGCCAGGCGAATCGTCCACGCAGGCCGACGAGGACGCCGAGCAGCAGCGCGAAGCCCAGCGGCGCGACCCGCCAGCGCGCCAGCAACCGGCCCACCTCGCCGCAGCCGGCGGCAAGCAGGATGGCGATCGGCGGCAGCGCCGGATCCAAATACCAGGGGAGCGTCGAGACCGAGGCCGAGAGGATGGCTAGCACGACGATCGGCCAGACGCCGACGAGCAGGGCGGCCCGCATCCGGGGCCCGTCTTGCAAGCTGCCGCGCCATAGCCAGACCGCCGCCGGGACGATCGCCGGCCACCAATGCCCGAAGGCCTTCCCCAGCACCTCGGGATAGAAACCGGCGCCGTGGACGTGATGCCAGTCCAGACCGCGGGTGACGCGCAGGAAGACGTCCCGGTAAAGGAACGACGCAATGCCGGCGCCGCGCCGACCGCTGTCGAGGAGCCACAGAGAATAGGCGGCGATGCCGGTGGCGGCCAGCGCCGCAGGAGCGGCCAGCCGGGCGGCGACCTGCCGCCACCGGCGCTCGCGGACTGACATCAGGAGCTCCCAGACCGCCGTGACCGCTCCGAGGACGACGGGGCCGAACGCACCCTTGACCAGCGCCGCCAGCAGCGCCGCCGCGCACGCGCCGCCCAGCCAGGCGCGGCTCCCGGTGGAGCGGTAGCGCAGGTAGAGCAGCAGGGCGGCGGTGAGCAGCAGGCAGAGCAGCGGATCGCCGACGCCCTCTCTCGCGCCGTGCCGGAAGAGCCACGGGCGGCAGGTGGCGAGGAGCGCCGCCGCCAACAGGCCCGTCCAGGGACCCAGCAGCCACGACCCGAAGACGTAGACGACTCCCGCCAGGGCCGCGCCGGCGACGGCGCTCGGCAGGCGGTCCGCCGCCTCGCCGACGCCGGCGAAATGAAACGACAGCGCCACCGGCCAGATCGCCAGCGGCGGCTTGTTGATGAATAGCTGGCCGCTCCCCCAGCGCAGGGGGTACCAGTGGCCGTGCACCGCCGCTTCGCGGGCCGCTATGGCATAGATGGCTTCGTCGTCATGGAGGCTTTGGGCTCCCAGATGGGACAGGTCGAGGGTCAGGGCGACGCTCAGGACGAGCGTCAAGAGGACCGCGTCGAGGCGGATGCCGGCACCGCGGAACCGCGGCGTTGCCGCTGCGTCGGCCGCGCCGAGAGTCAGCACGCCCGGCCGGCGCGGCGGCCGCGCCTCACAGGTACCCCAGGCTGCGGAGATGCCTGGCACTCTCGTCGGGATCGCGGCGCCCATGCACGAAGGCGCCGCGCAAGGCTTCGGCCATGCCGTTCGTCTCGACGACGAAGTCGCGGTGCCAGAGCTCGGACATCGTCTTCCAGGCCTTCAGCTCGCTCTCCGCGGCAAGGTCGCGCCGCTCGGGCGGCAGCGGGATCCGCTCCGCGGGATCGCGGCCGAGGTCATACTCCGCGAGCTGATCGCCCGCGAGGAGGAGCTTCCTGCCGGCGCGCACCTCTCCCACCTGCCGTATGTGGCCGTTCAGCTCGAAGAACACCGGCCGGCGCGCGAACACCCCGCCGGCATCGCCGGCATCGCCAACCAGCAGGGGGACCAGGCTCCGTCCCTGGAACACCGCCAGGCTCGGCAAGCCGAGCGTTTCGAGCACGGTGGGCAGGATGTCCACCACCGAAACGGTCTGCGCCACTCGCGTGCCGCGCGCCGCGCGCATGCCGGCCGGCGGCTTGACGATCAGCGGCACGTGCACCTCCTGCTCGTAGATGTCGGAGCCATGCTGGAAGTAGAAGCCGTGCTCCCCCATCGCTTCGCCATGGTCGGCGGCGAAAACCACGAGATTGGGCGCCAGCAGGTCGGCCGATTCCAGGTAGGCGAAGAATCGGCCCAGCTCGCTCGAGGCGTAGGCGATCTCGCCATCGTAGAGGTCGCGGTACCGGTTGGCGTCGGTGACGCCGGGCATCTGCTGGTAGGAAGGGATCAGCGACTTGGCGATCGGCTCCGTCGTCGCCGAGTGGAAGCGGAGGGCGAACTTGCCGGGCGGCGTGTAGGGACCGTGCGGATCGATCAGGTGGATGAAGCAGAAGAACGGCGCGGCGCGATGCGCCTCGATCCAGGTCCGGGCGCGGTCGAGGGTCCTGGCGGCCTTGCGCTCATAGTTGTCGCGATATTTCTCCCGCTCGTCGACGAAGTCGTCGTAGACGTCGAAGCCGCGCGCGAAGTTGGAAAAATTGCGAATCATCACGAAGCTGGAGACGAAGGCGCCGGTGGCGTAGCCGGCCTTCTTCAGCAGCTCGGGGGCGGTGACGTTGCGGTCGTTGAGCCGCTGGAAGAGGTGCTGCACGCCATGCCGGTACGGGTACATCGAGGTCAGCATCGAAGACATGGCCGGCGTGGTCTCCGGCAGGCTGGTGTAGGCGTGTTCGAAGAGGACGCCGCGCTCGACGAGCGGGCGCAGCTCCGGCGCGGTGGGGCGCCCGTACCCGTACCACTCGAGGTGGTCGGCGCGCAGGGTGTCGACCACGATCCAGATGCAGGAAACTGGCCGGGTCGAGCCGGCCAGCCAGCAGCCCTCGGCGGCGATGGCGGCGCCGGCCAGCAGGGCGGCGGCGGCGGTGAAACCAAGCCAGCGGCGGCGGCTTGGCGCGCGGCTGGCGGCAGTTGGGCGATGCATCCGCGTACCAAATCACATTCCACCTGGCGCAGCAACGGCAACAGGCGGGTCCCAGTAGGAGCCGGCGGGGCCTAAGGGCTGGCGTGTCCTAAGGGCTGGCGGTGCCGATCTCGACCGTCACGACCTGCATGGCGCGCGTCACGCCGAGCGGCAACGCGGTCAGCACCGCATTGAAGTCGTGCATGGTGAATAGCGAGAGCGGGGAGAGCCCGGGGAGAGTTCTGCGGAGCCTCTACACAATTTTCTCGCGCAGGGGTCTCCTCAGTCGCGTCACTTGTCCGCTCCGACGATATGCCCAAGCAAGACCCCAGTTGGCGACAGCATCCACCTGGCCTTGCCGGGCAATCGTGTTCGTGTTCCTCGTCGCCGGCACCGATCCGGAGGCTTCGCCTGCTTTGTCTCCAAGGCGCCCCATGAACTCCTTCCCCCAGCCGGTCGTACTGTTCTTCGCGTTCGCCAACGATCGGACCGACCCGAAACGCTACCTGCGGAACCTCCCCGAGGAGGCGCGCCAGGTGCGTGCGGCCATGGCCCCGGCGGTCGAGCGGGGACTCTGCGAGACCGTGGAGCGCCCCAACGTCATCCTCGACGAGGTGCTGAACCTTTTTCAGGACGCCCGGCAACGCGATCGGATCGCTGTATTCCACTTCGGCGGTCACGCCGGCAGCGCGGCGCTGCTGTTGGAATCGGCGGCGGGAGCGCCCGCGGTGGCGCACGCTCCCGGCCTCGCCCGTTTCCTCGGCGAGCAGCGCGGCCTCGAGCTGGTCTTCCTCAACGGCTGCTCCTCCCAGGGGCAGGCCCAGAGCCTCCTCGACGCCGGTGTGCCGGCGGTGATCGCCACCTCTCAGGCCATCGACGACCAGGTTGCGACCGAGTTCGCAAGCCGCTTCTATCGGTCCCTCGCCTCCGGCACCACCATCCGCACCGCCTACGCCGAGGCCGCGGGGGCAGTCGAGACCCGCTATGGCCGGCGGACAAGGAGGGACCTGGTCCAGCAACCGGCCGAGGATCCAGGACCGCCCTGGTCTCTCCATGTGAAGCCTGGTGCCGAAGAGCGCCTTGAGCGCTGGAGCCTGCCGTTCGCGTCCGACGACCCGCAGGATGCCCACCTCACCCTGACGCGCCACCTCAACCGCAGGGGACAACCGGCGGGCGGACACCGTGGCGAAGCAGAGCAATACCTCTCCCCTTATTCGCTTTCCGTGCCGCTGGTGGGCCGCACGGAGGTCCTGGCCGACCAGTGGCGCTGGATGCGGAACGGCCGCCCGGTGTCGGTGCGGGTGATGACGGCCCCGGCTGGCGCCGGCAAGACCCGGCTGGCCCTCGAGCTCTGCGAGCAGGCCGTGCGGGAGGGGTGGGTGGCTGGGTTTCTGACCGAGGGCGAGATGGAGCGCTTTCGAAGTCAGCAGAACCTCACGCGGTGGGGATGGAAGCGGCCGATGCTCATCGTGGTGGACTACGCGGCTTCGCGGGCACGGCTTCTACGGCCCTGGCTGATCGAGCTGGCGGCGCACCCGGGCCAAGAGGGCAAGCCGCTTCGCCTGCTCCTGCTCGAGCGTCACGCCAACCCTGCTGGGGGATGGTGGCGCCAGGCCTTCGGGCTGGGCGGTGGCGACGCCGAGGCGGTCGAGCGGCTGCTCGATCCGGCCTCGGTACCGTACCTGCTGCCAGCGCTTGCCAACCCGGAGGAGAGGCGGGCAGTGCTCGCGTCGATCCTCGAGCGGACCGGCAGCACGGTCCGGCTGCCGGAGCCGGGAGCCTCGCCCGCCTTCGAGCGCCGGCTGGCCGAGATCTCCTGGGGTGGCGAGCCGCTGTTCCTGCTGATGGCCGGGCTGGTGGCCGCCCAGGCAGGGTTCGGCGAAGTGCTCGCCCTCTCGGCGCCCGATCTCGGCCTGCGCATCGCCCGCCACGAGATTGCGCGCATTCACGAGCTCGCCAAAGCCCGCGACCCGAGGATCCCGGAGCGCTTTCTCGCCCACCTCGCAGCGTACGTCACCCTCTGCCAGGGCCTGTCGCGAGCCGAAGTCGAAGCGGTGGTGGCGGAAGAGAAGGAGGCGCTGCTTTACCCCTCGGCAGGCGACCCCCCGGAGGTCTACGAGGCCCTGGCCGCGGCGCTGCCAGGGGACGACGGTGGTGTCGCACCCATCCTCCCTGATGTCGTCGGGGAGGCCGTGGCGCTGGAAGCGCTCGGGGCGGCCGGTGGGCCGGAGAAATCCCTGCTGGCGGTCTCCCGCGCCGCTCGCCGGGCGGGAAAGCGGGTCACGGCGAGCCTCATGCACCTGGCCCAGGACTACGGAGCGGGTCGACCGGAACCGGTTCGCTGGTTGACACGCCTCGCGGAGGTGGAGACCGGCGATCTCGACGCCCTTGGTACGTTGCTCGACCACTTCCCGGGCAGCAGCCTGGTCCTGCGCCAGCCCGAGGCGGACCTCGCGCGGCGGGCGGTGGATCTAGCTCGCAAGCAGGGAGATCGCGAACCTCTTGCCTGGCTCCTCGAGCACCTGTCGGGCTGCCTGCATGCTCTGGGGAGCCGCGAAGCGGCGCTGGCGGCGAGCGAGGAGTCGGTGTCGATCTACCGAGATCTTGCTGCTCCGCGTCCAGACGCCTTCCGGCCCGAGCTGGCGAGATCGCTCAGAAGCCTTTCCGCCAACCTGAGCGCCCTCGGGAGGCACGAGGCGGCGCTGGCGGCGAGCGAAGAGTCCGTGTCGATCTACCGGGATCTTGCTGCCTCGCGTCCAGGCGCCTTCCGGCGAGCTCTGGCCAGATCGCTCGTCAACCTCTCGGCCGACCTGAACGCGATGGGGAGGCAGGAGGCAGCGCTGGCGGCCAGTGAGGAGTCAGTGTCGATCTATCGCGACCTCGCCGCGTCGAGCCCGGACGCCTTCCGACCCGAGCTGGCGGGGTTGCTGAGCAATATGTCGAAGATCCTGGGTGAGATGGGGAGGCAGGAGGTGGCGTTGGCGGCAAACGAAGAGTCGGTTTCGATCTGTCGGGCTCTCGCTGTTTCGCGTCCAGATTCCTTCCGACCCGATTTGGCGAGGTCGCTCAACAACCTGTCGATGACGCTGAGCACCCTGGGGAAGCACGAGGCGGCAATAGGGGCGATCGAAGAGTCGGTCTCGATCTACCGGGAACTCGCAGCGATGCACCTCGACTCGTTTCAGCCCGAGCTGGCGACGTCGCTCGCCAACTTGTCGAAGATCCTGAGTGATCGGGGGAGTCGGGAGGCGGCGCTGGCGACAATCGAGGAGTCGGTCTCGATCTACCGGGACCTGGCAGCGATACACCTCGACTCGTTTCGGCTCGATCTGGCGAGGTCGCTCGTCAACCTGTCAAAGATCCTGAGTGATCTGGGGAGTCGAGAGGCGGCGTTGGCGGCGATCGAGGAGTCCGTGCTGATCTACCGGGATCTCACTGCGTCGCGGCCGGACGCCTCGCGGCCCGGGCTGGCGATGTCGCTCAGCAACCTGGCGATGATGCTGAGTTCCCTGGGAAGGCACGAGGCGGCACTGGCGACGATCGAGGAGACGGTATCGATCGACCGGGACCTTGCCGCCTTGCACCCGGAGGCCTTTCGGCCCTATCTGGCGATGGCGCTCAACAACCTGGCGCTGATGCTGAGCACCCTGGGAAGGCACGAGGTAGCGCTGGCGACGATCGAGGAGGCGGTGCCGATCTACCGAGATCTCGCCAACTCACGTTCGGACGCCTACCGGCCAGGGCTCGCGGGGTCGCTCAGTAACCTGTCGGCCTTCCTGAACGCGCTAGGGAGGCGGGAAACGGCACTCGCCGCGAGCGAGGAGGCGGTGTCGATCTACCGAGACCTCGCCACCTCGTATCCTGACGCCTTTCTACCCTCTCTGGCGGGGTCGCTCAGCAACCTGTCGCTGTTCCTGAGCGCGCTGGGGAGGCAGCAGGCGGCGCTTGGGCCGATCGAGGAGTCAGTGCCAATCTACCGGGATCTTGCCGCAGCCTGTCCAGATGCCTTCCTGCCCGCACTGGCGATGTCGCTCAATAACCTATCGAAGATCCTGGCAGAGCTGGGGAGTCGGGAGGCGGCATTGGCGGCGAGCGAGGAGGCGGTGCAAATCTACCGGGATCTCGCCGCGTCACTACCAGACGCCTTCCGACCAGATCTGGCAATGTCGCTCAACGGCCTGTCGGTCGACCTGAGTGCTGTAGGAAGACAGGAGGAGGGGTTCACGGCGAGCGAGGAGGCGTTGTCGATATACCAGGATCTCGCCGCGTCGCGTCCGGACGCCTTCCGGCCCAATCTCGCCAAATCGCTGAACAGCCTGTCGGTCGACCTGACAGATCTGGGAAGGCCGGAGGAGGGGCTGCGGGCGAGCGAGGAGGCGGTGTCGATCTACAGGGAGCTCGCGTCGTCGCGTCCAGACGCATTCCGGTCCGATCTGGCGATGGCGCTTCATAACCGTTCGATGAGTCTGAGCGCTTTGGGGAGCGAGGAGGCGGCGCTGGCGGCGAGCGAGGAGGCGGTGTCGATATTCCGCGATCTTGCCGCATCGACACCGGACGCTTTCCGACCCAACCTGGCGCTGTCGCTCAACAACCTGTCGAACATCCTGAGCGGCCAGGGAAGCGAGGAGGAGGCGCTGCGGGCGATCGAGGAGGCGGTGTCGATCTACAGGGATCTCGCCGCGTCACAACCCAACGCGTTCCGACCCGATCTGGCGATGTCGCTCAGCAACCTTTCGAGGAACCTGAGACTGAGCGATCCGGAGAGTGGGGAGGCGGCGCTGGCGTCGATCGACGAGGCGGTCCGCGTTCTCGCTCCGTCATTCCTGGCCCACCCTGCTGCCTTCCAGAGCTGGATGGCAAGGATGGTCCGGGCGTACCAACGGACCGCCGAGGCAGTGGACCGTGAGCCGGACAGCGACCTCCTTCGCCCCCTTCTGCCCCTACTCGAAGATCACGCCGGGCTCAGCCAGTAGACCTCCAACCCCGTCCGCCGACATCGCTGACCGGCAGGGGCTGCGGATGGCGCCTGTGTCCTGCCGCGCAATCGTCAAGCTCGTTCCACATGGTAGGAGGTCTGGAAGTCAGATTCCCCGGAACGTGGTCCCGATGACGAGGAGCACGAATGCGATCAGCTCGATCAGGAAAGCGTGAGGCTGGAGGGACGGAACTGCGATCACCCGGTATTGCACCAGGACACCCAGCAGGCCGAGGATGAGTGAGATGACCCAGATCGGCCGCGATGGCGCATTGGGGATGTGATGCCCGTGGCGTTGGTGTCTCATGGCGTACGCTCCTTTCCCGAAAACTCCGAGGCTTCTGGCGTTGCCGCCGAACGGGACCGCGACAGGAGATCGCCGGGCGGTCACGCGACAGCAGCCTGACGGATGCCAGCCGCGCCAAGGTAGCGGAGCCGCGAGGTCGAGTCAACCGAAATACCGCCTCGCCGCTGGAATGAGCCCGTGGAAGGTCTACGGCGCCGCCCGCCCCTGCTCAGCTGGCCACAAGCCGACTGCGCCCGGCTCAGTGGCGCTTGAAGAACTGCACGGCGCGCTTCGATCAACTGTGGCTAGGGCGCTGGCGGTGCCCGGATGTGCCGGACAGCCGGGTACCGCCAGCAGCCGCCAACCCTTCGGCGGCTGAGCAGAGCTAATCGGGATAGTAGCCCCAGCCGCCGGCCCGCTCCGCGGTGACGCCGTAGCTGCGCGAGGTGCCGCGCGTGCCCACCCAAAAGCTGAAGCCGAAGCCCTGACCGCCGGGCACCACGGCCACGGCCACGGCGCGGAGCCCGCCGGCGAAGAGCACCAGCGGCAGCAGGTTGAGGAGCACGACGGCCACCATCAGCACGCCGCTGGTGACCTCGCCCAAGGTGTCGTGGGCGAGGGCCGCGCACAGCCCCTCGGCGGCGGCGAGGACCGCCAGCAGAACCAGGAAGCAGAGCCAGGAGGTCGGATCCGCCGGCTTGCGGGACATGTCAGTGGAGCTCCATGGGACGCCGCGCGGCCAACCGTCCCGCGACCGCCTGCCGCACGGCTCTGGCGCTCTCGTCCAGGCGCCGCGCCATCTCCTCGCGGTCCTCGGCCGCCCGGCCCTGCGGTCGGACAAGCGGAAGGCGGAGAGAAAAGGCCGCGGGCGGCCGGAGCGTTGCGGCGGCCGTCCGCGGCAGGGAGGTCTAGTAGCAGTTGTACGGCGGGCAGGGCGAACAGAGCGCCGAGTGGCCGCAGGTGTTGATGAGCGAGGTGTTGATGCCGGCGTTGACGGTGCGCAGGCTGTCATCGGTCAGGGTGATCGCGGCGGCGGGGTTGGCCGGCAGAAGGGCCCGCTCCTCGGCGGTCAGGCTCAGGTAGTAGTCCTCGTCTCTCCAGGCGCGGGCGACATCGATCTTCTTCATGCGTTACTCCTTGCTGCAAAACCGGCTGAGGTCATCCCAGCCGGAGGTCAGGGGGCGGGCGGCGGCGCCAGGGTCAGCACGGACGGCACGCGCTCCGGCGCCGCCAGGCGCAGCAGGCCGTGGCCGATGCCGGCGACTCCCACGAGCAGGCTGGGCGCCTCGGCGCGGGTGGTCAGACCGCAGCGCCAGCCGGCCTGCCGCAGGTCGGCCAGGACGGCCGCCGCAATGCGGTCGCGGCGCTCCCTCAGGTCGGGACGGTCGAGACGCTCGGCGGCCAGGGTCAGCACCTCCAGGTTGCCCAGGTCGCCATGGCACAGGCAGTGGCTCTTGCCGAAGCCGGTGGCGAGGGTGGTGTCGACTGCGATCTCGGCGTCGCGGCGCGCCGCCTCTCTGTCCTCCCCTGCCAGGAGGTGGAGGCTGTCGAGGCGGCCCAACGCGACGCCAGCCGCACCGTGACACCAGGCGCACATGAAATGCGGCTCGCCGTCGGTCGGCCCGGCGCTGGCGCGGAGGTCGGGCCAATTGCGGCGGGCTGGGGAGTACAGGGCACGCTCGTAGGCCAGGGCGCCGCGTGCCGCCTGGCGGAAGCGCTCGTCGCCGCTCGCCGCCGCCAGCTGGAGCAGCGCCCACGAGATCCCCGCCGCGCCGTGCGAGAAGCCGGCCAGGGGCCGCGGCCCGGCGATGTCCAGCACCCAGCCGAGCCCACCCGCCGCCGGTACGGCGCGCTCCAGCAGGCGCTCGCCGCAACGCCTGGCGAGGTCCAGGATGCGGCCGGAGGGACGCACCCGCAGCAGTCCCAGCAGGCACACCAGGCAACCGGCCGCGCCGCCCACGAGATCGCACAGGGTGTCGGCGGCGATGTACGGCGCTGCGATCTCAGCCGCGCTACAGGCGGCGTCGAGCAGGCTCTCGTCCCGCCACAGGACGCCCAGGTGAGTAAGGGCGTAGATGATGCCGCCCCAGCCGGCAAAGGCGCCGACGGTGCTACCGAGATGCTGGGCGGCCGGGGCGGTCTGCTCGTGCAGGATGACGGTGGCCGCGCGTGCCAGCTCGGTCATCCGTGTGTCGCCGCTCACCGCGCCGAGGTGGGCAAGGAAGAGCGCGATGCCGGCGGTGCCCAGGTGGAGGTCGGGGCCGACCGGCGCCACCACCCAGCGCGGCGTGCCGGCCTGGATGTTGGGACCGAACCAGATGGCGCCTTCGCCGTGCCGGAAGGCGAGCGCGTCGAGCCAGCACCCGGCCTCGTGGGCAAGGGCCAAGAACTCGGCGGCGCCGACGCCCACCGGCGCCGCGGGGAGCTCGTAATCGAGGACCTCGCCGCGAGAGCCCACGGCGCCGTCGAGGGCGGTGCGGACCAGCCAGCGCTGGCGCGCGATCTCGCCGTCGTCGAGCGCCCGTAGGCGCGCCGCGACCTGTTCGAGCGCCGCATGGTCGAGCAGGCCACTGATGACCTCGCCGTCGCTCCCGCACACGTCGCGCCCTCCGGGCTGGGTGGTGAGCAGGGGCACGTCGCCGCGCACCAGGTCGCGCCGCTCGGCCGGCACCACCCGGGCCAGCGCGGGTAGCTCGCTCGCCACGATCCAGAGCCGGTCGATGAGCCGGTCGCGGTCCAGGGCGTCGCCGAGCACGAAGGGGTGCTGACCGTCGACGAGCACGCCGGCATAGGCCATGGTCAGGCGCAGCAGGACGCGCACTTGCACGGAGGCGAAAGCGCCGAGCGGACCGCCGTCGGTCAGCAGCTCGTCGCGGTGGGCGTCGAGCAGGCGCAGCATGCGGTCGAACCCGGCCTCGATCGCCGGGGCATAGGCAGCCAGGTCCACGCCGGCGCCGCCGAGGGTCGGCCGGTGGTCGCCGACGGGGACCTCGAACGGCTTGAGCAGGTAGCGCATTCGGTCGGTGCCGCTGTCCTCGAGCCGCAGCACCGGTTGCATCGGCACCTGGCCGGGGGCCGCCGCCAGTCCGCTCAGATCCGCGCCCCCTTTGCCGTCCACGGCGCCCCAGCTGCCGGAAGGCAGGAACCCCACACGCAGCACCGTATCGGGCAGCGGCGTCCCCTTGACCGTGGCGCCCCAGGCCTGGTCCAGGGGATGGAAGAGTGCTTCGAGGTCCACCAGGAACGGGTGCTCACCGGCGGCGATCAGGTTCTCGTGGTGCATGTCGGTGCCCGACAGCGCGTAGAGGAGAGCCAGGTACCCGCCCTGGCGCAGGTAGAAGCGCTCGACCGCGGCGCTGTCGGTGCACGGCGCGGTGGCGACCAGCTCGGCCCAGCCGTGGTCGCCCGCGTCGAGCACGCGCAGCCGCCGGAAGGCGGGGGTGAAGCCCCGGGCGGCGGTCCAGTCGAGCAGGTCCTGGAAGGCGGCGTCGACCGCCATGGAGCGCGGCTTGTAGACGAGCCCGAGCCCACCTTCGAAGCGCAGCATGGTCACCGTCCGGGCGCCGCGGTGGGAGTCGCCCAGGCCGGTACGGATCTCCACCAGGGTGCCCAGGGGCGCGGTGGGCGAAAAGGTCTCGCGCAGGCTTGCCGCGTCGGCCGTCAGGTGGCGGATGACCTCGCCGCCGTTGGCCACCCAGCGCGCCACCGTCTCGCTCGCCTGGCGCGCCAGCACCGGGTAGCGGCGCAGCAGCGCCAGAGCCGCGGCCGGGTCGCCGAGGCGGTCGCCGAAGCTGGCGAAGCGCTCCTCGGGCGTGGCGCCCGCCAGCCCGCCGTCCCCGTCGCCGTCCTCACCCTGGGCGGCCGCTTGCAGCTCGACCGCCAGGGTGCGCCCGAGGAGGAACATCAGGTGCGGCACGAGCCCCGTGGCGAGCATGCGGGCGACCTGGCGCGGCGAGAAGATCGGTGCCGCGGCGGCCTGCTCCTCGAGGCTGGACACCAGGCGCTCCCACGCCTGGTCGAGCAGGGGGCGGACCACCTCGAGGAGCCGCCCGTAGCGGCCCTCCCCGACCACCTCTTCCAGGGGGAACGCCGCCGGGCGCGATGCGCCGTAGGCGCTCCGCAGGTCGGCGAGCCATTCCGGCGTCTCGCCCGCCGCAGCGGCCAGCGACTCGGCGGGTTCGGCGAGCAGGGCGAGCAATCCCGCTTCGTCCACTCCGTCGGCGGCCAGGCGGCGGGCGAAGAAGCCGTCGCCTGAAAACGGGCTCTGTGCCCGCCAGCGTTCCAGGATGCGTGCCGCGCGCTCGCGCCCGGCGGGGTCCCCGCCCGCGGCCGCGTCCGCGCCCGGAGCGCCGCGCATCCGGCGGAGCGCCACGCGCTCGCTCAGCGTAAGGGCCTTGTACCAGTCGGGTGCGCCGAGAGCCTCGGCGACAGGATTCGGCATCGGGTCAAGCCCTCCGGTAACGGGCAGGTACACAGCTACCGCTGTTCTAGTCTCCAAAATTCGTAGGTGCGGAAAGGCACCCGCTGCGAGACGGACCACAGCAGCCCGCTGCCGCTGCGGCGGCGGCTCCCCCTGTCTGGACGGTCGCCAGGGCGCAGGCCGCGCTCAGCGTCGCCGTCTGTCACCTCCTCGCGGTCGTCGATCTCCTCGCGGACATCTCGGCCCCGGCGACGCCTCCGCGGCCTGCTCGAGCAGCACCCCTCGGCCCGCCTCGACACGATCCGCCGCCAGGCCGAGCCCTGGCAGCGCGAAGCGTTCGAGCACCTGGCCGGCGGTCGCATCGCGCCAGCCCTCGACGCCTACCAGCAGGCCACGAACCTACGCCACGAGATCCAACACCTTCGCTGGGACCTGTCCACTTGTCGAGCATGCCGGCCGAGCCCTTCCGACAGCCACCGAAGAGTGGCCGCCTTTAGCCCGGAATGGTGGCCGCGTTGCGCTGATACACGGACCGACCCTCAAATCAAGGGCACAGTGCAAAAAGCCATTGCAACGATGATTGGCGACTATGCGATCACCTGTGAGCTGGACATGTTGGCCGAGCGCAATCGCGCTGGAGGACCCCGGCGACGCCTTCTAGCCGAAATCGAGGCGATAAGGAGCGCCGCTCAAAGTTCATTGTCCCTCGACCGTGGCCCGATGGACACACGAGAGCCATTTGCACATTTGCATTTTGTTGTTTAGCGATTGTATGCCACTGAGATATGAGGTAACCTAAAACGCGCCTGGATCGAGGTTGTCGGTGCCCGCCTACTCCAAGCCGATCACCTGGCCCCTCAAGTGGGTTCGGATCTGGCGAGACTCGGATGATTGTCTTCTATAAAGCCATGCGCCGATGGAAAATCCTGATCTGAACGCGGGTTCACTCTGGCGAAGCCCAAGGTATCCATTCCGGATTCTGCCGGCGGCTTCACCGGATTCTGATCCCGTTGAAATCTGGATCGATGTGACCGGTTCAGCGCCCCGCCATGATGCGCCAGGCAAGGTGCTGGAGAATATCTTCACGCAAGCCATCGCACATGTCGGTGGCAGGAAGGCCCTCAACATCCTTGATCTTGGCGCGGGGAAGCTGCGCAATACGCTCTTCCTCTTGGCTCAAGGACACAGAGTTGACGCGGTAGAATTTGAGGCGGCGCAGAGATTGCCGCAAGGGCGCACGGCGTTGGACGAGGCGAGGAAGTTCGGGACCAAGTTCCAACGATGCTTCTTCCCTCACGAATTCGTGGCGTCGCAAAAGCAGTACGACCTAATATTGCTGGTCAACGTCATCAGCATCATGCCGGTGCCCGCTGAGCGGCTGCTGCTTCTTGTTCATTGCTATCAGAGACTGAAAGAGACCGGCCGCTTATTGTGGTACGCTCAGTATGGCGACCAAGATGAGCGCGTGCGCTGCAAGGAGGAGAACAGAATCGGTGACGGCTACTTCTTGGGGGTAAATAACAACTATAAGACTTTCTATCGACAGTTCAAGGTTCCTGAACTGGATGACATCCTGCTGGCCTGCGGCTTCCTACTCGACAAGACACTGAGCGGGGCAGGGAAGAATCAGGCTCGTCTCTATAGGAAGATACCGTCTGCGCCGCTGGCGGACGTGATTACTCAAGAGATGATCGAGACTGCAGGGCTAATCGATCCATCGATTAAGGCTCCAGAGAGACCGAGCCCACGTGCCGCCGCGGATGGTGAAGCTCGTTCACCGGATGACCCGGATCTATCCCTGCCGGAGCTGCTGCGTAAACGTCTGCGCACCTTAAAGGCGGGACGCAAAACGGCTACCACCTATGAGTACCTGGCAGCGTGCCTTATTTCCTTCCTTTTCCGTGGGCATCTGGTAAACCTGACGCTGCAGATGGCCACGCACGAAGGGCGACAGCGCGTTGACTTTGTGCTGACCAACAGCGCAACCAGTGGACTCTTCGAGAACCTGGTGCAGAAGCATAGGTTTCTGGTTCCTTATGTGTTTTTCGAGTGCAAGAACTACGTTGGCGATCCGGATAATCCAGAGTTTGATCAGCTTAAGGGTCGATTGGGCGGGCATATGGGAGAAGTGGGCTTTCTCTTATGCCGAAAGATCGTTAATAGAAAAGCGATGTTGAAACGCCAGCAGGATGCGCTGGGGCAAAACAAGCTTATCTTGGTGTTATCGGATGACGATCTTGAAGCGCTGCTCGATAAGCGCCTGGCCGCCGATGACGACGGCTTCAGTAATTATCTCGACGAGTTGGTTAAAGATGTTATATTCAAGCGTTGAGATGGCATCTGGTCAGGCGCTCCGCACGTCCGCTGGTCATGCCGCGTCCCGAGTGTTTCGAGGGGGGCCGCTTTCGCTAGACTCATTGCCGGATCCAGAGAATTCTACAACGTTCTCGACGCCGAGTGCCGCGGGCCATTGAGAGGGGACCGACATGCCCAAGTCGACGCAGGGCCGAAGCGAGGAAGGGCCGCGCAAGGCGACTCCGGTCGCCGCCGCTTCGGCGCAACCGGTCGCCGCATCCGCTGCCGTGGCCGACCTCGAACGGCCCGTGGCACGGCCGCTCAAGGCGTACGCTTTCGATCCCAGCCAGGGGCGGCTGCTGGGCAACCAGATGTGCCTCAACGTGCGCTACCAGGAACTCGACCGCGGCCCGGTCGTGCGCCACTGCACCGGTGACGCCATCGCCATCATCGACTACGACGGCTCCGCCAAGACCTGGTACACGCCGGTGGACCTCGACGATCCGCGCATCCTCATCCGCAGCGGCCTCGACCCCACCGAGTCCGATCCGCGGTTCCACCAGCAGATGGTCTACGCGGTAGTCACCGACACCATCCAGCACTTCGAAGCGGCGCTCGGCCGGCGGATCCACTGGCGCCGACGGGAGCACGTCAAGGGCGGCCTCCCGATCGACATCCACACGCTCAACATCTTCCCCCACGCGATGGTGGCCGCCAATGCCTTCTACAGCCCGGACGCGCACGGCATCCTCTTCGGCTACTTCCGCGCCGACCGCAAGGACCCGGGGCGCAACCTGCCCGGCCAGACCGTATTCACCTGCCTGTCGCACGACATCGTCGTCCACGAGACGACGCACGCCATCATCGACGGCATCCGCGGGCACTTCACCGAGCAGACCAACCAGGACGTCCCGGCGTTCCACGAGGGTTTCGCCGACATCGTCGCACTGTTCCGCCACTTCACCCATAAGGAAGCCCTGATCGAAACGATTCAGCGCACGGGGGGCGCCATCTACCAGCACCAGCTGCAGATCATGACGCCCGCGGCGTCCGAGGACGGCAAGCCGCAGATCGTCGCCGAGATCGGCGAGCACAACCCGCTGGTCGAGCTCGCCCAGCAGTTCGGCGAGGCGACGGGCCGCGGCCGCGGCCTGCGCGAGGCCCTCGGCACCAGGCCGGGTGCGCGCGACATCGAAAAGATCACCGAGCCGCACCTGCGCGGCGGCATCCTGGTGGCGGCCGTATTCGACGCCTACTTCAGCATCTACGTGCGCCGCACCGCCGACCTCTTCCGCATCTACCGCGCCGGCGGCGGCGGCGACCGCCCCGCCGACCTGCCGAGCGCTCTCGCCGGGCGCCTGGTTGACGAAGCGAGCCGGGCGGCCGAGCAATTCTTCCGCGTCTGCGTGCGCGCGCTCGACTATTGCCCGCCGGTGGACATCACCTTCGGTGACTTCCTGCGCGCCGTGGTCACGGCCGATCTTGACCTCCATCCGGCCAACGAGGTAGGGGTGCGCGACGCCTTCCTGCAGGCATTCCGCCTGCGCGGCATCGTCCCGGAGAGCGCCAGCTTCTTCTCCGAGGGCGCCATCGCCTGGGAGCTGGCTGAGCCCGGGCGCTATCCGGCGGTTCCCGGCCTCGACTTCGGCGACCCCAACGGCCTCACCAACAGCCAGAAGAACACCAACGGCAACGCTCTCCGCGCGTACGCGAAGGCCAACGCCGCAGCGCTCGGCTTCGACCCAACGCGGGAGGTCGCGGTGCCGTCCTTCCACCCCGTCTTCCGCATCAATTCCGACGGCAGCTTGCGGACCGACATGGTGGTGGAGCTCATGCAGCGGCGCGATGTCAACCTCGACCGGCACGGTATGGGGAGCTTTCCGCTGCGCGGCGGAGCGACGATGATCGTCTCGCGGCCAACCGTGGATCAGCAGCAGGATCCGACGGCGGGAGCTCCCGTCCGCCACGTCATCGGCAAGCATCTGCACGGCACCGAGGGGAAGCTGCGCGAGGAGCGCCAGCAGCGTTATGCGCAGCGGCTCGGATTGCTTGCCGGCAACGACCCGCGCCGCTTCCAGATCAACTTCGCGATGCTCCACGGGGGGCTGTGACATGGCCAAGACGACGGGTGCCGAGGAGCCGCTGCGCGTCCGCATGTACCGCGTTGGGTTCGGCGACTTCTTCCTCCTCACCGTGCCGTCGCCGACGGGTCCGCAGCACCTGCTCATCGACTGCGGCGTCACCAAGGGGACGACAGGGAGGGGGGATATCGGAACCCTCAAGGCTGCGGTCGCCGACATGGCGCAAGAGACCGATCACAAGCTGGCGCTGATCATCGTCACCCACCGGCACATGGACCACATCATCGGCTTCAGCCGCTGCAAGGACGAGTTCGAACAGTTCGAGGTGGGCGCCATCTGGATGCCGGTCTGGGAGACCCAGTACGACAGTAAGATCGAGGATCTCCAAGCGCAACTCACTGCGCTCGCCCTCGACATCGGCACCCACCTGGCCCTGGCCGCCGGCAACACTCCCGACCGCGCGGAGCTGCTGGCAATGCTTGAGAACGCGACCGGCCACGACTTCCTGGCGGGGGGAGCCCTGGGCGTCGCGGGAACGGGCGGCGGCACCAATGCCGAGTCGCTGCGGCTGCTCAAGGAGGGCCTGAAGGTCAAGCCGACCTACTACCACAAGGGGCAGATAGCGCAGCTGCCCAAGGCCCTGGTCGACGCCGGCCTCGCCGCGGAGATCCTCGGGCCGCCGCCGGTCGACGAGCTGGCATTCATGAAGCTCAAGGACTTGCGGAAGGGCGTCGGCCAGTACCTCGAAATGTCGGAGCGGCGACAGGAGCAGGACGGCGGCGCCTTCCGCCCCTTCGCCGAGCGCTTCACCGCCACCCCGGACGACTACCCGGCGTCGGCCTTCCGCGAGTGGCTGCCACGCAATGCCGACAGCGTTCAACCGGCGCTCAAGGACCTGAAGAATGCCGTCGCAGCGCTGCGGAAGGCCGTCGACGACGCCCAGCCCGAGGTACTGCTCACCGCGGTCAAGGCCCTCGACGGCTTCCTCAACAACCAGAGCCTGGTCGTGCTCTTCACCTTCCGCGGCAAGAAGCTCCTCTTCGCCGGCGACGCCCAGGCCGGCAACTGGGAGTACTGGCTCTACGACTCCGACACGCCGGTCAAGGCGCCCAGCGGCGTGCTCGGCGCCCATGGCGCGCAGGTGCTGGGGCACCTCGATTTCTACAAGGTCGGCCACCACGGCAGCACCAACGCCACCCCCATCGCCGCCTTGGACGCCATGAACCAGGGTTTCGTCGCCCTCTGCTCTACCCAGGCCGACACCTTCGGCTCCGTGAACAACGACTCCGAAGTGCCACGCATCCCCCTCCTGGCCGCGATGAGCGACAAGGCCACGGCCGTGGTACGCGCCGACCAGATCCCGGTCACCCTGTCAGGCGCCCTCGGCAATGCCGTGGCCAACCTCCCTGCCGTGCCGAAAAACCTCCCCCCGGGCCGCGGCAAGCTGGTCGTCGGCACCTGCTGTGTCGACTATCTCCTCTGAAGCGGACGCCCGGTTCCGTGAGGGCGCGAAGGTGGAATTCCCCCGCGCTACTCGACTGCTGACTACGAATCCGTTCCCCGCCGCCCCTGCCGCGCCGCCTCCCTCAGCGCCCGGTACCGCTCCAGCCGGGTCTTCAGGGCCTCCTCGAAGCCCTGGCCCTTAGGCTCGTAGAAACGGGTACCGTTCAGCGAGTCGGGTAGGCAGTCCAAACCCCCAACACCCTCTTCCGTGGCCGGGGCGTAAACGTAACCGGCGCCGTAGCCCAGGTTCTTCATCAGCGACGTGGAGGCGTTGCGGATGGCCAGCGGCACCGGGTCGGCCGGACGCTCCTGGACCGTCCGCAAGGCGGCTCCGAAACCGGCGTAGACGGCGGTGCTCTTGGGGGCCAGGGCCAGATAGACCGCGGCCTGGGCCAGGGCCAGCTCTCCCTCCGGCGAACCCAACAGGTGATAGGCGTCACGGGCGACCAGGGTCTGCACCAGGGCCTGCGGGTCGGCCAGGCCCACGTCCTCGCTGGCGAAACGGATCATGCGGCGGGCCACGTAGAGGGGATCCTCGCCGGCCGCCAGCATGCGGGCCAGCCAGTAGATCGCGGCGTCCGGGTCGCTCTCGCGCAGGGACTTGTGCAGGGCCGAGATGAGATTGAAGTGCTCCTCTCCCGCCTTGTCGTAGAGCAGGATCTTGCGCTGCGCCACCTGCCGCACCCGCTCGGCATCCAGACGGGGAAGGCCCGCCGGCCCCGGGGGAGCCGAGTCGGCCGCGTCCGCTACCGCCAGCTCGAGCAGGTTGAGCGCCCGGCGTGCGTCTCCCGAGGCGGTCTGGGCGACGGCGGCCAGCGCCTCGTCGTCCACCTCCACCGCCAGACCTCCCAAACCCCGCTCGCGATCGGCCAGGGCGCGGCGCAGCAGCAGCTCCAGGTCGTCCACCGTGAGCTGACCCAGCACCACCACCCGGCAGCGCGACAGCAACGCGGCGTTGATCTCGAACGACGGGTTCTCGGTGGTGGCCCCCACCAACACGATGTCGCCGCGCTCGACGTAGGGCAGGAAGGCGTCCTGCTGCGAACGGTTGAAGCGGTGGATCTCGTCCACGAACAGCAGCGTGCGCCGCCCCTGGGCGCGGCGCATCCGGGCCGCCTCGGACATCACCTCCTTGACTTCCTTGATGCCCGAGGTCACCGCCGAGAAGGGCACGAAGAGCGACGAGGTGGCGACCGCGATCAGGCGCGCCAGGGTGGTCTTACCAGAACCCGGCGGCCCCCAAAAGACCAGCGACGGCACACGGTCGGCGGCTATGGCGCGGCGCAGGAAGGCTCCCGGCCCCACCACCTCCGGATGGCCAACCACCTCGTCGAGAGTGCGCGGACGCATCCGCTCCGCGAGCGGCGAACCCCCCGCTGCCTGGCCCGCCGCCTCCCGGCCCGCCGCAGCGGACGCGGCGGCGGATGGACCTCCCGGCTGGTCGTCGAAGAGGCCGCGCGTCATGGCAGGGCGGAGGACGGAGCCGCCGCGGCTTCGCGCTCCACCTCCACCCGCGCGTCGTTGAAGCAGGCACCACCGCCGAGGTCGGCGAGGCCGGCTGGCACCAGGGCGTTGGCAGTGGTACCGGAATCGGTGTTGTGGCTCCACAACCCCTTGGGCAGCACCGCCAGACCCGGCGCCACGTCGAGGCTGAGCCGCACCACCGTGCGCACCTCGCCAAGGTCGTTCCACACCCGCACCCGGTCGCCTTCGGCCAGGCCGCGGCGCACCGCGTCGTCGGGGTGCAGCTCGATCGGCACCAGCTTGCGGTGCAGCTCGCCCAGGGTCGAGCTGATGGTGCGCGCGGTGGCAGGAGAGATCAGCGCCAGCGGGAAGCGCCCGCCGGCCGGCGCCTCGCGGAAGGCATACAGGCCTTCCGGCGCCTCGCGGTCCAACGCCTCCGGCACCAGGTCGATCTTCTGGTCGGGCGTGCGCGGGAAGACGTCGCCGAACTGGATCGGCGCCGGGCCGCTGTCAGGCACCGCCATGCCGTCGCGGGCCAGCTCGGCACGGACCCTCTCCGCGCCGCCGAGCAGCGCCGAGGTGAGAGCCGCCGCACCTTCGGGATCCTGCGGCCGGCTCAGGCCAAGGCGATCGCAGAGCTCGCCGAAGACCTGGTAGTTGGGCCGCGCCTCCCCGGCCGGCTCGATCGCCGGCGCCGCCTGGTGCAGGACGAAGGCGCCATACCCCTTGACCAGCTCGTGGTGCTCGAGGAAGGTGGTGGCCGGCAGCAGCAGGTCGGCGTAGCGCGCGGTGTCGGTACGCACCGGGTCGAACACCACCGTGAACAGGTCCTCGCGCTCGAGGCCGCGGCGCACCCGCTCCTGATCGGGCATCGTCGCCAGCGGGTTGCAGTTGTAGACGAACAGCACCCGCACCGGCGGCTCGGCCCCGAGCAGCGTCTCGCCCAACAGGTTCATGTTGACGATGCGCATCCCCAGGGCGAGGTCGGCGTCGGCCGGCGACACCGCGGCGGCAGCCGCGTGGTCGAGGTTCCAGGCCCCCGAATTGCTCATCGTGTAGCCACCGCCGCGGACGCCGAACTTGCCGGCGACCGCCGGCAGGGCGAGCGTCGCCGCCACCGCCGAACCGCCGTTGCGGTTGCGCTCGACACCCCAGCCGGTGCGCATCACCGCCGGCGAGCTGTCGGCGTAGAGGCGGGCAAAGCGCTCGATCTCCACCGCCGGCACTCCCGAGACCGCCGCGGCGCGCTGCAGGTCCCAGGGCGCCGCCCGCCGCCGCAGCTCTGCCGCACCGCGAGCGTGGGCGGCCAGGAACCCCAGGTCGGCCCGCCCCTCTTCGAACAGCCAGCGGATCACCGCCAGGGCCAGCGGCAGATCGGTACCCGGGCGCGGCGCGAGGTGCAGGTCGGCGCGCTTGGCGAGCGGCGTGCGGCGCGGGTCCACCACCACCAGCCTGGCGCCGGCACGCTGCGCGTCCTGGATGATCGGCACCAGGTGGATGCCGGTGACCGCCGGATTGACGCCCCAGAGCACGATCAACCGTGCGTGCCGGTAGTCGGGCAGCGCCACTCCCGGCATCAGGCCGTAGAGCCCGCGCGCGGCGCTGCGCGACGGAGCGGCGCAGACGGTGCGGTCCAACCGCGAGGCGCCAAGGCGAGCGAACAGGCGCAGATCCGTGGTGTCCTGAGTGAGCAGGCCGTTCGAGCCGCCGTAGGAAAACGGCAGGATGGACTCGCCGCCGAACCGGTCCCGGGCCTCGCTCAGCCGCTCCGCGGCCAGCGCCAGCGCCTCGTCCCAGGACACCCGCTCGAAGACTCCCTCCCCTTTGCGCCCGCGGCGAATCTCCGGATGGAGCAGGCGATGATCGCCGGCCATGTGCTCCGGCCACCGCCGCACCTTCGCGCAGATGAAGCCGGCGGTCAGCGGGTTGCGCCGGCTGCCGTCGAGCTTGACCACCCGCCCGCCCTCCACCTCGACCGACAGGCTACAGGCATCCGGGCAGTCGAGCGGACAGGCGCTGGCCACGGTCTGGCGGCCGCCGGCCGTAGCAGCGCCAGCGGTCGCTGGGTTGGCGATGGCGGCGCTGGCGGCAAGGGCGGCGTTGGCGCGGGTTTGCACCATAGCTGCGATTGTAGAGTACCGCTGCGGGCCGCGATAGCCGCGGCGCGCCGCCTCTCCAGCCTCCCGCCCTCGCCGAGGCGACGGCGCCAAGCGCCGGTGCGTATAACCGGCGAACGGGCTCCAGGCAACATCGCTGGACTTACCTGGCCGCCGGCGCGCTGTGGTCGGGGGTGTGCAAACACGCACCCGCCACCAGGCGGCGGCGCAACGAAGGGGACGCATGACGAGAGCCTTGCTGGTCATGGCGGCGGGCCAGGTGGTGCTGCAACTGCTCCTCCTGCCGCTGGCGCGCGCCCTGGGGCGGAGGCTGCGCTGGGAGGCGATGCTGGGCGGCATGGTCCTGCCCTGGTTGCTGCTCAGCCCCTGGATGCTCGGCCCCAAGCTGCTGATCCCCTGCGACATCCTGGCGATCCAGCTGCCGGGTCTGGCGCCCCTCGCCGCTCCCGACCCCCACGCCGCGGAGCTCAACGACGTCATCTACCAGCTCATCCCGTGGGAGCTCGAGGTCCGCCACGCCCTGCGCCAGCACCGTCTGCCGCTCTGGTCGGACCTCCTCGACGGCGGCAGCTCGCCGCTGGCGAACCCGCAGGCGGAGGCCCTGTCGCCGCTCGCCATGCTGGCCCGGCCCGCGCCGATCCAGCACCACTTCCTGGTCCTGCTGGCGCTCAAGGTCCTGCTCGGCTTCGAAGGGGCCTGGCTGCTGGCGCGCAGCGTGGGGGCGGGGCGCCCGGCATCGCTGCTCGCCGGCACCGCCTTTGCGCTGGGCGGCGGCATCATCGCCTGGGCGATGTTCCCGCTCAGCAGCACTGCCGCCTGGGTGCCCTGGGGCGTTGCCGGAGCGATCCGGCTGGCCCGCCATCCGACCCGGGTTGCGCTCTTGGCGAGCGCGCTGATCGTCGCCGCCGTGCTGCTCTCGGGCCAACCCGAGGTGGCGCTCGCCGGCGGCCTGCTCGCGGCCGTCGCCTGCCTGGCGCTGGCGCGGCGCGCGCTGCCGGCGCACCGGCGCCTCGGGGCGCCGCTGGCCGCCGGGCTGCTCGGCTGCGCCCTGGCCGGCATTCAGCTCGTCCCCTTCGCGGCCGCCCTGCCGGCCAGCCAGCGGGTGCATGACCGCCTTGCCGACGCCCGCCAGGCCGACCGGCCCGAGATGATCCTGAAGCAGCCGGAGAGCTGGTTCCATGAGTATCGCGACCGGCTGCTCTTGAGCCCGGTCAGCCTCGCCGCCTACGGCCGGCCCTATCGCGACACCTTCCACGGCCCGATCGGCTGGTCGTTCGCGGAGGCCGCCTGTGCCGGGCTGGTGGCCTTCGCCTGCTGCTGCGCGGCGCTGGCGGCGGCGCCGCGGCGCCGGCTGTGGCCGCTGCTCGGCTACGCCCTGGGCGCTCTCCTGCTGGCCACCGAGCCCCTGCCGCTCTACCACTTGCTGCAGGCCATCCCCGGCCTGGGCATGCCCGAGTACTCCCGCTTCCTGCCGGTGGCTGCCCTCGCCATCGCGGTTTCCGCCGCGCTCGGCCTGGACGCGCTGCGCTCCGGCCGCCGGCGCCGCGCCGTGGCGCTGGCGCTCGCCGCGGCGCTTTGCCTGAGCCTGGTCGTATCGGCCGTCCCCTCCGCGGTGTGTGCCGCGGCGCTGATCGCCGCCGCCGCGGTCGCCCTGCCGCGGCGGCCCGTGCTCGGGCTCACCGCGCTCGGGTTGGCGGCAATCCTCGAGCTGCTGCCGTGGGCACAATCGATGCTGCCGAGGGGCGATCCCTTCTACTTCTTCCCGCAGGGCGGCGCGGAGCGGCTGATCGAAGCCGCGGCCGGCCCGGGCGGACGGGTCGTCGGCCACCACATGCTGGCCTACCCCTCGAGCCTGGCGGTCTACGGTCTTGCCGACGTGCGCCCGCACAATCCGATGGCCCGCCAGGATTACCTCTCGGTGCTGGCCGCCGCGTTCCAATTCCGGACCAGCGTGCACGACTACTTCGGCATCTTCTGGCACCCCGACCATGCCATCTTCAGCTTCCTCGGCGGCCGGGCGGTGGTGTCCAACATCTCCATGCCGCCTCCCGCCGGGATGGCGCGCATCGATCACGGGGAGTACACCGTCTGGCGCCTCTACCGCAACCTCCATCCCCTGCCGCGCTGCTTCCTGCCCGACGCCGTCGATCGGGTGTCGCGCGGCGATCTGCAGGGCTGGATCAGCCGGCTGCGCGACCCGTGGCGCGTGGCCGTGGACAGCGCCGCCGCCCGCGGGTGGCAGGCGCCGTCGACGGCGACAGCGACAGCGCGGACCGGCCAGGCGGTGAGCACGACCGAGCGCCTCCCCGGCGAGCTGCTGCTCGAGCTGCCGCCGGCGCCGCCGGCCAGCTCGGCACACCCCGGCAGCCAGGGGACGGCCGAGCGCCTGGTGGCGACCTCGCTGACCTGGCCTGAAGGCTGGGAGGCCCGCGCCATGGACGGCGGCCCCACCGCCGGCGCGCTCCGCCGGTTGACCGTCGACGGCGCCTTCGTCGGCATCCTGGTGCCGCCGGGGCTCCGCCACGTGCAGCTCCGCTTCCGCCCCCCGGGCTTCGGCGCCGGCCTGACGCTGACCGGCCTGGCCGCCACCCTGCTGCTCGGGCTGGCGGCGTGGCAGCTGCTGGCGAATGGGCGGCGGCCGGCTAGCGGAAGACGGCCGGCGGCGGCGGGGGGGGCGCGGGCCGCCGCGGACGACGATAGAGGCGGGCGTCGCCGGTATCGGCGACGAGGATGAAATTGCGGCGCAAACGACGCTCGATCGGCGAGCCGCGCGGCATCTTCCAGCAGTAGACGTAGTCGACTTGGCGCTTGAGCTCGCGCGGCTCCACGTCCCCGGGCGCGGCCTCGATCTGGTAGGTGTCGTGACCGGCGAAGGCCTTGAACCGCAGCGGGAAGTAGTTGGTCATCGCTTCATAGTCGCCCCAATCGACCAGGCCCTTGTCGATGGCCACGTAGTCGAGCGTGTGGCCGAGGTAGCCGCCCCGCGAGCAGCCGCCGTAGCGATCGAACAGCAGCGGCACGATGACGCTGCCGCCCGCGGCCGCCTCCAGACCGCCGACAAAGGGCCGCTGCAGGCGATCGACCTCGCGGTAGCAACGGATCACGCAGGTCAGGTTGAGCACCGCGAGCGCCGCCAGCACGCCGACGCCCGCCGCCCTGGCGCCACCCGGCAACCCCGGCGCGAGCCAAGGGATCAGGATCAACCAGGGATAGGCGGCGAGGCGCAGCTTGATCAGGGTGCCGCCCGCCATGCCCTCGGGGGCGAGGAAGTACAGCGCCGCGAAGCCGGCGGCGAGCGCCAGGAAGCCGAGATCGGCGGCCGCGCTCCGCTGCCGGCGGCGCAGGCGGTAGGCGATCGAAAGCGCCAGCAGGAGGGCGAAGGCGAGCGCCAGCAAAGCGCCGAGCCGCGCCTGGGCCTCGAGCCCGACGAAGACCGCGAGCCGGACGAAGTCCGCCAGCAGCGAGGCGGGAGCGGAGCTCGCCATCGACGGGCTGCCGCCCTGCGCCGCCACGAACCAGACCGGCAGGACCGCCTGCGGCGCCAGCGCCGCGAGGCTCAGCAACCGGCGCCGGAGCTTCGCCCGCTGCGTGGTCGCCAGCCACAAAACGGTGATCGCGCAAAGCGCCATGACGGTCGACACGACGTGGGCGAAGTAGCAGAGCCAGAGCAGCAGGTTGAGCTTCACCGCGGCTCCGAGGTCGAGGTCGTCGCGCCGCCGCCAGGCGTAGCCGACGGCGATCGCGAACAGCGCGAGGCTGAAGCAGAAGTTGTAGAAGCCGAACTGCAGCGGCAGGCTGAAGACGAAGAGGAAGCCCAGGAAGGCGAGCCAGCGGCGCTCGGCGTCGACCGCGCCGGCGAGGTACCAGAGTCCCCCCAGCAGCAGCAGCACGTAGCCGCTGAGCAGCAGCTTCTCGCTCACCAGCGGCGGGACGAGCCCCATCAGGCCGGCGAGCAGCAGGTGGGTGAGCCAGTTCGGGACCGGCCGCGCCACCACCTCGAAGTAGCGGCCGATCCAGGGGTAGCGTGCGGCGTCGTGGAGATGGAGCAGCATCCAGGCGTTGTAGAGGTGGCACGGCCCATCCACGGTGGGCACGAAGCGCACCACCCAAAACGGCGTGACATAAGCCAGCGCCAGCGCCAGGAAAAGCCACTGATACCACGGCCAGCCTGGCCGAAGAGGCCATATCAACCGCCGAAGAGGCCATATCAACCGCCGATGAGGCCATTGCAACCGCCGGCGAGGCCATCGGTGCCACCGGCGAGGACCCTGCGCCGCCTCACCGGGAGCGGCAACAACCGGTTCCGCGGCAAGAGCTTCCGGTGCGCCGGACATGCGGCGGACAGTACCAAACTGCCTGCTTGCCGTCGCATTGACGCTCGCTGGAGGCGATGGTAGCTTCACCGGCGCCTTGCACTCCTACACCGCCCTGCCGGTTCGCATCGCGCTGGCGCTGTGCCTTGCCTGGGCCGGCGTCTCCCTGGCGCGCGAGGTTCACGACACGGCGTTCGACCTGACCCACCAGCGGCCCAACGTCCTACCCGTGGCATGGCGCTTCGGCTCGCCGCCGGTGGTGCGCTTGCAACGCTGCCTGGCGCCGGTCGAGAGCCTGGTGCCGCTCGACACGCTGTTGATCTTCGCGTCGCCACCGGGGCCTCTCGGCGCCGAGTTCTTCCGCCGGCGCTGGGCCGCCTACCTGTTGCCGCGCTCGAACGTGGTGGCGCTCGACGATCTGCGACCGCCGCGGCTTGCCTCCTACCTCATCACCTTCGGCGGGCTGCGAGAGCTGCCGCCGGGCCTGCACCTCGAGCTCGACCGCCAGCTGGAAAACTGCCGCCTCTACCGGATCCTTCGCCGCTGAGCGCCGCCGCACTGCTCTTTCCGCTCGGCACGCTGGCGGTCGCCGCCGCCCTGGCCTTTCTCGGCAGCCGCGCCGGCGCCGCGCTCGCCGGCCCGGACGACGGCGCCCTCTACCGGCTGGTGCTCTATTCGCTCGCCGGCTGGGAAGCGCTCTACCTGCTGCTGACCGCGCTGTCGCTGGCCGGCATCCCGTGGCGGCTACCGGCGATCGCCGCCGCGGCCGGCGGGCTGTTGCTGGCCGCCTGGCGGTTCGTGCCGGCGGCGACCGCTCGCCCGCGACGCCCGCGGCAGCTGGCGGGCGCCGGCTGGGGCGATGGGCTGGCGGCGACCGCGGTGCTGCTGTTCACCGGCTTCGCCCTGACCCTGTGGATCACGATCTCCGATTTCGTCTTCCACTGGGGCATCAAGGGACACCGCTTCTATCTCGCGCGCGGCGTCGATTACGCCTTCCTGGCGCAACCCTGGAACTGGGTGATGCATCCGGACTATCCAAACCTGCTGCCGGAGATCTACGCCGCCACCGCGATCGCCACCGGCGGCTTCGACGAACGGGCCCTGATGCTGTGGTCGGCGATCTGCTTCGCGCTGCTGCTGGCGGCGGCGCGCGAGGCGCTCTGGCGGGCCGCGGTGAGCCGCTTCGTGGCGCAGGCGGCGCTGGCGGCGATGGCCATGGCGCTCGGCGCCTTCGCGATCGGCGGCGAATCCGCCGGCAGCGCCGACTGGCTGATCGCGCTCGCGCTGGTGGCCGCGATGCCGCCGCTGCTCTCCCCGCCGGACCGGCGCGGCGCGGCGCAGATCGGCGTCATCGCCGCCTTCGCCGCTTCCGCGAAGATGGAAGGCATCCCGCTCGGCGCCTTCCTGGTGGCGATCTACGCCTGGCGCCTCTGGACCGCGTCCCTCGCGGATCCGGCAAGACCTTGGCGCGGGGGCCTGCGCAACGCCGTCATCCTCGTCCTGCCGATCGCCGCCGCGGTAACACCCTGGCTGGCGGCGGTCCGCCGGCATCACCTGTTCCTGGCCTTCAACTCGGGCCCCTTGGTCCCGGGGCGGGCGCCGATCGTCTTCGCCGCCATCGCCGCGATGATGCGCGGCCCCTACTGGCACGGTTTCCCCTATGGCTTGGCGCTGCTGCCGCTGCTGGCGCTCGACCGCGCGCTGCGGCCGATCGCCGCGCTGCTGTCGCTGCAAGCCGCGTTCTATCTCTATGTCTTCCTCTCGGTGCAGATCGATCCGATCGCGCTCATCCAGCTCAGCTTCCAACGCCTGGCGATGCACCTCCTGCCGGCGCTGATGACGGCGCTCGCCATCGCCCTCGACCACTGCTCCCGCCCCAAGGCCGGCGCCGAGGAGCGCCCGTGTCCGAGCTAGGACAGGAATCCGGTGCGGCCGCGTGGTGGCCGCGGCTCGCCCGCGCGCTGCCCTGGGGGCTGCTCGTCCTCTTCCTGGTCCGCGGCGGCCTGGCACTGTGGGCTGACGGCACCACGCCGGACGAGCCCCTGCACCTCTGGTACGGCGAGCGCGCACTGGTTTCCGGCACCTTCCTGCGCGGCAGCGAGGAGCTGAACTCCAAGATGCCGGTCTCGGCGCTCAATGCGCTCCCGGTCGAGATCGCGCTCCATCTCCATCCCGAGGCCGTCGGCGCGAGCTGGCCCCGACAGCTCCACCTGGCCCGCTGGCCGTCCCTGCTGCTCGGCGCCCTGCTCTGTTTCCTGGTGTGGCGCTGGGCCGCGGCGCTCTTCGGCCGGGGGGGCGGCGTGCTGGCGCTGTTCCTCTGCTCCTTCTGCCCCAACCTCCTCGCGCACGCGCACCTGGTGACCACCGACGTCTCCACCTGCCTCGGGATCTTCGCCGCCACCTACTGCCTGTGGCGCTACCTCGCGGCGCCGAGCCGCCGCCGGCTGCTCGTCCTGGCCGCCGCCTTCGGCCTCGCCCAGCTCGCCAAGGCGACGGCGCTCTTCCTGGCGCCGATCTTCGTGGCGATCCTGGCGGTGCGCGCGGTGCGCGCCGCCGCGGCGGCGCGACGCCTGCACGGCCCCGGCGGCCGGGAGACCTGGCGCTCGCTGGCGCGCGAGCTGCGGCGGGGCGCCGCGCTGATGCTGTGGCTGGCGGTGGCGGCGATCGTGGCGCTCAACGCCGGCTTCCTCGGCGAGGGCAGCTTGACGCCGCTGAAGCGCTACCACCTGGTCAGCAGGCCGATGCAGACCCTCGCCGCCCAGCCCTGGCTGCGCGACCTCCCGGTGCCGCTGCCCTACGCCTACGTCGAGGGGCTCGACATGGTGGCCCGCGATGCCGGCGCGCCGTGGTGGAGCTATCTCCGCGGGCGCTACAGCCAGCAGGGGTTCCGCTCGTACTTCCTGGTCGGGTTGCTGGTCAAGGTGCCGGTCGCCGCGCAGCTCCTGGTGCTGCTGGCGCTAGGGCTATGGCTCGCCGGCCGGGCCAGGGCCGCCGGCGCCGACGAGTGCCTGCTGCTGCCGGTGGCGCTGCTGCTCCTCTACTTCAGCCTGTGGTTCCGGCTCGAGCTGGGACTGCGCTACGTCCTGCCGGTGCTGCCGTTCCTCTTCGTGTTCGCCGGCCGCCTCGCCGCGCCCGGCGTGGTGCGCGGCCTGACCCGCGGCCCCTGGCGGACGGCGATCGCTGGCGGCCTGCTGCTCTGGGCGGCCGCCGCCTCGCTCAGCATCCATCCGCACTACCTCGCCTACTTCAACGAGATCGCCGGCGGCCCCGCGCAGGGCGGGCGCTGGCTGCTCGATTCGAACCTCGACTGGAACCAGGACGCGGACCGCGCCAAGGCCCTCTACCAGCGCGCCGGCGAGCCGCTGTCGGTGAATCCCGGCGGCCCCGTCGCCGGCCGCATCGTCCTCGGCATCTCGGACCTGATCGGGCGCGATCCCGAGTCCGCGGCGCGCCATGCCTGGCTGCGCGACCATTTCAAGCCGATCGCGACGGTGGGCTGGTCGCAGGCGGTGTACGACGTCAGCGAGGATGAGATCGAGCGCTGCTGCGCCG
>DATGHG010000296.1:0-15207 GCA_035308185.1 Thermoanaerobaculia bacterium | reverse complement strand
ACGGGAGGAGGCGGGGCGTCCTAGCCGCTGACAGCTGACAGGGGTTACCCGCCTTCCAGCCAGCGGCGCAGCTTGGCCGCCAGCGCCGGCGACGGCTCGCGCCCGCGCTCGACCTGGGCGAGGTAGGCGCGGCTGATCTGGATCTGCTCGGCGGCCGCCATCTGCGAGATGCCGAGTTGCTCGCGGTGGCGCTTGAGCCGCGCCGCCCAGGCCTCGCCGGCGGGCAGGGTGGCGGCAGCGGCCTTGCGGCTCTGGTGAAGCCGGTCGAGCTCGTGGTAGGCCTCCTTGATGACATCGGGAGCCTCGACGACGATCCGTGCCTCGAGCCACAGCGGCACCCAATTCTCCCGCGGCAGGTCCTCGCGCCAGCGCTCGCCATACTGCCAGCTCGAGATCATCCGATCCTGGTGCAGGCAGTCGAGGGCCTTCTCAAAGCGCTCGCGGGTGCGGACGGGGTGCTCGCCATCGACCTGCAGGCCAAGCTCGTGCAGCAGGGTGCTGACCCGGTAGGTGCGGATGAAGTCGCCGCTGTGGGCGCCGACCCGCCACTGCCAGCTGAGGTAGCGGGCGAGCCGCTTCTCGGCTCGCTGGCGATAGGGGTCGTAGCGCAAGGCTCCGGAGGAGAGCAGCGCGAGCTGGCGGCCCGGCCCGAGCAGGAACCGGCCGAAGGCCTCGCCGGGGGTGACCAGGATGGCCTCGACGTCCATGGTCCCGTCGAGGCGCCGCTGGCCGATCCGGTCGGTCATCACGAAGGCCCGGCTCTGGAGCGCCCGCGTGCGCTGGGTGCGGCGCCCCCGGGCGTCCTGGTCGACGACGGTCGCCTCGGCGATGTCGAGCCAGATGTCTTGCAGGTGGAGCAGGCAGCGCCAGAGGTCGGCGCGCTGCTCGGGCTCGAAGCCGCCGCGGCGGCCATGGCCGCTCTTCTTCGGCCGCAGGCCGCGGGAGCGCAGCAGGTCATCAACGTAGATCGGCACCCGCTCAGAGGCGGAGCGGGGGCCGCGCTCGAGCCAGGCGGCGGAGATCGCGTCGAGGACATCGGCGTCGAGGTCGGAGAGGTCCTCGCGCTGCTGCCACATCCTCACGGCCAGGGCCTCGGCTTCTTCCGGTGCCATCAGCATTTCCTGCTCGGGGGTCACCGGGCGCAGCTCGGCGTAGCCGCGCGC
Source organism: Thermoanaerobaculia bacterium (assembly GCA_035308185.1). Classification (GTDB taxonomy): domain Bacteria; phylum Acidobacteriota; class Thermoanaerobaculia; order Multivoradales; family UBA5704; genus JASLEW01. The sequence continues at coordinate 14,044 of DATGHG010000296.1, read as the reverse complement.
GCCGCCTTTCTCGAGGCGGGCGCGCGGGAAGCGCGAGCCGTCCGTGGGCTCGAAGCGGTTGAGGGCGAGGGCCTGCTGCAGGGCGGCGTAGTGGCCGGCGCTGGGGATGACCAGATAGTCGTCCGCAGTGGGCGGCCGCGCCACGTCGTGATCTGTCGGCTCGAGCTGCACGGCCCAAGGCGGGTCATCGAGCCAAACCTCGATCCAGGTGCCGGGCCTGGCCGCCGGCGCGGCCTGCGGGAGGAGACGGCGGAGCCGGTCGAGGTCCTCGGCGCGTGGGCACATGCGGCGGCCGTCCGGCAGCGGCAGCTCGGCCGGAGCAGAGTCGGCGGCGCGGGCGAGGATCTCGGTGGCGGCGGTCTGATCCTCGGCGCGGATCTCGAGCCGCGCCCCGCATAGCAGCATGGCGGCGATGGTGAAGTAGGCCTCGGGCCGAACCGCGAGGGTGATGGTGCTGGTCAGGAGCGTGGGACCGGCCGCCGCCGCCGGCGCTGCCGCCGCGGCGGTGGCGAGCTCGCCACCGGCAGGGCCGGGGCGCAGCGGCACCGTGACCCGCCATTGGGTCTCACCGCCGGGCCGGATCTGCTCGAGGGTCAGGGTGCTGTGCGGGCCATAGGCGCCTTGCAGGGAGGCGGGCGCGAGCAGGACGCCGTTGGTCCTCTCGGAGGGCGGCTTGGGGTCGGCGTCTCGGCGTCGCGTGGCGGTCACAGCTTAGCATCCGACAAGGAGCAGGCGGAGGGGGCCGGCCCCGGTCATCCGACGCGGGGAATTGTGCCTTCGTGAGGGCATGAAGTCATGAAGGCATGCAGTCAATCGTCCAGTGCGGGCAGGCCGCGGCGCTCGAACTCGCGGGACAGTGCGGCGTGGATCAATTCCTGGATGCTCACGCGGTCGCTGATGGCGAGGTGCTTCAAGCGCTCCCAGGTGGGCGCCGTGGTGCGATAGGTGAGGTTGATCCTCTCGCCCTGGCCGCGGGCGCTGCGCGGGCTCCGCGTGGCGTCCTCGCGCTCGGTCCTGGCGCGCCGCGGCTTGGCGATGCGGGGCGCACGTGGCGCCGCCGGCGCCGGCGGCCTGGCGGCCTCGGTGAAGGCGGCGAGCAGGGCGGGCTTGTTGGGCTTGTCGCTCATCGGGTCGGGCTCCCTTCTAGGCGCGAGCGCGGGCGCGCGGTTGGTCGAGCAGCTGGGCGTCGATCCAGCCCCACAGGGCGCGGATCTCCTCGGCCGCCTTGCCGTGGGACTCGAACTCGGTGACGGCGCGGCCGGTGGCGACGGCACGCGAGAAAGCGCGACGTTCGGCGATCTCGACGGCGGCCACCGGCAGGCCGAAGTTGCCGAGGGCCTGGCGCGCCACGGCAACCTCCGGAGCGCGCGGCGGGCATTCGTTGAGCACAAGGGCGGCCGGCACGCCGGCGGCGCGCACGATCTCGACGGCGCTGCCGACCGCGGCCAGGTCGAACATGGACGGCCGGCAGGGGATCAGCACGGCGTCGGCCGCCCGGGCGATCTGCGGCGCGTCGGGGCTGGCGTGCGGGGCACTGTCGACGATCAGCAGGCCGATGCCGTCGTGCTCCGCGGCCGCCACCACGCGGCGCAGCTCGCTGGCAGCGATGGTCGCCACCATGGGCGCCTGCCCGCCGCGAGCTCGCCCCCAGGTGGTCGCGCTGCGCTGTGGGTCGGTATCGGCGATGGCGACGAGCAGGCCGGACTCGCCGGCGGCGACGGCAAGGTGCACGGCGAGAGTGGTCTTGCCGGTCCCGCCCTTCTGGCTGAACAGAGCTAGCGTCTTCATGGGTTCTCCCTAGACTTCGTTGACCTTGATGGCATGCTCGAGCACCCGCCGCCGCTGGTCGGCGGTGAGGTGCCGGATCTGATCCAGGACGCCGATCGCCTCGCGGCGGAGCTCCTCCCGCTTGAAGGTTTGTTGCCGGCTTCGCCGCAGCCCTAGCCGCTTGCGGGCCGCAGCCGGCAACTCGTCAACATGGACCGCTCCTTTTCGTGGCACGGGGAAATCCCTCCTTGCCGGTAATTATTGCCTGCTTGCCTTCATGAAGTCAAGCAGGCATGAATGCATGGCGGCACGCCGTCACGAAGTCAAGCAGGCGTGAAGTCATGACGGCATTCGCGGTCGAGGCTCCGGGTGTTGAGGACGGCGGGGATCCGCCGGCGAATGACGGCGCGGGGAAAAGTGCCGGAACCGCTCGTCCTCGAACGGTCCCGGCGCCGGCGCGCAACGGAGCGCACCGGCTAAGCAGTGGCTCGGTGATCGCCGCCTGGGGACAGTGGCGACGAAATTACCGTACCACGAATAGGCCAAGCCGTATGGGGCTGAGCGCCGGCCGCCGCGTGCGCCGAGGAGCCTAGATATTCGAGGCGTTGTTAGGGGGGAATGCCCCCTCCGCCTACAAGACGCTGCACTCTCCAGACAAGGGGCGGCCCTGCGGTCCGATTCTGGGCCTAAAGGTGCCGATCCCAGAAAGAGAGTGCAGCGATGCGCAGTTCTGTGCGTAGGTTTGCGTCCTCCGTGCTTCTGCTCCTGCTGCTGGCCTTGCCAGCGGCAGCCGCCGGCACGAAAGCGCCGGCGGCGTCTGTGGCGCCGGCGGGTGCCGTCGAGACGGTCGCAGGCGGTCTACTGTGGCTGTGGCAGACGGCGGTCCATCTGGTCACGCCGGCGGGCCACAGGTCGGCGGTCACATCGACGTGCGATCTCGGCCCCGGCATGGACCCGGACGGCGGTTGTGCTGCTCGCAGCAGGCCGCGGCCAACTCTCGGCCCCGGCATGGACCCGGACGGGTAGGTGGCAGGTGTGAAGGCGTAGGAAGGGTGCCGGCCGGGTCGGCTCGCTGATCGGGCCGGCCGGCACCTCTTGTTGTGCAGGGGCTTAATCTCGTAGACTCGCGACTTGCTGTAACAATGCAACTGCGGGAGGGCTCAAATTTTGTCTAGAGACGACACCGACCGGGAAGGTGACGACACCACTCTGCACATCACCCACGAGCTGCTCCAAGCGGTCAGGGCAGGGCGGATTCCCCCGCGCGCGGTGGTGGTCATCGGCCTCGAACACCTGCGGTGCGTCTGCCCGCACTGCCGGGCAGAGATCGACCGCGATGTCGAGCAGCGCCGCCAGGTGGCCTACGCCGGACCGGAGGGGTTCGACGAGACTTTCCGCAGCCTGGAGGCGATGCTGCAGGAGCACTCCGCCGAGATGGAGGCGCAGGGGCAGCGCGCGGAAGGGCTGTTCGCCCAAATCCTCGCGGTCGCGCCGGCGCAACGGCTCGAACACGTGAGGGCCAGCCTCGGCATTTACACCGAGGGCCTGGTGGCGCGGCACCTCATCGACGCGGCGCGCCAGGCGACGCCGGGCGAACCGGAGACGGTGCGCATCCTGGCGCAGTGCGCCCATGAGATCTGCGAGCAGCTCGAGCAGCGAGTGCCGGATCGGGGCGGGATGATGGTGGAAGCGGTGAGCCTGCTGGGCAACGCGGAGAGATTGGAAGCCAAGTTCGAGAACGCGCGCGCGCTGTTCCGGCTCGCGCAAGCGACGCTCTCCGAGGAGGGCGTGACCGACCCGATGGTGTACGCGGAGCTGGACAGCTTCCGCGGGAGCCTGGCGCGCGATGTGGGGCAGCTGAAAGAAGCGGCGCGGCTGGTATCGCGGGCCGCGGTCGTGTACTCAGGGCTCGCCGAGGTCGTGCTTGCCGCGAAGTGCGCGGTGAAGCTCGGCTACATCCACTATCAGGCTGGGGAGTACCAGGAAAGCCTGCGGGCGTTCCAGCGCGCCCTGCGACACCTCAGGGGCGAAGAGGAACCGCGCTTGCTCCTGTGCGCGCGGCACACCGCGACGCTGTGCCTGTTCGAGCTGGGCGAGCTGGTCGTGGCGGGGCAGCGCTTCGAGGAGGATCAACCGCTCTATGCCAGGTTCGATGACGCCTGGACGCGGCTCCGCCGTGACTGGCTCGAGGGCCGGCTCCTGGCAGCCGTTCGGCCGGATGAGGGCGCCAGGGTGCTGCGCCTGGTCCAGCGCGCCTTTCTGGTCGAGCATGCGGTCTATGACGCCGTGCTGGTGAGCCTCGATCTCGCCCAGGTGCTCCTGCAGGGTGGACGGGTAGCGGAGCTGGACGGCCTGGCGGCGGAGCTCAGCGAAGTGCTGCGGGTCGAGGGTGCGACGATGGCGGCCGAAACCGTCGCCATCACGCGCACGGTGCTGGCCACCATCATGAGCGGCTCGGCGACGGTGCGCCTGATCGCCGACACCGCGGCACTGCTGCGACGGCAAGGGCGCCCGCCGGCGGCGGTGGGGTCGGCGAACTGAGCGGGCCGGGGTCCGACGACATGCAGGACGACCGGGCCGAGCTGGCGAACGCCGAGCTGGTCGAAACCCTGGCCCTGGTGCGGCCGGAGCTGCGCCGCATCCTGTTCGCCCATCGCATCCCAAAAAAAGATCTCACCCGGATCGTGGTCCGGGCAGTGATCGAGCTGGCGGTCCATTGGGAAGTGCTCGAGGACAGGGCGCAGTGGCTGCTCGCGGCGGTGCAGTTCGAGTGCTTGGCCTACTGGCAGAGGCGGGGTCAATCCTCTCCGGGGTTGAGCAAGCACCTGCCCCCGCGGCGAGGGCACGAGATCCTCGTCGACGATGCCGGCCGATCGCTGGACCTGGACCTGCTGCGGGCGATGCTGCCGGCTCGCCGGCGGCGGGAGCTGTTCGGGCCGGCCGGACCGGTGACGCGGTTGCGGCTGGTGCTCGCGTCGGGTAGGAGCGATCCGGCGGCCGATCGCCCGCCGGCGAGCTAGAAGGAGAGCGCCGCCACGATGTGCAGACCTGTGCGTAGGTTCGCGTCCGCTGCCCTCCTCGTCCTGGTGCTGCCTGCTGCGGCCGCCGGAGCGAAGGCGCCGCCGCCGGCGTCGGCCGCACCGGTGGCGGGTGCGGTCGAGGCGCTCGTCGTAGGCAGCCTACGGTGGCTGTGGCAGGCGGCGGTCCACTTGGTCACACCGGCGGGCGATTCCGGCCCTGAGATGGACCCGGACGGGTAGCGGTTCCGCGCCAAGCGGCGGGCGGCGAAGCCGCCGAGCGCAGCGAGGGCACGTCCGGCGCGGCCGGTCGATGCGGTGAGGGGTGGGGGTGGCTGACGCCCCTTGCAGCGGCAACGCCGAAGGCCGGACCCTGTGCTGATGAGCGAAGCCTGCGCCGGTGCCAGGCCCGTCTGAAGCTTACCAACGACGCTCAGGAGTTGGCATCGGCCGAGCCGATGATTTTGGAGCCACCAGCGCTCAACGGCGAGGCAACGACTTCGACCCCCCTACCTGGAGCTTTTTTTCGGGCGAGCGGTAACGGCTGGAAGCCAAGCTAGCGGACTGGCGGCACCTCGGCGCCGGCCTGGTCCGCGACGTAATCGAGCACGACATCCGCGGAGGACAGCAGCGCCGGCAGCAGGCGGCGATCACGGTCGACGACCGCCACGTAGGCGTAGATGTGGCGCGCCAGGTCAACCTCATCCTCGATCAGCGCCGCGGTGGCGAGCCGGAGAGCCAGAGCGGTATCCGTGTCCTTGGGTGGTGGTGGCGGTGGGGGCCCGTCGAGGTTGGGATAGAGATCCTCGCTCAGCTCCAAAAGAGCAGCATCCAAGGCGCTCCGGTTGCGCACCAGCCACGCATTGACGGCGCGCTCGGCGGCGCGGTCCCTGGCGCCGACGTCGCGCGTCCAGTGGGACCACGCCGCGGACCAGGCGATGCGGTGCTGCGCATCCCGGTCCTTGGAGACTGCCTCGGCGACCAGCTCGCAGCGCCCCTCCTCGGCCAGGGCTTGCCAGTAGAGGTCCGCCAGCCGGCGCGCATCTGCATGCCATCCAAACACGACGCCGGTGTGGGGGTTGCGGATCGCCCACCAGCGCGACGAGGAGTCCACCGGCTCGAGGAGAGACGCGCCGGCGGGGAGCTGCTCGGCGGCAAAGGTCCAATAGACGAGGTGCGCGAGGGCGAGCTCGCGGGCGGTCACGGTGCGGCCCCCCGGCGGTTGGGGGGCTGCCGCTCTTTTGGCCGGCCGGAACGCGCCAGGCCGGGCAGGGGCGGCACGGAGGGCGGGCCAGAGGGTGAGAGGCGGCCGCGGTGCCGATCGTGGCTCCTGGGGCCTGCTGCGCGCGCGGCAACCATCGGCTAGCTCCACCAGCGCCGGCCGAAGCTCGTCGGCGAGCTCCACAAGTGGCGGCCTGGCCCGCGGGTGTGCCACCAGGCGAGGAACAGGAGCATGCCTCCGAAGAGCAAGGGGCCTGGCAAGCCGGCCAGCAGCGGCAGGCCGAGCTGCTCCGCAAGGCCGACGACAGCGGCCACCAGCACGCCGGCGCAACCGAGCAGGACCAGCCAACAGACACGAAGAAAAAGGGGGATCACCGCCCGGCCGATGCCCTCCGGCGCCGGTGCCCGCGCTCCGTGTTCGGGCGGGCCGTTAGGCAAGGACGTTACTTCTCGCGTAGATGCGCGTCATCTTGTATAGGCTATACCGTATGGGGGCATCTGTGGAAGAGACAAAGCAGCCCGCGGGCCGCGAGGAGCTGCCGGCGCTGTGCGAGCGTCTCCGGCCGTGCCTGCGGCGCATCCTGCGGCGGCACCAGATCCCGGCCGAGGACGCGGAGGATCTGGTGCAGACGACGCTGCTGCTCGCGGTGGCGAGGTGGCACGAGATCCAGCGTCCGGAGGTCTGGCTGCTCGGGACGCTGCAAAACCGGTGCATCCTCTACTGGCGCGAGCGGCGGCTCCACGAGGCGCGATATGTGGAGCTGGGGGAGTGGCGCCCGCAGTTCGCCATCGAACCGATCCAGGATCACCGCGACCGGCTCGCCGATCTCGATCGGGCCTGCCGCACACTGCCGGCGGGACAGCGCAAGCTTCTGGCCCTGCGCTATCACCTGGGCTTGAGCCCAGGCGAAACGGCGCGGGCGCTGGGGCTCGCTCCCGGATCGATACGAAAGACGGCGAATCGAGCGTGCGAGCTGCTGCGCCGCCAGGTCGGGCGGCCAGGCGTGGAGCCCGCAGAGGAGAGAATCGAGAGCGGTCCGGTGCGTGTGGTCTCGTGGACGGCGGCCATGGTTCCCTACCTGTTGTGCCGTTTTCCCCGCAACACCAGGCGGCTCCAAGATGGCCACCTCCGCGCGGCCGTCGCTCGGCTCGGCTGCGGGACGATCGCCGAGGTGACGGTCGAGCGCCTGCAGGACTACCGCGCGGCGGTTCTCGCCGACGGCCGGCTGTGGACGACACAGGCGCAAGCTCTCAGTGCCTTGCGGCGCTTCCTGGCCTGGGCAGGCCGTCGTCGGCTGCATGGCCTCACTCCTGAGCTGATCCGCGAGGCTCTGGGCCTGCCGCGAGGGTTCACGTCGAAGCCGCCCGGCGCCGAGCCGCCGATCGGCGCAGCTCGAGCGGGGGAGGGGGGCAGGCGCCGGGCGGAGCCCGGCATGGCCGGGGCGCCGGCGAAGCCGGCGATTTCCTCGCTTGTCGCGCGCTGTGGGGGCCGGCGGTGAGTGCCGCCGGCCCCCACAGCGCGCGCATCCTGGTGCGATGTTCCGTGATCCAGGGGCCGCGATTGGTACAGAACCGCACTGTGCAGCGCCGGGCCGGAGGCCCCCCCGCAGGCTCCCGGTATGCGCAGCTCAAAATCTCATGTCCCGTTTCTGCGCTTTCGGGAAACTAACCACTATTGAAGCAGTTCATGCATAGCGCCCGAGGGGCGCCTGTATCGTACCCGTAGCGTTGCACCGTTGATCTTCGAAAAGGAGGTTCCATGCAGCAAAGACCCTATCGACTCCGGAACTGCCTGCTGATCTCGATTTGGGCCGCCAGCTCGTTCCTGCTCTCGTCTGGAATCACGGCGCAACGGCCTGCGAACATGGAGTCACCTCCCGACGTGTTGCGAATGCCAGCAGCCGAGGAGGCCGGAGCGCCGCCGGCTTGGGCGTCGGCGCAAGCCGTCGCGGACCCGGACCGCGGGCTCAATTGGGAGGCACTTGGAGCGGCAGAAGACAGTCCGCTTCGTGCCGAGGTGCGACGACAGGCAGCCTTGCCGCACGCAGACACCAGCATTGGGGTTGCCCAAATTCCAGAAAAAGCGTGCACCAGTATCTCGATCGACTCGAGCTTTACGGCTGCTGAGGATCCTCCAGCGGACAACGTCGATGACCTGGTGACCAACGCACAGGGCGTTTACGCGGGAACCATCACGGCCGTGACACCCGGGTTCTCGGTGCACAGCCCCTACTCGCTACTAACGCTCAAGATCCAGGAAACGTTACGAGAGGCAGCAGGAACCCCCAGCAGCATCTTTATCCTGCATCCGGTGGCCCACTTCCGCGTCGGCCCATATGTCTTCTGCGGTGCGCCCAGCAAGTCGTTCGGAGATCCCAAGGTCGGCGATCAGGTATTGATCTTCGTGTACCGCTGGGTCAAGAACGGCACATGGATGGTGGCGCCGGTGCAAAACGAGTTTCTTCTTGCAACCGGTAAAGGGCTAGTCCTTCCACCTGCGCTGAAGGCGGACCCGCGGTTGCAGGTAGCTACTTTCAGCGAGCTCGTGCAAGCCGTGCGAAGACTCATGGCTAGCCCCCTGGCCCACCCAGGCACGACTTCGGGAGGGAGCCGGCCGTGAGACTCCGATACACACTACCGGTTTTCTCGCTCCTCCTGATCTCGACGGCGCCATCGGTGGTGGCCGATCAGTGCTCCCCGCCAAAAGTCGGCACCCCGGTCGTACCGGGAATTGGTGAACTCGACATCGATAGCTCAAGCGTTGACGGCGGAACCTTGGGCCAAGCAATCGGGGATTGGAAGCCCTGTCCACAGTTCGGCAAAGGGTTCCCGACGCTTGTCCCCAACGGCAAGGGGGGTTTTCCGGTCACCGTCAACCTGCATGCGGGCACCTCCTGGTCGCCGGGCGGTCGTTGCGGGCTGACCTCCGCGAGTTATTCTGGTGGCAAACCGACCAGCCTCGTGATTGATCTCTGGTCCCAGCAAGGGAACGGGGCGACGTGCTACCCCCAATATGACAACCTCGCTCACGAGATCGGGCACGTGCTGGGTCTGGGTGATGCGCCTGCTGGTTGCAATGGTCGCATCATGGGAACACCCGCCGGGCCGGGTCAAGCTCGGACCGTCGGTCCAGCCGACTGCTCCGAGGCTGACCAAATGTGGAAGACGCCCGCGGAGCTAGCCCCGCCGCCGCCACCGCCAAGTCAGTGCCCGCCAGACTGCATTTGCCCACCAACCTGTCAGAGCGGCTGCGATGCCAATGGCGTATGTCAGGACAACACCTGCTCGACGGACCCCACAGCGCCGGGGTGTGGTGGCGATGGACCTATTGGCGGCGGTGGCAGCGGCGATTGCGGCGCAGACAATCCCTGCGATGATGGCGGCGGCGGCGGCGTGATCATCGTGCCGCCACCGTCCCCGCCGCCTCCGCGACCAGGAGCAGCACTGACGCTTCGGGGGCTCGTCGCCGGCCAGCTGGCGGCTCGAGCGTGCAGCCAGCGGCCGCTACCGCACTTCGCCGCGCGCGTCAGAGAAGGGGCGTAGCCCACCAACCGGCGGGCGTGGCTCGTGCCGTTCAGTCAGCGAGCCGCGCCGCCGGGTTCGACAGTGCAGCGCCGGCCTGGTGGTAGCGGAGAGCCACGGCGGCGCCGCGGTGACCGGAGAGAGCCATCGCGTCGCCGAGGCTGACGCCCTGGCGGCCGGCGGTGGTGACGAAGCCTGAGCGCAGGCTGTGGCCGCCAAACTCCCGCGCGTCGTAGCCGGCCAGGGCGGCGCGCGCCTTGACGATCTCGGCGACGCTGCGATCGGAGAGACCGGCACCGGCGCGGCCGTGCCAGGACAGCGGGCGAAACAGCGGCCCCTCGGTCAAGCCCGCCGCGGCGAGCCAGGCGGTGAGCGCACACGCCGCGCGGCCGAGCACCGGCAGCTCGGCGCCCTCGCCGGCCTGGTCGGTCTTGCTGCGCCGGAGGCGGAAGAGATAGCCGCCGTCGACCGCGGCCAGGTCCTCGACGCGGGCCGCGGCGACTTCGGACCGGCGCCGGCCCCCGGAACCCCAGGCGAAAAGCAGCAGCGCGCGATCGCGGATGCCGGCAAGGGTCTCGTCACAGGTCGCCAGCAAGGCGTCGAGCACCTCGCGGGTGGCGGCCCGCTTGCGCCGCGGCGCGCCTGGGTTGCGCGCCTCGCGGCGGCCGGCGCGCGCCAGCAGCTCGCGCAGCTCGGCGCGCTGGCAGGGGTTGGCGACGCCGGCGAGCTGGTGCGCCTTCGAGAGCGAGCCCAGGCGGCGGCGGATGGTGGCCAGGGCGTGCGGTCCGGGCTTGGTCTTGCCTCCCGGCAACCCCCGCGCGGCGCGCTCGCGCAGCGCCGCCTCGGTCGCCGGCGGCAGGCCCTCGAGATGATCGGCTACAAACTGCACCAGGGCCGCCGGCGACACGGGGTAGCGCTCGGCCAGACCGAGCTCGGCGCCGGCCCAGGCCCAAAAGTAGGCGACGTCGCCGGCGTGGGCGCGAGCCGTCGCCGGCGACGTCCCCGCAACGAGGATGGCGCGGACCTTCTCGGCGGTCGCCTGGGAGAGCAAGACCGGCGGCGCGGCGTCCGAGGTCGAGAAAATCGCCTCGCCCGCCGCGACAGCGGAGCGCTGGCGAGCGATCTCGGCCCCGGGCGTTGGGGCCGCAGGACGGCTCATCGCGGCTCTGCGGGCCGGCCAGGCGCCGCAGCGCTTGGTTGCGGGTGCTGCCGGTCGTGCTGGCCTTGCAGGTAGCCGCGCAAGTAGCGTTCCTCCCTCTCCGCCACCGCTCCCGGTGCGAAGAGGTCGGCAAAGAGCGCCGCGGATTGCCCCGCCCCTGCCACGTAGGCCGGCTCGTTGGCCAGGCCGTCACGGTAGCCGTGGGCGTAGTCGTCGTCGTGGGGGACAGGTGGTGGCGGAGCGGCGGCGGGGTGCGACGAGGGCGTCTGCGGCATGATTCAACCTCCCCTCAAGGAGCTTCCGATAAGTGAAGAATAACGGAAGCTAGCGGAGTCAGCAACGAGCCCTGCACTACGCTTCGCTGCAGCCCGCGTTCCATGGCTGGCGCGACGCTCGAGGAGCGAGCTGTCAACCTGGTCTACTACCACGCTCGGGACGCGGGGGCGATGAGGGCCGAACTAGGAGGGCGGCTAGGCCCACGCCGCCGGGGGTTGAACCCCGGAAACTGTCGGCATTCGCTGCCGCGCCCGTCCCGGAGACGGTCGCAAGGGGACAGGGCGGGGCGCCACGGGACAGTCGACCCCAGCGGCAAACTATTGCTGGCGGGAATCAGCCCCGACGAGGGCCAAATTAAACGAGTACTCACTAGCTTCTCCCGTCCGCCGGCTCTTTTGCTTGAGCCCGAGTAGAAGATCTCTCTGGCCACGCTTCAAGAACAGGCTCGCCTGAGTATGGCTGCATTTCGCAAATTCTCCTGCGTCGCGGCAACTCAGGAAGAATCTGTGCCCCTTGGTCAAGCGAGCGAGCCAGTAGGCAAGGGAGATTACTCGCAGATAGGATTGATCACGAAAATGGGTGTAGCGTCGCGAGCGAACCGGGAAGCGCTCCGCTAGTTCCTCTGCTCGCCGCAAGCCAGGACTGACCAAGTCGATTGGAGCGAGGATACGGTCCCAAAGATCGATGACGCTGTCCCTTGGATGGATCTCGTGGTCGAAGGTGTCCTGGTTCGGCAGCAGCTCACACCAAGGGTCATCCGCCCCAGGCACGAGGTCCGCCAGAAGTCCATCAAGAAAAGAGGCCGCGTCATAGCCGTCGAAGGCAGTGAATTCTGATCGGCTTTTTAGGAAAGCGACGAAAACAGTACACGGTGAACGGTAGTGCTGGGGATCTCCGGCGACCTTGTCGCTGTCCTCGTAGAGCCTCTCGAAGCTCGACCGATTGCGCGCCGCCGCTTCGAGAATGTAGTCGGTCAAGGGGATAGCCGAGTTTGACTCGGGGGAATCACCAGCACCCAGTCCCTCCACCCACCAATCACCGTCCTTCCGGAGGAACGGGCCTCCGTTGTTTCCTCTGGCTTCTCGTGCCATCTCTGGAGACTTGGCTGCGTTCTTGCCTGTGTCCTTGCCTGTGTCCTTGACTGGAACCTCTATGTGTAAAGAAGGGGAAGAAGAACAACTGGGGGGCGATGCGATCCCCTCGGCGGCTCGTCGCCGTGCGATGCGCTGCTCTGTTTGCCGTAGGAGCTCGTCCTGTTGAGAAGTAGGGGCGTCAGGCATTGTGTGACGCTCGGAGCGTACGGACTGAGGCTCTGACCTGGCCTGCATAGCCTCCCAGGTCAATCACCAAATGCCACGATCCTGCCGATGGAGCCCGTAGCCGAAATGGCGATCGCTTAGCCAGACCCCCGTGATAGCGATGCGCCTGCCGGCTTGTGAAAAGAGAAAAATTCTGGGCGTCCAACAGGCGTACATTCGCTTGTCGGTCGAGCGTTACTTCAACGACATCGGTTGCAGAGAGCTGTAGGTCGTAGCGCAGGAAATTCATCTAAGCCGCCGCAGCCTGGAAGTGTTGGTTAATCCAGTCCCAAGCTTCTTGCGTGAGCCAGCCGTTCGTGTTGTTGACGACCTCGATGATCAGCACGCGGTCGTTCTGGTCGATGGCCGGGCTGATGCGGTTCCAAACCTGACTTGCGGTCTCATCCGTGGCGATGAGCCAGGTGGACTCGAGGTAGTGCCACCAATCGCCGATCCTCTTCAGCTCGGTGAAGAGGGCCGCGTAGTTCCGGCCTGGCTTTTTAAGATCGTAGCTAACATTGTAGATGTGCATTCTATTGTTTCCTCGGGCAAAGGCCCAAACTCGCCCTCGAAATTGAGGAGAGGCGCTGCCTTACTACATACCTCCAACTACGGTTAGCGATCTTACCATACCTCGCTCTCGCTCGTCAAGAGGTTATTCATAAATCGGCCAGCTGTCAAGATGCACGCCTCTTTTATGCCTCTCAGCCCTTAGCGACCGAGCCCAAGCCCAAGGTCGATCGCCCGCTCGACCGCCCGGATGGCGAGCTGGACAGGTAGCTGGAGCGCCGTGGGCAGGGCGGAAACCGCGAGCTTGGCGGCCTGGGATCCCACCTCGCGAACGGCTGCCTCCAGGGCCTTCTCCGGCCCCTGGATCGCCTGCTGGACGCGATGGAGGGTCTGGCTGACCTGGCGCGCCTCGGCTTCCCAGCTGGGCAGGTGGAAGCGCCCGCCGAGCTTGTCGGCCGCGGCGCGCGCCGTCGTGGCCTCGCCGAGCGCGATGCGGTAGCTGCGGATGGCGTCGCGCAGCGCGGGCAGCGCGCTGTCGGCCGCCTGGCGGTGGGCGTCGGGGCCGCGGAGGATGCCGGCGGCGCGGCCGTGCATCTGGCCGTATTCGGGGGCGGTCTTGGCGGCGAGCCGCTCGGTGACCTTCGGATCGGCGGTCAGGTGCCGCACCGCCCGCGTGGGCTCGGTGTAGACCCTGGCGGCGGTCCGCTCGAGCACCGCTCGCGCGTCGGCGAGCCGCTGGTCCATGGTGTCGGCGTGCCGGATTGTCAGCAGCGAGCGGCGGATGTGCTCCTGGTCGCCATAGAGGCTCCGCTCCTGCTCCCGGAGCGGCTCGGCGCGTTCGATACGCTCGGCCTGGCGCTCGATCGCCGACACCCCGTAGTCGCGGGCGAGGTCCTTCGCCGGCGCGCGCGACAGCGCCCGGTCGAGGTGCTCGCGGTCGGTGAACGTCTGGCGGTCGCTGTAGACCTGCACGCCGTCCCGGTGGCGGGTGAGCGCCACGTAGCTGGCGTTGCGGTTCATCATCGGGTCGGCGAGCACGTAGGTACGGTCCACCGTGGCGCCCTGGCTCTTGTGGATGGTGACGGCGTAGCCGTGGGCGATGCTGTCGTACTGCGCCGGGCTGAAAGCCACCTGGCGGCCGTCGTCGAGGCGCGCCACGAAGCGGTCAGGCGAGACCGCCTCGAGCGTCCCGAGGGTGCCGTTCTTGACGCCGTTGCCGCGCGCATCGGCGCGCCCAGATTGGCGACCTCGAGCCCGTGGTTGTCGTTCCGGAG
>DATGHG010000295.1:0-26432 GCA_035308185.1 Thermoanaerobaculia bacterium | reverse complement strand
GTCGGTGAAGATCCAGCGCACGCCGGCCAGCGCCTGTGCCGGCAGGCGTTCGGAGGGACGGCGCTCCGGCGGCGGCTCGCGCTGGCGGATCGCCACCAGCAGCAGCGCGGAGACCAGGAAGGAAAGCGCGTCGAACAGGATGGCGATCGGCGCGGTGATGAGCTGCACCAGGAAGCCGGTCAGGCCGGGACCGGCGATCTCGGCAAGGGTGCTGCTCAGGGTGAGCTTGGCGTTGGCGTCCAGGATGCGGTCGGGCTCGACCAGCGTCGGCAGGTACGACTGGTCGGCGACGTCGAAGAAGATGGTGAGGACGCCGGCGAGGGCGGCGACCGCATACAGCTGTCCCATCGCCAGCCTGCCGGCAAGTGCCGCCGCCGGGATCGAGGCGAGCACCGCGGCGCGGCCGAGGTCGGCGGCGATGAGCACCGGCCGCCGCCGCCGGCGGTCGATCCAGACGCCGGCCGCCAGGCCGACGACCAGCACGGCGGCGCCGCCCAGCGCGTTGAGCAGCCCCATCTGCAGGGCGCTGGCATGCAGCACCAGCAGGGCGGTCAGCGGGATGCCCTCGCGGGTGATGCGCGAGCCCAGCTCCGAGATGGCCTTCGCCGTCCACAGCTTGAGGAAGTCCGGGCTTGTCCGCCGGCGGGGTCTCGGCGCACCTTCTCTATTGGCGCCTGGCGCGCCCGCGTGAAAGGATCGCTCCATGCCTGAAGATCGAGGACCGTTCATCGCCCTGCCGGACGAGGAGGAGCTGCGGCGGCGCGCGCCGGGGGGCCAGAGATCGCCTTATGACTTTGGCTTCGTCGGCGACATGTCGCGGCTGCTCGCCGCGCATCCGCGCATCGGCCCGGCGATGCAGCGGGCATTCCAGGAGATCATGTTCGCGCCCGGCGCGCTGGACCGCGCCGAGCGCGAGATGGTGGCGGCGGTCGCCTCGGCGGCGCAGGTCTGCGAGTACTGAACGGAATCTCACGCAGAGTTTCTGCGTGTCGAAAACGGCGATCCGGAGCTGGTCGAAGCGATCAAGCAGCATCGCTGGCGCGAGCTGCCGGAGCTGACGCCGCGCCAGCGGGCGCTGTGCACGGTGGCCGAAACCATGTCCCTGCGGCCGCGCGAGATGACGGCGGCCGACTGGCAGCCGCTGCGCGACGCGGGCCTCGACGATCAAGGGCTGCTCGAGCTCGGCCACCTGATCGCCATCTTCAACTACTTCCCCCGCATGGCCGACGGCTTCGGGCTCGTGCTCCATCCCAAGCTGCGTGAAGCCGCCGCCACCGGCGTGCCGCTGCGGCGCCCTTCCTGATCTCGATCCCTGTTCTCCCCTCGGTCCTACCGGTAGGTGCAGGCCTCGAGCTTGGCGACCCGCCGGCCGTTGGGAGACGAGGCCGCCGGCGATCGGGAATGCTCGATCAGGGCGAGCGCCTGAGGCGCGGGTGGGGCGTCGAGGAGCGTGCGCACCCTGGCCACCAGGATGGACGGCCGGAAAGGCTTCTGCAGGAAGGCGACGCCGCCGTGGAGGTCAGGGTCGACGGGATAGCCCGACAGCAACAGCACCTTCAGGTCCGGGTTGAGCGCCGCGAGGCGGTCGGCGAGCTCGCAGCCGTCCATTCCCCGCATGACCACGTCGCTGATGAGCAGCGGGATGGCGCCGTCGTGCCGCTCCGCGAGACGCAAGGCTTCGGCGCCGCCGGCAGCCTTGAGCACGGTGTAGCCGCAGCTCTCGAGCGCGATCCCGAGCAGCGTGCGGAGCGTCTCGTCGTCCTCGGCCACCAGGATGGTCTCGGATCCCCGCGGCAGCGAGTAGAGGGTGGTGTCGTCTTTCATGGTTTGACTCTCCCGAGATGGAAACCCGCAACGGCGCGGCGCGGCCCACCGCGTGGGTAGCGTCCACCACGGATCCAGCGTAGCGGCCCTGAGCGGTCTGGAAAATCAGCTGGTTGCTGAAGTTCTTGTAGGCCTGCCGAGGACAGGATGTAGTCCACACCCACCCGTTCGGGTAGCTGCCCGGTCCCGCGCCGGCGGCGCAGCGCTGCCGCGCCGGATCAGCCGGGGGCGCCGGGCACGAGGACGACGATCAGGCGCTTGGGACCGTGGACGCCGTAGGCCAGCGTCTGCTCGATGTCGGCGGTCTTGCTCGGACCGGAGATCACCAGGGCGTTGGCGGGCAGCGTCCGTGACCAGCCGAGGTCGCGGACCGCGTGCCAGAGAGTGTCCCAGATGCGGGCCGGATCGAGCAGCACGAGGTGGATGGGCGGCACCAGGGAGAGCAGCCGCGGCTCGCCGGGCGATGGACAGAGGATCAGGCCGCCGGTCTCGGCGATGCCGCCGAGGCAGGTGGTGATACCGGCGTCGGCGGTCGCGAACAGCGCCGCCTTGAGCTCCTCGACCGGCCGGTCGAACAGCCGGAGCGCGGGGGCGCCGCCGTCGGCGCCGGCCGCGGCGAGCGGCGCGGCGAGCGGGTCGCCGGCGCCGGCCCAGAGCGTGCGCGCGCCGGCGCCGCGCAGCAGCTCGCGGACCGCCGCCGGCCAGGTGGCGGCCGTCGCCTCGACGAACTCGGCCCTCACCGCCTCCATGCAGCGCCTGAGGCGCGCGATACGCTCCGCCGGCGGCCAGGTCTTGGCGGCGAGGACGGCGGTGCTGGCGCTGCTGGCGGAGCTTGCCGTGCCGGCGGTGTTTGCAGCGTTTGCGGGATGTGCCGTGCCGGCGCCGTGGGCCGAGCCGGCGCCCTGTGCCGTGCCGGCGCCGTGGGCGGCATCGCCAGGCGCCGGCGGCTGGGCGGCCGGCGCGGCGGCGCGCAGGCGGCCGAGGATGCGCTCCCGGGGGCTGGCGGCGGGGAGGTCAGGCATCGGGCACCCCGTCGCGGCGGGCGAGCTCGTGGAGGGTGCGGCGCGCCGGGCGCGGCGCCGATCGGGCGCCGGTCCAGGCGCGCAGGGGGCCCAGCCGGGGCGGCGGCAGCCAGCGCAGGCGGGTGGCGAGCCGGCTGACCAGGCGGTAGACGCGCGGCGAGGCGAAGACCCGCCGCCAGGCCGCCCAGGTGCGGTCCTCGACGGGGGCGCGCGCCTCGCCCGCCTGCAGCACCGGCGAGCCGGGATCGGGGTGGGCGGCCTCGCGCCGCAGCCGCAGCAACAGCTCGGTGATCGGGATCTCCACCGGGCAGACCTCGACGCAGGCGCCGCAGAGGCTCGATGCCTGCGGCAGCTCGCGCCGCAGCTTCAGCCCTTCGGTCTGCGGGATCAGGATCTTGCCGATCGGCCCCGGGTAGACGGCCTGATAGGCGTGGCCGCCGACGCGGGTGTACACCGGACAGTGGTTCATGCAGGCGCCGCAGCGGATGCAGCGCAAGGTCGCCCGCAGCTCGGGATCGGCGAAGATCCGCGAGCGGCCGTTGTCGAGGATGACCAGGTGGACCTCGCGCGGCCCGTCCAGCTCCCCGGCGGCGCGCGGGCCGCTGATCAGGTTGGTGTAGGTGGTGATGGTCTGGCCGGTGGCCGAGCGGCAGAGCAGGGCGAGCAGCGGCGGCACGTCCTCGAGGCGCTCGACCACCTTCTCGATCCCCATCAGCGCGACGTGGACCGGCGGCACGTGGGTCGACATGCGGCCGTTGCCCTCGTTCTCGATCAGCACCAGGGTACCGGTCTCGGCGACCGCGATGTTGACGCCCGAGATCCCGGCGTCGGCCTCCTGGAACTTGGCGCGCAGGACGCGGCGCGCCATGGCGGTCAGCTCGTCGACGTCCTCGGTGTAGCGCGCGCCCCGGATCTTCTCGCCGAAGAGGCGGGCGATCTGGCGGCCGTCCTTGTGGATGCACGGCATGATGATGTGCGACGGCATCTCGCCGTCGAGCTGCACGACGTACTCGCCCAGGTCGGACTCGAGCGACTCGACGCCGTGGGCATCGAGGAAGGCGTTGAGGTGCATTTCCTCGGAGACCATCGACTTGCCCTTGACCACCCGGGTGGCGCCGCGGGCGCGCAGGATGGCCAGGACGGCGGCGTTGGCCTCGGCCGTGGTCTCGGCCCAGTGGACCTGGATGCCGTTGGCGCGCAGGCGCTCCTCGAGGCGTTCGAGCAGCTCGGGCAGGCGCGCGAGGCTGCGGGCGCGGATGGCGGCGCCCAGGGCGCGCAGCGACCGCCATTCGGCCGGGTCGGCGAAGAGCGCGGCGCGCTTCGCCATCAGACCGTCCATGGCGCGGCGGAAGTTGGCGCGTAGCTTGGGGTCGGCGAGCGCGGCCGCGGCGCCGGCGCGAAAGTCGGGGGGCGCGGCCGGAGCCGTCATCGCCTGCCCGCCGCGGCCGCATCCGGCGGCGGCGCCGCTGGCGGCGGCGCGGCGCGAGTCCTCTCCCACAGGAACTCGGCGATGTGCCGCGCGCGCACGGTGCTGCCGGTCCGTGCCAGCCTGCCGGCGATGTTGAGCAGGCAGCCGCAGTCGGCGGCCAGCAGCTCGGTGGCGCCGGATGCGGCGACGTCGTCGGCCTTGTCCGCCACCATCGCCGCCGAAACCTCCGGGAAGCGGACCGAGAAGGTGCCGCCGAAGCCGCAGCACTCGCGCTCCCGCGCCAGCGGCACCAGCTCGACGTTGGCGAGCTGGCCGAGCAGCGCCTTGGGCTGCTCGCCGGCGCCCAGCTCACGCAGCGCATGACAGGAGGCGTGCCAGGCGACGCGCACCGGCAGGCCGCGGTCGGCCAGCTTGACGCCGAGCACGTCCACCAGGAACTCGGTGAGCTCGTGGACCCTGCCTGCGAGCGCCGCGACCGCCGGCAGGTCGGGCTCGCCGGCGAACAGCCCCGGGTAGTGGCAGCGCATCATCGCGGCGCAGGAGCCGGAGGGAACGATCACCGGCCAGGGCTCGCGGAACAGGGCCACCTGGGCGCGGGCGACGGCGCGGGCGTCGGCGGCATAGCCGCTGTTGAAGGCCGGCTGGCCGCAGCAGGTCTGCGCCTGCGGGAAGACCACCTCGAGGCCCGCGCGGCGCAGCAGCTCGATGCCGGCCATCCCGGCCTCGGGATAGAAGAGGTCGACCAGGCAGGTGCCGTAGAAGTAGACGGCGTTTCTCAACCGCTCATCGTCCGGGTAGGGGTCGTGCCGGCGCTCATTCTGGCACAGGTCCCGCGCCCGCGCCGGCGCTTCGGCGCCGCGGGGTCCCATGCTAAATTCATGTCCTTGTCCGTGCGCGACGACACCGACCCCCAAGGACTCGCAGGGAAGGCTCCCAGCAGGCCGCTCGCCCTGGCGCCGGCGGCGGTCGCCACCCGGCGGCTGTCCGACGGCGGGCTGGTGCTGCGCTCGCCGCAAGCCCTGCTGCCGTATCCGCGCTGTGTCGGCGACCTGCTCCTCCGCTGGGCACGGGAAGCGCCTGAGCGCACCTTCCTCGCCGAGCGCCCCGCCGCCGCGTCCGGCGCCGCCGCTCCCGCTCCCGCCGCCGCTGCCGCTCCCGCCGCCGGTTCCGGCGCCGCCTCCGACGTTGGACGTCACCTACGGTCAGGCGCTGGCCGCGGTGGAGCGGATCGCGGCGGCGCTGCTGGCACGCGGTCTCGGTCCGGAGCGGGGCGTGGCGGTCCTCTCCGAGAACGGCATCGACAACGCCCTGCTGCAACTCGCGGCCATGCACGTCGGCATCCCGGTGGTGCCGATCTCGCCTGCCTACTCGGTGCAGTCGCTGGAGCATGCGCAGCTGCGCTACGTCGTCGAGTGGACCGCTCCCGGCCTGGTCTATGCCGCGGACGGCGCCAGGTACCAGGCGGCTTTCGCGGCCTGCGCGGCGGCGCTCGGCAACGGCGGCGAGCTCGTGGTCAGCGCCAACCCGCCTACCGATCGCCCGGCGACGGACTTTGCGGACCTGCTCGGCGCCGCCTCGACGGACGCCGTCGCGGCCCGCTTTGCCGCGGTCGGCCCCGACACGATCGCGAAGGTCCTCTTCACCTCGGGCTCGACGGGCCGGCCCAAGGGCGCCCTCACCACCCAGCGCATGCTCTGCTCGAACCAGCAGGCGACGGCACAGCTCTGGCCTTTCCTCGCGGCGCGGCCGCCGGTGATCGTGGACTGGCTGCCGTGGAGCCACACATTCGGCGGCAGCTACACTTTCAACATGATCCTCTTTCATGGCGGCAGCCTTTACATCGACGGCGGCAGGCCGCTGCCCGGGCTGATCGAGACCACGGTGCGCAACCTCCGCGAGGTGCAGGCGACGCTGTACTTCAACGTGCCGCGCGGCTACGACATGTTGCTGCCCTACCTCGAGCGGGACGGCGAGCTGTGCGCGACGTTCTTCCGCGACCTCGACGCCGTCTTCTACGGCGCGGCCTCGCTGCCGCAGCACCTGTGGGAGCAGCTCGAGCGGCTGGCGGTGCGGGCGACCGGGAGGCGGGTTGCCATTCTCGCGGGCTGGGGTTCGACCGAGACGGCTCCCGCCGCCGCCGTCAGCCACTTCCACGCCGAACGGCCGGGCGTCATCGGCCTGCCGCTGCCGGGGACCGAGATCAAGCTGACGCCGGTCGCGGGCAAGCTCGAGCTGCGGGTCAAGGGACCCAACGTCACGCCCGGCTACTGGCGGCAGCCCGAGTTGGCGGGCGAGATCTTCGACCAGGATGGCTTCTTCAGGATGGGGGATGCCGGCAAGCTGGCCGACCCGGACGATCCGGCGCGGGGCATCGTCTTCGACGGCCGGATCGCCGAGAACTTCAAGCTGCTCTCCGGCTCCTGGGTCCATGTCGGCGAGCTGCGCACCGAGGTGATCAGCGCCGCCGCTCCGGTCATCCAGGACGTGGTGGTGACCGGCCACGACCGGCGCGACGTCGGCCTGCTCGTCTTCCCCAGCCTCGACGGCTGCCGGACGCTGTGCGGCGCCGGATCGGGCGAGGCGCCGCTCGGCGAGCTGATCGGCCGCCCCGAGGTGCGCGGCAAGCTCCTCGCAGGACTGGCCGCCCACAACGCGGCGAACCCCGCCGGCTGCCGGCGGATCGCGCGCGTCATGCTGCTGGCCGAGCCGCCCTCGATCGACGCCGGCGAGATCACCGACAAGGGCTATATCAACCAGCGCGCCGTCCTCGAGCGGCGCGCCGCCCTGGTCGAGCTGCTGCACGGCGAGGACGCCGGCGCCGATCCCGCGGCGATCCGCCTGCTGCCCGCCACGCCCGCCGGCGGCCAGCTCGGCGGCGGCTAGCTCGGCGGCCGGCTCAGGCGTAGTCGAAGAGCGCCATGAAGCCGTAATCCATGTGCAGCTGCTGGTGACAGTGGAAGAGCGTCGGGCCCGGGTTGTCGGCCACGAAGTCGAGGTCGAGCTCCTGGAACCCGCCCAGCATCGCCACGTCCTTGACCACTCCCGCGGTCGGCTTGCCGCCGGCACGGGTCAGCTCGAAGCTGTGGCGGTGCAGGTGCAGCGGGTGGATGTCGTCGCTGGCGTTGCGGCAACGCAAACGGTAGCGCTTCCCCTCGCGTAGCTTGTACATCGGCCGCCGCGCGGCCATCGAGAAGGCTTCGCCGTTGAGAGTCCATTGATTGAAGCCGGAGAGCGCGGCGTTGTGCTTGACGATCGTCAGCTCGATCGTCGCGTCCGGCGGGGGCGGCGCGGCGCCGGCCTTGCCAAAGTGGGTGTAATCCCAGCGGAACGGCAACGGCTCGAGCCATTGTGGCTTGCCCTGCCGGCCGGCGTACTCGACGACGACTCCCATGCCGCGGCGGCGGTCGTCGCCGGCGAGGTCGCCCATGATCCACACGCCGGGATGATTCATCTCGACCAGCGCCGAGACGCGTTCGGCGGTCCCCAGCCAGAGCACGGGCACGGCCGCCGGCGCCGGCACCGGATTGCCGTCGAGCGCCATGACCTGGAAAGCGTGGCCGGGCAGGGCGAGGCTGCGGATCTCGGTGGCGCTGGCGTTGAGCACGTGGAAGAGCACCCGCTCGCCCTGCTTGACGCGGATGGGTTCGCCGTGTCCGAGCATCCTGCCGTTGATACAGAACAGCTCGTAGCCGACCTCGAATCCCTTGGTCTGGTCGTGCGCCGCCGCGTCCGCCGCCTTGCCCAGCCGCTGCAGCGCCGCGAGCGGAGCGCCGGCCAGCATGTCCATCGCCATGTCGCCGCCGCGGCTGAACGACGGCGCGAACTCCTTGAGCGTCAGGAAGACTTCGCGGTCATAGGCGCCGGCGTGGCGCTCGGGTTCGACGTAGAGCGGCCCGGCCTGGCCGGAATAAGTGCCGCGCCGCAGATCGCCCCGGGCCACGGCGTGCGTGTGATAGAAGCGGAAACCCGCCGGCCCGGGCACGAAGGCGATGCGGCGCATGCCGTGCGCCGGCACGAACGGCGTGCCCTCCTCGGCGGCGCCGTCCACCTGGCTGGCGACCCGCTGTCCGTGCCAGTGGACCAGCTCGGGCGCATCGGTGTCGTTGTGGACGTCGACGACGACGCGCCGCCCTTCCCGCAAGCGCAGCAGCGGGCCGGGGAACTGTCCGTCGTAGGTCGTCGTGGACACGACATGGCCGGGCGCGAGCTCGATCCTGCCGGCGGCGATGCGCAAGGTGTGATCCGCTTTCTCGCCGGCCGCCATCTTGGCTGCATTGGCGGCATTGGCTGCATTGGCGGCATTGGCGGGATTGGCCGCATTGGCGGCATCGGCGACATTGACGACACTGGCGGCAGCCCGGGCGAGGAGCGGCACCGCGCCTGCCGCGCGCACCAGGGGCATCAGCCCGGCAACCTTGAGCAGGGAGCGGCGATCGATCGTCATGGTTTCCGTCCTTGGTTGCTTGCCGCGCGCGTCCGATGGGCGGCTTCGGCCTGGCGGAACACCGGCCGGGTAGAACTTAACACGGCGCCGGCGGGCCGCCCGCGAGGCGCCACGGACGGTGGTTCGCCGGCTGCATGCCGGTTGGGTGAACCGGTCCGAGCGCTATGATGACGGCACAACGCCGGACCAGCCTCTGCAAGGAGACAAATGACCATGCCAACCTCACGACTGCGTGCCGACTCCGGGATCGCCGGCACCAAGACGGTCGCGGCGGCCGCAATCGCCGCCGTCCTGACCCTCGCCTTCCTGGCCGTGCCGGCGACCCAGGCGGCCACCGCCGCCGCCGCCCAGGCCGGCGCCGACGTCTACAAGGACAAGTGCATCGGCTGCCACGGCGCCGACGGCAGCGCCGACACGCCGCTCGGCAAGGCGCTCAAGGTCCAGGACCTGCGCCGGCCGGAGGTGCAGGCGCTGACGGATGCCCAGCTGACGGCGGTGATCACCAACGGCAAGGGCAAGATGCCACCCCAGAAGGGGCAGCTGACCGCCGCGCAGATCGAACAGGTCGTCGCTTACGTCCGCAGCCTGTCGAAGCCCAAGTAGGCGGCCCGTGGCGGGCGGCACGGGCCGCGGCCGGCGCTCGATCGCTACGGCGGCAGCAGCCGGAGCGTCTGCTCGTCGAACAACGGCTCGTCCTGGCCGACCCTGACGAAGAGCACCTTGCGGGCGCCGCTCGCGGGCTGCGCCTCGAAATACTGGATGCCGTCCGGCGCATCGCCCCAGTCGCCGCACGGCGGGTCGCCCACCTCGTTTGGGTCGGCTTTGGCGGCGAGCTGCTTGAGGTAGGCGGCGTTCGGCACGAAGGTGAAGCGCTGCACGCCGGCCGGCGCCTTGCTGCCGCGATAAGGAGCCAGGACGCAGCGGGCGGCGAGCTTCGGGTCGGTACGGGCCTTGAACAGACGCTGGATGCCCGCGGCGGGCGCCTCGCCGGGCTCGAGGTCGAAGACGTCGACGAGCGGATCCGGACCGCCGCCGTCCGAGAAGCGGACGGCCAGGGAGCGCTTCACGATCAGGAAATCGATCTTGCGGAAGCCGTAATCGCAGCGCTGGACCCAGGCTGCCAGGCCGAGCTTGGCGTCGGCGAGCTTTTCCCAGGCACAGCCGCGCCCCGCCTTCCTGGAGGGTGCGCCGTTCTGAGCGCCGGCAGGGGAGGCGAGGAGCAGGGCGAGGCCCGCGAGCAGGAGCGGCGCTGGTCGGTTCATTGATCGGAGAGTGTAGACGACCGCCCGGCCCTCCCGCCACCGCCGCGGCGGCGCCGGTTATACTGGTGGCGCTCGGCCGCGACAGCCCCTGGATCCGGGGCTTGAACCGGTCGCCCTCGCCGCCTGTCGTCTTGTCTCTCGGCCACCAAATCTGGTAGTCTGCTTCGCGACGGGCCACCAGGGATTGCGGTTGCACCGCCGGCTCCTCGGCGTGGCCACCGGTCCCTTCCGAGGGGCTCCTTGCCATGGAACGAGGTCTATGCTGAAAGTCGAGTCGCTCGAGATCTCAGGCTTCAAGTCGTTCGTCGATCCGGTCACCGTCGAGCTCGCCGGGGGCATCACCGCCATCGTCGGGCCCAACGGTTGCGGCAAGAGCAACCTCTCCGAGGCGATGACCTGGGTGCTCGGCGAGCAGAGCGCCAAGTCGCTGCGCGGCGGCACCATGGAGGACGTCATCTTCAACGGCGCCGAGAACCGCAAGCCGCTGGGTATGGCCGAGTGCACCCTGACGCTGCGCACCGACCCCTCGTTCCCCAGCGCCAACGATGGCCGCATCACCATCGGCCGGCGCGTTTTCCGCGGCGGCGAGAGCCAGTACCGCCTCAACGGCAAGATCACCCGGCTCAAGGAGATCAAGGACCTGCTGATGGACACCGGGCTCGGTCTGCGCGCCTACTCGGTGATCGAGCAGGGCAAGATCGGCATGATCCTCTCCGGCAAGCCGCAGGAGCGCCGCAAGCTGATCGAGGAAGCCGCCGGCATCACCCGCTACAAGGCGCGCAAGAACGTCGCCGAGATCAAGCTGCAGGAGGCGACCGCCAACCTGCTGCGCCTCGACGACGTGATCTCCGAGGTCGAGCGCGCCCTGCGCTCGCTCAAGCGCCAGGCCTCCGCCGCCCGCCGTTACCAGGAGAAGGAGCGCGAGTACCGCGACCTGCTGGCGCGGGTGCTGGTCGGGCGCCACCGCCTGCACAGCGCCCACCTGGCCGAGCTGCGGACGGGCCTCGAGGAGGCGACGGCGCGCGAGGCGGCGCTCGCCGCCGATCTGCACCGCGACGAGGCCGCGCTCGCCGCCGGCCGCGAGCGCCTCGACGAGCTGGCGAGCGAGGTGGCGGCGCGCCATCAGCGGGTCGCCGACCTCGCGGCCGCCATCCAGGGGCGGCAGGAGTTCCTCAAGGCCAACCGCCAGACGGTGACCGAGATCGGCGAGCGCGCCGCGCAGGACCGCGCCCTCGCCGAGCGCCGCGAGCAGGAGACCGCGGGGCAGGCCGACGCCCTGGCGGCGCTCGAAGCGCGGCGCGGCGAGCTGGCGGAGGAGCGGACGCGGGCGGCGGCCGCCGTCGACGCCGAGGAGCGGCGGATCGCCGACGCCGAGCGCGACCTCGCGCAGGCTGCCGCGCGGGTCGAGGCGCTGCGCGCGGAGATGCTCCACGCCGCGGCGGCGCTCGCCGGCCTGCGCCAGCGCGCCCAGCAGTCGCAGATCGAGCTCGAGCGCGGCAGCTTCCGCCAGCATCACCTCGAGGAGGAGCTCGACCGCCGCGCCCACGAGCTGCGCCAGGCGGCCGAGGCGCTGGCCATCGCCGGCGAGCGCACCGCCGCGGTCGCGGCCAACCTCGCCGCCCGCGTCGAGGAGCAGCAGCGGATCGCCGCCGCTCTCGAGGTCACCATGCGCCAAGAGGCCGAGGCCGCCGACCGCAAGCGCACGCTGGCCGGCGAGATCCACGATGCGCGCCAGCGTCAGCGGCTGCTCGCCGACCTGGCGCGCGCCGATGCCGAGCGGCGCGGCGCGCTGCTGGCGGCGCTCGCCGACGCCGGCCTCGCCGCCCCCGCCTTCCTCGCCGAGCAGGCGCAGGCGGCCCTGGGCTGGGAACGCAGCCTCGACGTCTACCTGGGCGGCCTGGCCGATGCGGTGGTGCTGCCGCCGGGCACCGGCGCGCTGGACCTCGCCCGCGCCCTCGCCGGCCGCTCGCGCGCCATCCTGCTGGAGGCCGGTGCGGCGGACGGCGGCGAGCAGGCGGGCGAGCATCCGGCGATCGACGATCCCGCGGTGGTGCTGTCGCTGGGGGAGGCGCTGCGGCTGCCGGCAGCCCTGGCCGCGGCGCTGCCGCCGGCCTTCCTGGTGCGCTCCGCCGGCGATGCCGAGCGGCTCGCCCGCCGCCATCCCGGCGTCGCCTTCCTCTCCCGCGAAGGGGTGTGGGTGCAGGCCGGCAGCTTCCACGTCGAGGGCGAGACCGTCACCCCCGGCGTGCTCGAGCGCGAGGGCGAGCTCGTCGCCCTCGAGCGCGCGATCCCCGACCTCGAGGCCGAGCATGCGCGCGCCGCCGCCGAGCTCGATCGCCTGGTGGCGGAGCGCGCGGGGCTGGCCGGCGAAGCCAACCGGCTGCAGAACGAGACCTCCCAGCTGCGGCAGGAGCTCGCCGTCGGCCGCGCGCGCGAGGAGGATGCCGCGGCCCGCCACCGCCGCCTCGGCGCCGAGCGCGAGACCCTCACCAGCGAGCAGCTCGAGACCCGGCGCGAGATGGAGCGGGTCGCCGAGCGCCGCGCCCAGTTGCAGCAGGAGCTGGCGACGGCCGAGGCGGGCGAGGGGGCGCTGACGGAAGGCCTGGAGCGCGCGGCCAACGAGCAGGAGTCGGCCCGCGGCGCGCGCGAGGCGCTGCGCACCGCCAGCGCCGGCCACCGCAGCCGCCTGGAGCTGCTCGACGAGCGGCTCGAGTCCCACGACCGCGAGGTGGCGCGCCTCGCCGCCGAGGTCGCCAGCGGCCGCCGCCAGGTGACCGCCTGGCGCGAGGAGGCCGAGCGCCTGGCGGCGCGCCGCGGCCAGCTCGACGCCGAGCTCGCCCGCACCGAGGCCGAGTTGCAGCAGGCCCTCGAACAGCGCGACGAGGCCCAGGAGGCGGTGCTGGCGGAGCAGGAGGAGCTCGACGCCCATCGCCAGGAGGTGCGCGGCCTCGACGAGCGCATCGCCGGTCACCGCTCCCGCCGCGACCAGGTGCGCGCCGAGATCGAGGAGCTGCGGGTCGCCGCCGCCAGCCGGCGCCAGGACGTCGAGCACCTGGCCGCGAGCTACCGCGAGCACTTCGGCGAGGAGCTGCCGGCCGTCGCGCCGCCGGCCGGGGTGTCCGCGGAAACCAGGGAAAGCAGCGAGCCGGCCGAGCCGGCCGAGCCGGCTGAGCTGGCCGAGCCGGCTGAGGTCATCGAGCTGGAAGCCGAGCTGGCCCGCTGCAAGGCGGCGCTCGAACGGCTGGGGCCGGTCAACGTGCTGGCCGTCCAGGAGCACGACGAGCAGGAGCAACGCCAGGTCTTCCTGACCACCCAGCGCGCCGACGTGACGCAGTCCGTCGACAGCCTGCGGCGCACCATCCGCGAGATCAACGAGGCGTCGAGCGAGCGCTTCCGCGCCACCTTCGAGCTGGTCAACCGCAGCTTCGGCGAGGTCTTCGTCCGCCTGTTCCGCGGCGGCGAGGCCGAGATGCGCCTGATGGACGACGAGGACGTGCTCGAGAGCGGCATCGAGATCGTCGCCCGTCCCCCCGGCAAGCGGTTGCAGAACCTGATGCTGCTATCGGGCGGCGAGAAGGCGCTCACCGCCATCGCCCTGCTGTTCGCCCTGTTCCAGACCAAGCCGTCGCCGTTCTGCATCCTCGACGAGGTGGACGCGCCGCTCGACGACGTCAACACGGTGCGCTTCATCGACCTGCTGCGCGAGCTGGCGGGCGACACTCAGTTCATCATCATCACCCACAACAAGCTGACCATGGAGGTCGCCGCCAGCCTCTACGGCGTCACCATGGAAGAGAAGGGGGTCTCCAAGCTGGTCGCGGTGGAGCTCGACGAGCTGCAACCTGCCGAGCCGCGGCGCGCCAGCGCCTGAGCGCCCTGAGCACCCGAACCCGAATCAGTCGCGGCGGAGCGCCGCCATCGGGTAGGTGTCGGCGGCGCGCCGCGCCGGCAGGAAGCCGGCGGCGAGCGCCACCGCCACCATGGCGAGCGTCGCCGCGGCCAGCGTCGCCGGGTCCCACGCGCTCAGCCCGAACAGCTGGCTCGCCGCCAGGCGGGTGGTGGCCGCCGCGGCGATCAGGCCGGCCGCCACGCCGGCGGCGGTCAGGCGCGCCGTCTCGCGCATCACCAGCCCCAGGACCTGGCCGCGCGAGGCGCCGAGCGCCATCCTCAGGCCGATCTCGCTGGTGCGGCGGGCGACGCTGTAAGACATCACGCCGTAGAGGCCGATCGCCGCCAGGCCGAGCGCCAGCAGCCCGAAGAAGCCGATCAGCCGCGCCACCGCCCGCTCTCGCGCCAGCGAGCGCGCGAGCTGCTCGTCGATGCCCAGGATGCTGAACACCGGCAGGTTGGGGTCCACCTCGGCGATGGCGCGCCGCAGGGCGGCGGCGAGGCCCGGGGGCGGCGGGCCCGCGCCGCCGGCGGTCCGCACCTCGAGCTCGAACAGCGGGGCGAGCCGTTGCGCCACCGGCAGGTAGGCGGTCGGCGGCGGCGCGTCGCCGAGCCGGATGGACCTCGCGTCCCTGGCCACGCCGACGATCTCGAGGTCGCGGCTGCTGGTCGCCGGGCCGAAGCCGAAGCGCCGGCCGAGCAGGGCCGCGGCGCCGGCGCGGGCCTCCCGGGGCCAGAAGCGGCGGGCCATGGCCTGGTCGACGATCGCCACCCGCGGCGCCCCCTGGCGGTCGCGCGCGGTGAAGGCGCGGCCGGCGGCGAGCGGCAGGCTCAGCGTCGCGAAGTAGTGCGGCGTCACCACCCGCAGCTGGACGTCCATGTCCTCGCCCGGCCGCGGCGCGTAGCCCGGCAGGGCGATGTTCTCCTCCCACGAGCTGCCGCTCAGCAGCCGGAAGCTGGCGAGGCTCGCCGAGCGCACGCCGGGGACCGCTTCGAGCCGTTCCACCAGGCGGGGATAGAGTGCGGTGAGACGGGCGTCGTCGGCTCCCAGCAAACGGGGATTCATCGTCACCAGCGCCACGCCGTCGCGCGCGAAGCCGGTGTCGACCGCCATCAGGTTCTGCAGGCTGCGGACGAACAGCCCGGCGCCGATCAGCAGCAGCAGCGACAGGCCGATCTGGGCGGCCACCAGCACCCATCCCAGCCTGCCGCCGCGGCCCCTGCCCCCGCCGCCGCCGGCGCCTCCCGCCGCGCCGATCGCGCCGGCCCCTTCCTTCATGCTGGCGGCGAGGTCCACCCGCGTCGCCTGCAACGCCGGCGCCAGGCCGAAGCCGATGCCGGTGGCGAGCGCCACGCCCAGGGCGAAAGCGAGCATCCGCCAGTCGAGCGCGACGTCGAGCGGGATCGGATCGGCGTTCCGCGACACCAGCCCGAGCAACAGCCGGCTGCCCCATCCGGCGCAGGCGACCCCCAGGACGGCTCCCAGGCCGGCGAGCAGCAGGCTCTCGGTCAGCAGCTGGCGCAGCAGGCGGCCACGGCCGGCGCCGATGCCGAGCCGCAGCGCCATCTCCTTGTGCCGGCGATCGGCGCGCGCCAGCAGCAGGCTGGCGAGATTGGCGCAGGCGATGAGCAGCACCAGGCCGGCCACCGCCATCAGGATGAGCAGCGGTTGAGTCAACGTCAAGCGCAGCCGGGAGAGGCCCCGCGCCGCCGGCTCGATCGCCAGGGTCTCGGCCTGTAGCTCCTGGCGGTCGTTGGCCTCGGTGCGGGTGGTGAGCCGCGCCTCCTTGTCGCGCTGGAAGAGGACGTTGAGCGCGGCGCTCGCCTGCGCGACGCTCACCCCCTGCCGCCGCTGTGCCAGCAGCTCGAGCCAGCTGTCGTTGACCTGCTCCCAGATCGGGCGGCCGGGCATCTCGGGCCCGTCGGTGTCCATCCCGCCCTGATACTTGGCGGCTTCCCGCAGGGTCACCGGCAGGAACAGGTCCGGCGCCGCCTCGGCGAACGGGCCGTGAAAGCCGTTGCGGGCGACGCCGATCACCGTCACCGGCAGGCCGTTGACCGCGATCGCCTGCCCGATGACGCGCGGGTCGCGGCCGAAGCGCCGCTGCCAGTAGCCGTAGCTGATCACCGCCAGCGGATGGCCGCCCGGCACCGTGTCCTCGGCGGCCGTGTAGGCGCGTCCCGCGGCCATGCCGACGCCGAGCAGCGAAAAGAAGTTCCCCGACACCAGCTCGGCCTGGGCGGTCTCCATCGCGGCGGTTTGGGGGGTCTGCGGGGTCTCCGGGGCGGTCGAGGGGGTGGGCGCGAGGGGGCGCACCACGGCGGTGAACTCGTTGGTCACCGCCATCACTCCCGAGCACACCGGCGCCGCCTGCTGCAGCAGGCGCCAGGCCGGATAGGAGAAGAGCCGGTTGCGGGCGCCCCCGTCGACGCGGGCGAAGACCACCAGCCGTTCGGCGCCGGCCACCGGCAGCGTCTTGAGCAGCAGCGCGTCGACGACGCTGAAGATGGCGCAGTTGGTGCCGACGCCCAAGGCCAGCGACAGCAGCGCCACCGCGGTGAAGCCGGGGCTCTTGCGCAGCATGCGCAGCGCATAGCGCAGATCCTGCCCCAGCGTCTCGAGCGCCGGCAGGCCGCCCTGCGCCCGGACCGCCTGCCGCAACGGCTCCGTCGAACCGCCCGGCGCCAGCGCGAGCCGCGCCGCTCGCCGTGCCTCCTCGGCGCCCATGCCGCGCGCCGCGAGGTCGCGCGCCTGCATTTCGAGGTGGAACCGCAGCTCCTCGTCCAGGCGCTGCCCGAGCTGCCGCCGGCGGCAGTGACCCAGGGCCCGCAGGGCCCAGGTGCGAAGCGTGCGCATCGCCAGATCCTCCTGTGACCGCCGAGCGCGCCGTCGCGGGGCCGGCCCCGGAGGGCCGACGGATCAGGCCGTCAGCAGGCGGCCGATGGCCTGCGCGAAGCGCGCCCAGCGCTCGGTCTCGGCCGCCAGCTGGCGCCGGCCGGCCCGCGTCAGCGAGTAGAAGCGCGCCCGGCGGTTGTTGTCCGAGGTGCCCCATTCCGAGGCGATCCAACCCTGCTGCTCGAGGCGCAGCAGCGCCGGATACAGCGAGCCCTGGTTGACCCGCAGGACGTCCCGGGAGATCTGCTGGATGCGCTGCGCGATGCCGTAGCCATGCATCGGCCCCAGCGCCAGGGTGCGCAGCACCACCAGGTCGAGCGTCCCTTGGAGCAACTCGGACTTCGCATCGCCGGTTTCGGATGCGGTTGGGGCCGCGGTCGGCTCTTTCATGTTGGCAATCTACAGGGGCTCCTGTAGGTTGTCAACATGTGCGAGGCGGGGCGGGACCCCTCCGGCGCGAGCTGAAGGACCGCGGGCTGAGCGACCCGCCGCGCCCCCGTCGCGGCGGGGGCGCGGTGCTCTGGTGCTCCAAGGTGGTTGTGCGTCCTACCCTACGGGAGGCGCGGCCGAAAGGCTGTGGAAGATCCAGAACAGGAAGCCGGAAAGGGCGATGGACACCGGCAGCGTGAGGATCCAGGCCATGGCCAGATTGCGGACCGTCCCCCATTGCAGGCCGGAGTGGTTGGCGGCCATGGTGCCGGCGACCCCGGAGGAGAGGACGTGGGTGGTGCTGACCGGCAGGCCGTAGCGGTCGGCGGCGGCGATGGTGGCGGCGGCGACCAGCTCGGCGGCGGCTCCCTGGCCGTAGGTGAGGTGACTCTTGCCGATCTTCTCGCCGACGGTGACGACGATCCGCTTCCAGCCGACCATGGTCCCGAGGCCCAGGGCGATGGCGACCGCGACCTTGACCCAGGTGGGGATGAACTTGGTGGCCTGGTCGACGTGGCCCTTGTAGGCGGCCAGCTGGGCGCGCTCGGCGGCGGTGAAGCTGGGCTTGCCGGTCTTGTCGATCAGCCGCAGGGCCTCGCTCACCACATAGAGGTCGTTGCGGAAGTTGGCGACCTGATTGGAGGGGACGGCCTTGAGGTCGCCATAGGAGGTCATCTCGTTGGCGACCTCGTTGATCATCTGGCGCAGCGCCAGCATGGTGCTCGGCTGCCAGCTCTTGGTCCGCAGGTACGCCTCGACCTCGTCGCGCGGGTCGGCGAGGTTGGCGGGTTGCACGTGACGGGTCAGCAGGTCGGCGGTCTGGTGCGACGCCGCGACGAAGGCCTGGGTGTCGCCCGGGCTGACCGCGTGGTTCAGGGCGTAGGCGGTGGGCACCGTGCCGATGAGGATGAGCATGATGAGGCCCATGCCCTTCTGGCCGTCGTTCGAGCCGTGGGCGAAGCTGACGCCGGTGCAGGTCAGGATCAGCAGGCAGCGGATCCAGAACGGTGGCGGCTCGGTGCCCTCGGGCGCCTTGTAGAGCTCCGGCTTGGGGATCAGCGCCTTGGCGAGGAGCAGCAGCAGCGCCGCGGCAACGAAGCCGACCAGCGGCGAGAGCAGCAGGCTCTTGCCGATGTTCAGGGCCTGCCCCCAATCGACGCCGCTGGTGCCGGTCTTCGGCGCCATCAGCTGATTGGCGATGCCGACGCCGATGATCGAGCCGATCAGGGTATGCGAGCTCGAGGCCGGGAGCCCGAAGAACCAGGTGCCGAGGTTCCAGATGATGGCTGCCGCCAGCAGGGCGAAGACCATGGCGAAGCCGGCGCCGCTGCCCACCTGCAGGATCAGCTCGACGGGCAGCAGCGAGATGATGCCGAAGGCGACCGCGCCGCTCGAGGTCATGACGCCGATGAAGTTCCACGCCCCGGACCAGACCACGGCCAGGTGTGGGTCGAGCGAATGAGTGTAGATCACCGTGGCGACCGCGTTGGCGGTGTCGTGGAAGCCGTTCACGAACTCGAAGGCCAGTGCGATGGCGAGCGCCAGTCCGAGCAGCAGGAAGGGGAAGGCCGAGGCCGAGCGCACCGAGGACAGGTCGCTGGACAGGTGATAGCCGGCGTAGAAGATCCCGATCACGAAGACGACGCCGAAGATCCAGACCCCGATCTTGCCGGCCTTGCTGTTGGCCATCTTCGTGTCCAGCATCGAGGGCGAAGCGGTGACCATGCCTTGCCTCCTGCTCGGAAAAGCTGCCGTTGAAGGTGCGTCGAACGAGGCGGGATGATATTGGCTGGCTGCTGGCGACGGATGGCGGGGCGGCGACGAAATGGCGGCGATGCGGCGACAGAGGCGCCTGCCCGCGGGGCCGGCCAGGCGGCCGGTCGGGCGGGCCAGTCGGGCCAGCTAGCGGCCGCCGAGCTTCCAGCTGGCGCCGAGCTGAGCGCCGACGTCGGGTGTGTTTTCGAGATGGATGAAGTTCTCGATGATGTCGACGAACCAGGCCACCGGCCCGTGCTGGAAGCGGAAGCCGCCCACGATCTCGTTCTTGTCCTGGGTCAGCTCGGGGATGTCGGCGCGGCTGAAGACGCTGGGGCTGACATAGACCTGGAGCACCAGCGAGGTGTGATGGGTGAGGCCCAGCTCGTAGGCGGCGACCCAGGCGGGCAGGATGCGCCGGTCCACCCGCGGATCGGCGTAAGGGCCGCCGACGTGCACGGCGCTGGCGTCGAGGTAGACGGCCTGGCGGCCGAAGGTCCGGTGCAGCGCCAGCTGCACGCCGAGGTCGTCGCCGCCGGTCGACAGCGGGCCCGGCTCGCGGGTCGCCACTTTGACGGCGCTCTGGACGATGAGGTCCCAGCGGCTGGACGGCGGCAGCAGCCGGTAGCGGACGCCGAGGATCGGGTCGCTCAGGCCGCTGTCCGGCGAGCCGATCTCGACCACCTGCTCGCGGCCGACCCGGTAGACGACCCGGAACTCGTTGCGTGACACCTGGTCGCGCCCGCCCTGGGGGAACCCGAAGAGGTTGTGGTAATCCTCGATCACCGCGTCGAAGATGCCGCCGGTCGAGTAGAAGAACGGCAGCGTGACGAAGAATCCCAGGCGTCGGTCCAGCTGGTAGTGCACGGTGGCGGCCAGCAGGCCGAACTCGCCGTCGAGGTAGGCGACGTCGCCCGGCACCGCCAGGAACGACCGCACGTCGGCGGCGGTGACCGGTTTGCGGCCGCCGCGCACGATGATGCGGTCGGCGACGAGAGTGCTGCGGGCGTAGGTGTTAGTATGGGTCAGCTCGGTCTCGACAGTCCAGCCCGGGCCGAGCGCCGCCGAGCTCTCGGTCGGCAGCATCTCGAGCCGCGTCAGGTGATACGGCGTCATGTCGCGCTCGCGCAGCGGGCCCAGCAAGCTGTAACCCTCGGGTGTGGACTGGACCGTGGATGCGACCGTGGACTGGGTCGTGGACTCGGCTGCGGATTTGGCTGCGGACTCGGCCGCGGCGGCGCGTGCGGGGGCGAGGGCTGATGCCAGGAGGGCCGTCAGCACGGCGGCGATCAGCGGCCCGCGCCCGGCCGCCCGGAGCGGCGCGGAGCGAGCCGGTGTGGGCGGGGGCATCGCGATGGGAGGGAGGTCGAGGAGTGGAGGAGAGGTCGAGGAGGGGTCAGTGTGCGCCCAGGTCGGCGATCACGTAATAAGGATCGCGATAGACCAGGCGCACGCCGGGGGTGGCCACCAGCTGCTCGGCGAAACGTTCGTAGACCGGCGCCTGCCACAGCGTCACCCAGCGCGCGCCGAAGCGCTGGCGGATCAGGCGTGCCGCGTCCGGTTGGCGGCCTTGCACGATATCCACGTAGAGCTGGAACAGCCGCGGGTCCTTGGCGAAGAACAGGGTCGGGTCGAGAGCCACCAGCGATTGCAACCGCGGCGCCGAGTAGAACAGCGGCGCCGAATCGGCCCACTGTGCGGTGAACACCCGCTCGCCCGGGTTGCCGTGCTCGCCCAGCCAGCGCGCCATCTCCTGCGGCGCGGAGGCATTGCCGAAACCGTAGACGCGAACGGTTTGCGCCGTCCACAGCGAGCCCACTACCAGGGTCCCTGCGGCCGCCCAGGCGGTCCAGCTGCCGAGCAGGCCGCCGCTGGGGCCACCAGGGCCGCCAGGGCCCAGGCGCCGGCGCTCGGCCGCCAGCGCCGCCAGGGCGAGGATCGCCAGCGGCGCGCCCACCTCGAGCATTCGCCGCAGCATGACCGAGCCGAGCAGCAGGAAGGCGAGCGCCACCAGCGCCGTGGTCAGCGTGGCGCGGGTGCGCAGGCGACGCTCGCGCAGCAGCAGCACGGCAACCACCAGCGGTGCCAGGAAGATCGTCCACTGCTCGGCCAGGAGGCCCAGGCCGGGCGGCGCCAGCTCCTCGCCGATCTGGGTGCGCAGCGCCTCGTTGCCTGCCGGGCTGGCCTCGAACGGTACCACCAGGTTGGCGAGTGCCATCAACCGCAGGTTGTAGGGGAAGTTGGGGTGGATCAGCTGGCCGGCCAGCCATCCCGCGGCCACCCAGAGCAGCAGGCGCCACGACAGCCGCCGGAAGCCGGAGGGTGGGCGGCTCGCGCCTTGGTCAGGGGCGGCGGACTGGCTGGCGAGGGCGGTTTTGGCGGAGAGGGCTTTGGTGCTGGTTGTTGCTGGGGACCTGAGCCTGGGGCCGGGTTTGCCGGTCTGGCCGAACTTGCCGGTCGGACCGGGCTTGCTGGTCGTGCCGCCTGATGCGCCGCGGGCGGTGCCGCTGAGAGCCGGCATCAGCAGGCCGGCGACCTCCCATACCGCGGTGTAGAAGATGACGATCCAACCGCCGGCGTGGGCGAGGCCGAAGACGGCGGCCACGATCGCCAGCGCCCACGGGCGGGCGCCGCTCACCAGCAACCCGAGGAAGAGCAGCGAGAAGCCGACCAGCAGCAGCTGCGGCCGGCACATATCGAAGCGCATCGCGAACAGCGATCCGAGCGTCGCCATGCCCAGCATGAAGGCCCAGGCCCGCGGCACCCGCAGCCGCCACAGCGCCACTCCCAGGCAGGTCAGCACGAAGATCTGGCCGAGCAGCACGCCGGCCAGCCCGGCGCGCTCGAGCGGCCAGCCGGCGAAAGGCATCAGCGCCAGGTGGAACAGCGGCACGCCGTCGGCGAAGTGCTCGCTGACCAGCGAGAAGGGAGTCCAGGGGAACGACCGCAGCGGGAAATGAGAGCGCAGCTCGCGCGCCATCCCCAGGTGGTAGTACTCGTCGTAAGACCAGGGAGCCGGCGCCGCCATGCGGGCGGAGGAGTAGAAGAGGACGACCGCCAGCCCGGCGAGGACGAGCCAGAGCAGCTGTCGCGAGTGCCAGGGGGGTGACGCTGCTGCGGCGGCGTCCTGGGGCGTTTGCTGGGACGCCGGCCCGGCGTGCCTGGCCGGGCCGGCCGGTGCGATTGGCGCTCTCGATGCTGGTGGCGCCGGTGCCGCTGGCGATGTCTGAGCAGGTCGTGCCGGCGGCGTTGATCGGGTTGCTGGTGCCGCTTCCTTGGTTGGCGCCGGTCGAGTTGCGGGCGGACCTGGTGGTTGTCCGCTGTGCTTTTTGGCCATGGGATGCGCGGGATCGGGCTCGCGGGTTCGAAAGGCGGGTGGGTAGCAGATTCGCGGCGCTATGATGAGGCCCGGGGTTGGATCGATGCAAGAGGCGAGGGCCATCCATCTCCTATCCGAACGCTGCCGACCTGGTCCGCACCAGGAAGCTGGGAGTCCCGCCCGGGGGCGACATCATGATCCACGGCCTCCCCGATCGATTCGCCTGGCTTGGCGCAGCCCACCGCCTCCGCGACTGGACCCGTGGCTGCATCGCGGTCACCAACGATGAGATCGAGGAAATCTGGCGCCTGGTGCCCACCGGGACGCCGGTCGAGATACGGCCGTAGGGTCGGTGGCGCCGGCGGTTGACGCCAAGCGAGCGACGAGCAGGGGGCCGTGCCGGCTGCGCCGGGGGATTTGGTGCTGACCTACCTCACCGAGGTCCCGGAGGTCTCGACTCTTCCCCCAAAATGGGAGCCGCAGCTATACTCTGCCCGACGCAGGGTGCCAAGGAGCGGCCCACCTTTTCGCCATCCCCGCCGCTGCCAGGGGGGTGCGAAACCGCTCCGCCGACCGGCAAAGCGCTGAGTCCGCCAGGCTGAGCCTTGCGGCGCATCCGCAGTTTGGGAGGTAAGTTGCTGAGGGGTGGTGACTTAGCCTCAAGAAAGCCGACGTAGCTCAGCGGTAGAGCAGCTGATTCGTAATCAGCAGGTCATCGGTTCAATCCCGATCGTCGGCTCCACCGTAACTCAAATCCTGTCAGATACTTACCTCCCGTCAGTCAGATCGCGTGGTTGTGCGATCCGGTGCGCAACTCAGCACTGACTCAGCAAGCGGAGCGACTTCGCTTGCTTCGAGGACGGGAGGAGGATCGATCCCCAGCGGAAGAAATCCAGCAGTCGAGTAAGGCCACGGGCGGGCCGGTCGGTTCCGGCTCCGTCCTCTCACACCGTAAACGGCCCCGGCGAGAGTTGATGGCTCCCGCCGGAGCCTGACCCAGCACAGGAGACGACCCTATGCAAGGCTCCCCGCAGTCTATCGCTCCACCCTGGAATGAGTCGGACTCGTTCCGGGAAACCACCCTTCAACTCTTCGATCCCCCGGACCGAGAAGCCGTCCGCCGTATGGGCCAAGTGCTCTACGACTTGGCCGTGTTTGCCGACCGCGAGGAGGAGGACGAGGAGTCCGTAACCCGCACCGAGCTGCGCGCCGCCGCCGCCGATCTCCGCTACACGGCCGGCTACCTACTCCACCAAATCGCCCGCTCGGCCGACGTTTGCTCCCTGGACGAGCCGGACGAGCGGCTTGCCCGGTTCGCCGGCAAGGTGGGTCGCAAGGTCACCGCCCTGGTCGAGGCGATCGAGGAGCGGCTGTCGTGAGCGGCCAGCCGAAGCAAGAGCGCGTGCAGACCGGCAAGAAATGGCCGCCGGCCGTGAAGAAGCCAAACCGAAACAGCGACGAGGCGCAAACGGTCGGGCTGGCGATCTTGAGGCTCCGCCGGGGCGCCGGCATGACCCTGCGGCAGCTGGCCGCCGCAGCGGAGCCTTGCTCGGTAGCCAGCTTGACCCGGTACGAGCAGGGCCGATCGCTGCCGCGCGTCGCCATCCTCCGGCGGATCGTGGCGGCCATGGGCGGGACCATGGGCGATCTCTACCGCGCCCAGCAAGCCGCGGGTGAGTACGGCGGGAAGGTGGAAGACGGCACCCTGCCACCGGACACCAGGACGACGCCACCGCCGACGATCGCGGCGACGACATCGCACCACCAAGCAGCCGTCCGGCTGGCGCAGGAGTGCGGCAAGGCGGTCGCACACTGCTGCCTTGCCTTCATGGACCTACAGGCCGGCCGGCCCGCGGGGCCTGGTGACCCGTTGCAACCAAGGAGGGAGTCATGAAAGACGCCGTGATCGAGGCAACCCGCGTGCAGACCGGTGTCCGGTTGGAGAAGCGCCTAGTGAAGGTGCTCAAGGCGACGGCCGAGCTTCAAGACCTGTCCCTCGGTGACCTGATCGAGAGTCTTGTCCACCACGCCTTTGCCGGCAAACCGCCCTTCGAGCAGCCGGCCCTGGTGCAGGTCCGCGAGCTGATGCGGATCTATGGCATGGAACCTCCCGATACGACACCTGCCGCCGCCGTGGCCCAGGAGAGGAGCTAGACCGTGGGCCTCTTCGACACCGTGATCGTTGACGTGCTCGCCGCCGACTTCCAGACCAAGCAGCTGGGCGAGGGCATGCTGACCTACCGGCTGGGCGAGGACGGGCGGCTGGTGGCCCCGGACGGCGCCGTGGTGGCCTTCCACGGGCTGCTACACCTGGTCGGAGAGAACGGGGCCGAGTTCATGACCGTCTTCACCCACGGGCGGCTGGAATCGCTAGACCCGATCGTCGGGAAGGCTTCCGACGCCTACCGCTGTCTCGGGCGAGGGTTGCTCTGGACGCGGGATTCTTGGTGAGCCGACCGTAGAAGCGGCCCACCCCGTCCGGGTCTGGTGCGAGCCAGGCCCGGCGGGTTCCCCTCTCCGCGACTCGCGATCATTTGCCCTAGCCAGCGCCCCCGCCGTGGGCCATTGGCGCCGCTGCCAGCCAGGTAAGCGTTCCGCGTAAAACGCGATACACTAAAGAGCGTCACCCGTTCTCCGCCGGCCCGATCCGGGAGAGTAGAAGGAGCACCGCCCATGCCCAGCTTCCGCCACACCGCCTCGCTCACCTCTGCCGCCCTGTTTGCCATCGCCCTGCTGCTCGCAGGCTCTATCGCTCCGATACTTGGGCAAGTTAGCGCGCGCCATGCTACGCCAGCTGACGGTGCACAGTTACAAACACCAACTGACATACCGTCTCCAATGCTTCTTGAGGTGAGAGTGCCCAGCTGGATAACGAAAGGTCCGACCAAGTGGGCTACAACGGAAACTGGCAAGTACGTGTGTCAGGAAATCCGCATCCCTTTTGTTGAGGTCTGGAAAGAAGAGCATCGCGGAAAGATCAGGCTGCGAGTGATCGCGGGGCTGCTCGCCAACGATCGACCCAAGGATGTGGATATAACGCTTTCCATCGTTTCAGACTCCGTGGTGGTTCGGAAGCAACTTGTGGAGGGCTTCACCGCTGACCCTATCTCGCGCCACCCCAGGAATCCCGAAGCCGAGTTCGAACTTACGAATGAGGAGTTCGCTGCGCTCTACGGCCCAGGACGCGCACCTCTTGTACGGTTGATCCTGGACGTCAAGGAATAGTCCGGGAGAGAAGATGGAGGACCCACCCCATGCCTAGCCTCCGCCACACCGCCGCGCTCACCTCAGCCACCCTGCTTGCCCTCGTGCTGTCCCTCGCGCTGGCCGCGACCGTCAGGGCGCAGTGCTTTCCGCCCGGTGGCGGCTATCGCTATACCACAGCCACCACCGATCGTTTCAACGGTGTCAAGACGACGCAGACCCACCTCCCGCCAGCCAACGGCCCAGCGGTGCCTAACCTCTTCGCCTTCGTGAGTGATAAGGACGCGGACTTCGCTCTGATCTTCAGTAGCCTTTCTGATAGCTTGCGCTACACAACCTGTCCTACGGTCTTTGTTCTCGCGGATGGCAAGCCAGTTGCGACCCATGGAGGCAAGTTTACCGGGGGTGTTGGTATTGAGGCTTCCGGCCTCGAAGTCCAGAACAGAATGCAAGCAGAGGCGTTGACCTACGGTAAAGCTCATCCGCAGCACGTGCTGGCCTATATTTTCTTTGCCGAGATAGTTACTGCGCGATTGGATTCCGATGCCGTTGCTCAACTCGGCGCGGCTAGCAAGATCGAGTTCAAGATATGCAATGATGAAGTCAAGGCATCGCCTGAGTTTGTCCAAGCGGCCCACGAATTTGCTTGCAGGGTTGCCAAGTCGGGCAGCGGAGCAGTGTCCAGCCCAGCGCCGGCACCTAGCGCACCTCCGCCGCCAAGTTGAGCGCCCGAAAATTGGGCTCACGCCAAGGAGAAAAGAGAAAGGCGCGAAGGGAGACACAAAATAGTGTTCTGGTCCTCAGTCCTACATGGTTTGTCTACGCTTGCGCACTGGCAAGTCTGGCTAGGATTTGCCATCAATGCTCTTCTTAGCTTCGGTTGGCTTCTAGCGGTTGGCTCGATGATAGGTAGCAGCAGGGCTGCTAGTACTACTGTGTCATAAACACTAGC
Source organism: Thermoanaerobaculia bacterium (assembly GCA_035308185.1). Taxonomy (GTDB): domain Bacteria; phylum Acidobacteriota; class Thermoanaerobaculia; order Multivoradales; family UBA5704; genus JASLEW01. The sequence goes on along the minus strand of DATGHG010000295.1, from coordinate 8 downwards.
CAAGCAAG
>DATGHG010000294.1:0-2928 GCA_035308185.1 Thermoanaerobaculia bacterium | reverse complement strand
GAATCCCGAGGCGGCCTTGGAGCCCTTGCCGCCTGAAAGCCCGCGATGAGGCCCTTGATGGGGTGCTTAGGGCGGGCTCACAAAGCCTGACCTGCATAAGGAGGCAGACGATGCCGCGGAGAATGGATACGCCCAGCGCCGGCTTGCCGCCGGCCCACGAGATCGAGTGGTCCCGCGATGCCCGCGACGTCGCTGGCCAGCTTCAGACTTCGCCGCGCCGGCCCGGCGGCGGCGCGCCGGCAAGCTTTGGGCAGGAGCGGCCGTCGTGAGCGCCGCCTCTCTCCATCGGTCGCGGCTGCCGTTGGCCGAGATCTTCGCCGTACCCATGGCTGTCGACCCAGCCACCGACAAGCTCTGGCTGCGCCTCGAGCGCCTGCCCTATCGCGATCAGGCGGCGCTTGTCCAAAGCGACAAGAGCTTTCACACCGCTCGTTTTTGCATGCGCCTGGCGCAGCTATCCCTGGTCGCTTCGACGGTGAACGCGGCAATCACAGTCGAGCTCGCCAGCCTGGCGGTCCGGATCAGCGACCGTCTCTCCGGGCTCGATCCGCGGAGCCTGTACGATCTGCGGGCACTCTGCCTGGCCCTCTTGGGTCACGGGCGCGGAATCCTGGGCGAGGCCAAGAGCGCTGGTGACGCCTTTGACGAGGCCGACGCCGCGCTCGCCGCCGGCAGCGGCGATCCGGCGGTCGAGGCGGAGGTGGTCACGCTCGAGGCGTTCTTGCACGGCAGCCAGCGGCGGTTCGGCGAGGCTGCAAGCCTGCTCGACCGGTTTCTCGACCTCTCCCCGGCACCGAAGGGAGCCGCGGCCTCGTCGAGCGGTCGGGGAGGCACCGTACAAGTCATGGTTTTCAAAGGCTGGTGCTTGTACCACATGGGGGAGCCTGCAGCCTGCCTGAGCCTGCTCGAAGAAGCGGAGGGCCAGGTAGGCGATGGCGAGCGGGGCAGATCCGCGTCGCTCGCGATTCGCACCGGTCGTGTCTGGTGCGCGCTCGCCTTGGGCGACCTGCCCATGGCGGAGCGCAGGCTCGCAGCCGCGCGCGATCTCGCCAACCGTCACCATGACCGGGCCGAGCTCCTACGGCTGCGCCATGTCGAGGCTCGCCTCAGGCTCGCACAGGGCGGCCGGGAAGATGCCGAGACCGCGCTGCGGCGAGCCGCCTCGGGGTTGGCGAAGCTGAAGCTGGGGAGTCATGCAGCGCTCGCGCTTCTCGACCTCGTCACGATCAGCGACGGCGAGATCGAGGACCTTCTCCCTCTCGGCTGGGGGGAGATCCTAGCCACTTTCGAGGGCGGTGAGGCCCATCTCGAATATCTCGTGTTCCTCCTGGCAGCAGCCCTCAAAGGAGGCCAGCTGACGGCCGAGGCGATCGAGGCCTATAGCTCGGCGTTGGCGGTGGCCCGGCCGCCGTGGCTTCAGTGGTGGTCGCCTTGGCGCGGGCCGTTGGGAGGGATGGCGACCGATGTTGCGCTGCCCTGCGTTTGAGGCGAGAGGGGGCGGGTTGGCCCGGCTGGTTCTCGAGGGCCGGCCTCCCGCTCGCCACCTACCAGGTGAAGATCGGCAAGCGCCGCGGTGGGATGGAGGGACCGAGAAGACTCCGGCCGCTCCCCTCCCCGGGGGCAGCAGCCGCGATCAGGGGCCTCGAGTTGTCCACTAGCCGCGCGCTACGGCACAGAGGATAGGCGCAGTACATGGCATTCAAGGACATCGCCAAGGTCCTCGAGCGTCTTCGCCGCCAGAGAGGCCTATCCCAGGCTCAGCTCGCGGACCTCTGCGAGATCGTAGCCCAAGTGCACCGCTCCTGATCGGGCAAGCGACGCAGGTCGTGGTCGTGCCGTTGGGCATCTTCGCCTGCGTGAACAGCGTGATTCCGTGAGAGTTTGTTTCGCCGCACGAGAGGTTGTTGTCCGGATTGAGCCCGCTCACATAGTGGAGGGGCACCGGCTTGGATCCCGGAACCGGACTCGTGGTGAACTGAGGAAAGGCCGACCCGTTGGTGTTACAACCCGGATTATCCCAGCCTTCCATTGCCGGTCCGACCACCCCCGACGGGAAATTGCTGTCCGGCACCAGCTGCCAAGCTGGCGGACTATAGAGAGGGTTGCTCGAAAGCGAACCAACACAGGAGGTCGCTTCAATCACCACTTCTCCTGCGCTGTCGAGCTGCTCCGCGGGAAGCTGGTTCGAGGCGGCAAAGGCCATCAGGAGGATCGCGGCGGAGGGCATGTCACTTGCCCTCCTTGACGGCGGCGCGGACGCGCCCGACGATCTCTTCTTCTTTGGCCGGCGAGGCGGATGGCGTTCCCCGGGGGGCCTGGAAGCGCTTCGGCAGGCTCACTGCGCCGCCAGAGTGGATCGTTACGATTCCGCCGTCATCCTCCACCTCGAGGTATGGCTCGCGTTGATCCTGTTGCCAGCCGGGCTGATCCGGCGCAAACAGCAGCACCTCGTCACCCACGGCGGGTGGCTCGGGGTAGCGGCTGTCGCTCTTGCAGATCTTCAGGTCACCCAGGTTGAAGATGCCAATGGGCACAAACACGAAATACGCTGGAACATCTCGGGGGGTACCCTTGAGCACCTCCTCGGGTACGACCCGAAGCAGTTGACCAGGTGTGCTCACGTGGAAGCCATATGCCTTTTCCGTGACCTTGCCGAGAATGACCAGCCGCGAGGACTGAGCCGCCTGCTCTAGAGTCCCTCGCGGGGGAATGGCAAGATCCTGAAAATAGGCACCCACACGAGCGCATGCGCCTTCTCGCGGAAGCGCCCTAATGGCCTCGATATTTTGAGCGGCCAGGGGATGAACCAAGCTTGTGTTGATGGTCCCATCGGCGTTGAGCACCATCGAGCTGTCGATCCACAGCGGATAGGTCATCTCCGGTGCCCGGCTCGGGACGTAGTGCACCTTCGGGAGATGACCTGGCGCA
>DATGHG010000293.1:0-12093 GCA_035308185.1 Thermoanaerobaculia bacterium | reverse complement strand
ACTCGGCTCCGGGGCAGGTTGGTACGGCGGACGACGTCGCCGGTCGCGGCGGAGCCGCCCAGCCGGTGCAGCGCCCGCAGGACCGCGATGTCGGCGACATCGGCGGCGGCGCCGGCGGCGCTGGCGCCGGCGGCTTTACCGGCCGGTGTCGCAGTCGGTTCGCCGGCAGCGGCAGGCGATGGTGGACGCGTGGCCGCCACCGGCGGTGGGGCGGCAGACCGCGTTGGCAAGGACACCTGACGAGGCGGGGCCGCGCCGGCGGACGGCGTGGCGAGATCGCCGACTGCGCGCTGGATCTTCCCAAGCGCCGTAACGCGACCGTCGCCGCAGCCGCTGGACGGCGGCTCGGCCCAGCGGGTCAGCACCCGGTAGGCGACTCGCAGGTACTTCTTGTCCTCGTGCCGCAAAGACCGGGCCGGGTCGCCCTCGGCGCCGGCGCGGTAGGCCGGCGATTGCAGGTAGCGGGCGACCATCCAGACAGCGAAGTCGACGCCGGTCATCCGCTCCGTGACCAGCACCTCGCCGCTGCCGCCGGGCAGGATCCCCTCGGCGCAGCGGCGGACGGAGACCAGGGCGTACTCCACCAGCTTGATGCCGCTGGCGGCCAGGCCGCCTTCCGGCCCCCCCAACGGATCCCCATGGGCCTCGGCACCCCCGCCACCGCCCCTGCCGGCAGCCGGCGGCCGGCGGATCGCCCACGGCCCCGTCGCCGGCCAGCTGGCGCCGGCGGCCGCCCCGGCGGCAGGAGCAGACGGGCCGGCCACGGGCACCGCGGCGGCAGGAACAGACGGGCCGGCCACGGCCGCCGCGAGGGACGCGGGTCCGCTTGGCGGGCCGCCGGCCGCGAGGCCGGCCGGCACCCCGGCCAGGGCGTGCATCATGCGGCTCATCACGGTATCGACGCCGAGGCCCAGCCACCGCGGCACGGCCCACATGGCGTCGAACAGGCAACTGAATCCCGGCAGACCCATGCCACCCGGCGAGGGCTCGATCATGATGGCTCCTGCAAGCGGAAGAGGGAGGCAAGGTCGCTCTGGCGCCGCAGGTCGCGGCCGGAAGCGGCGAGCGCCGCGCGGCAGGGATCGACGATCCACTGGCGCCATCGATGCCAGCGCCGCCAGCGGTCGTCATGGTCGGGGCAGTAGTCGAGAAAGCGGTCGAGGAGGCCTTCCTCGGCCCCGGCCCAATGGCGCCAGACCAGCAGCGCGCAGCTCGCGCCGTGGGCGAAGCCCGCGGCGACCTCCGGGTTGTCGCCGCAGCCCCAGACGGCCGCCTCGACGACCGCCGGCGACCGCAGGTTGACCAGGGTGAAGGCCCAGCCCAGGCCGGCGACCGCATTCACCCGCCCCGAGGCCCGCCGCGGCTCGGAGAGGGCCTTGGCGAAAGCACGGCCCCAGCCGGCGCTCCACGGCATCAGGTGGGTGGGCGCGAAGTAGAGACCCCTCCCCACCCCGTGCCAGAAATACTCCGGCAGCGCCGGATCGGCGGCGGCAAGCAGCTCGTCCAGGCCGCCCAGCCGGTAGGGCTGGAGCTGGCGGGCCACCAGCCCCAACGCCTCGACGGCGAGCTCGCGGAAGCCGGGGCGGGCGTCGTCCTGGCAGTGCTTCAGCCAGCTCCAAACCAGCGCCCGATCGCCGCCCGCGCCGCGGTCGAGCCGCGTCAGCAGCCGCTCCGCCACCGCCAACGCCGAGCCGGTGCGGATCGGCACCAGCGCCGCATCCGGCAGGCCGGCGAGGCGGTCCGCCGCCAGCAGCCGGCGCGGCGGCTCGCCGGCCGCGCCGTCGCCCCCGGCAAAGGCATAGGCGTAGCCCAGCCCCTCCGTCGCCCACAGGCCGGTGAAGGGATCCGCCAGCGCGGCCGCTCGCCGGACCTGATCGACGATCGGGGCGGGGCGGCCGAGGCGCGCGCCGGCGAAGGTGAACCACTCGAAGGCGTGCAGCTTGTTCTCGAGCTCCCGCCATTCGGCCTGCGCCGCGCCCGGGAGCAACTCTCCCATGACGCTCGCCGCCTCCCGCGTCAGCCGCAGGGAGGTCGAGGCGAGACAGTCCGCGATGGCGATGCCCATCCTTCCGTCCTTTCCATTCATTGCCACCATCTACCGGCGTTGCCCGCGGATGCGACCGGGAACGATCCCAGACGTTGGCGGCGACTGGATGGCATGCCGACCCACTGCCCGTGCCGCTCACCGGCGAACGGCACGGGGCTCGTGCGGCTTGTGATCCACCAGGCCCGATCGACGCCGCGGCAGGACGGCGGCGCCACCGCGATCAGGCGGCGGCTGCGGCGGCCGACTGCCGGCCTCTCGCCGGCGGCGGTGGCGGCTCCTCGTGGTGCCCTTCGTGCTTGTGCGCACCCAGGTTGCGAATCGCCTCCTCGATGCCGCGCAGCACGTCGACCTCCCGGTCCGTGCAGCAGTCCTTGCCCTGGCGCGGCCACGACTGCAACACGTGGTGATAGACCCGCAGGAACTTCTTGTCCTCGTGGGGCACGTGGACGTGCTCCTCCTGCAGGTACATCGCGACCACCCAGGTGGCGAACGCCTCGTCGCTCATCTCCTCCGCTTCGATCAGCTCTCCCTGCTTCAGGATCCTCTCGTCGCAACGCTTGATCGAGACGATGGTGTACTGGACCAGCTTGACCAATCCATGGTCGTTGTCACAGCAGCCGCAATCGGACATCTTTCGCTCCTCCTTGGGTCTCTGATTCGTATGAGCCATCTGAGCCATTTGAGCCATCCGGTCGGCGCCGGCGTCCTGCGGCCACCGGGGCGCAGCGGGCGCAACTTGCGATAGGTGGGACTCCGCCGGCAGGTTCGGCAGCGGCGGCAGGTTCGGCATCGCCGGCATCGGCCCCGCCGGCGCCATCGCCGCCATCGACGCCATCGGCGCCAGGGCTTCCAGCCAGCGGCCCAGCCAGGTGAAAGGCAGCCAGAACAGCTGGCCGAGCGTCTGCATCAGCATCTCGCCGCCGCCGCTGGCCGGCAGCGGCGGCAGGCGCGGCATGAAACCAGGATTCCCGGCGCTCATCGCGCTCTGGCCAGCATCCATAGCAGGGCACCTCCAATCCCGAGAAAGAGCATGGCGGCGAGGTGCTGGCGACCACCCGCCGCACCCGCCGTCTGCACGAAGTCATGAAGCAACAGGGCCAGCGCCGCCAGCGCCATCAGCACGCCGGCGAGCAGCAGCTGCGAGCCTTGCTCCCGCCGCCGCGGCGGCGCGGCGCGGCGCCCGGCGCCGGGCTCCCAGCTCCCCACGGTCCCCGGCGCGCCGGTCGCGGCGGCCTCGGTCGCCAGCGTCAACAGCTCGTCGAGCTTGCGCGGCAGCTCCGACATCAGCATCGCGTAGCGTCCCCACGCCTCCCCCCAGGGCGGCGACATCGCCTCGCGGACCTGTGAGAAGCCGGCGAGCACCCGCACCTCCTGCAGGGCTTCGAGCAACACGTCGTCCTCGGGCGCGAGACGGCGGGCCGCGACCGCCACCGAGGCCAGGCCGCGATAGAAGGCCACCAGTTGCAGCCGCGGCCTGAAGCCGCAGGCGCGGGCCTGGCGGGCGAAGACGAAGACGTGCTCCGCGAGGCTGGTGCCGGCGGCGGTCCAGGCGCCGTCGCGGTAGGGCACCACCTGGCGCAGCAGCAGGCGCAGCTGCTCCTCCGCGGCGCCAACGGCATCGGGGGCCTCGGCGCCCGGCTCGCGGGTCATCTCCCGCAGCAGGTAGGAGCAGGCGTCGTCGGGCTCGCGCGCCGCCATGGCGATCAGGAACCCGCGCAGGTTGGCGCGATCGGCGAGCGGCGGGCGGGCGAAGCTGCCGGCCATCCAGACCAGCCGGCCGCCGTCGAGGACGCGCGCTCCCGCCGCCGCCAGCTCCACCGGGAAGACCCGCCCCCCCAGCGCCTGGCGCAGCCAGGCGACGCAGATCAGCCGCGCCAGCGCGCGGCGCTCGCGGCTGCCGTCCCAGGCATCCGTCGCGAGCGCGAGGTCGGCGCCGCCGGGATCGTCCACCGTCAGCAACCGCGAGCTGAGCAGCTCCGGGCGCACCGCCGGCGCCGCCAGCAGGCCGAAGCCTTCGGCGTCGATCCCCAGCAGTCCGAGGGCCTCGGCGGTCGCTCCCAGGTCGGCGCCGTCGCGTTGCGCCCGCTGGAAGTCCGCGAGCGCCTCGGCGAGCAGCCCGTCGCGCCAGCCCTGGCGCCGGCAGGCGCCGGCGAGCAGCGCCAGCCGAGGCAGCTCCGTGGCCACCGCTTCGAGCGACTCCGACCGCGCCAGGCGCACCACCACCGGCTGGCCGCCGGCCAGCCGCGCCCGATGGCCCTGGACCAGCAGGCGCGATTCGCAGGGCTCCGCCTCGATCGCCGCGAACACCGCCTCGTCCGGCCGGCCCAGCTCGGCGGCGATCCGGCAACGGAAGGCGGCGAGCGACAGCGGGGCCACCCACTCGGGGATGGCGGCGAGCTCGAGGCAGTCGGCGGCGGCGAGCAGGTCGATGCGCGACGCGAGGTACCTGCCGAAGGCCGCCCAGACCGGCCCGAGCTCTTCGAGCGCACCGCGCAGGCGGCGGCCGAAAGGCTCCTCCGCCGCCGGGCCGATCGCCGGCCGCGGCCGGTCGAGCAGGCCGAAGCTGGCGAGGCAGCTCTCCACCGCGAACCGCTCGCCGGCCTCGATCGGGCCCGCCGCCGAGCGCCTCGCCCGCGTGCTCTCGCGCCGGTTCATGCCGTCCCGCGCCCCTCGAGGCGCGCCACGAACGCCGCCAGGTCCCGATATTCGAAGATGTCGCCCAGGCGGTCGTGCCGCTTGATCACCGGGTAGTAGACGGCGAGCGCGGTCTCGGCGGGGATCCGCACCAGCTGGTCCCAGAGCCTGGTCAGCCGCCGGTTCCCGGCGCCGGGCCGGTACTCGATGAAAGGCCTGACGAAGTCGGCCTGGGGCGTGGTGTCGAAGCGCATCATGATCGACGACGCCACGCCGTTGGCGAAGGCGCCGTTGCGCGCCAGCTCGTCGCCATGCGGATCGATCAGCAGGTCCGCCATCATCTGCGGATCGCGCTGGTTGACCACCGTGTAGGCCCAGGCCGCGCCGGCCACCGCGGACAGGCGCGCCGGCTCGCTCGGGGCCAGGCCCGCCGCCATCTCGAACTGCAGGAAATCCGAGCCCGGCAGGAAGTTGATCGGCTGGAAGAACTGCGAGCGGCCGGCGCCGTGCCAGAAGAAGCCGAGGGCCTCGGGCGCCACCTGACGCAACGCCTGCTCGACGCCCGCCATCAGGTTGCCGTGGAAGCTGCTGGTCACCAGGCCGAGCGATTCGAGCGCGGCGCCGAGATATCCCGGCCGGGCGTTGTCCCGGCACAGGTGCACGATGTCCGCGACCAGCGCGTGCAGCTCCGCCGCCGACGGGTGCGGCGCATGGTCGAGGCGCCACTTGGCCACCGACAGGCCGATGCCGGCGTTGAGCATGGTCAGGCTCTCCGGCGGCAGCCGGCTGGTGCGCTGGTCCTGGAGGGCCTGGTGGGGCACGATGCCCTGCTTCCAGAAGCTGTCGCCGTACTCGTGGCCCAGCCCCTCGACCGCCCATAGCGCCTGGAAGGCGCCCAGCCCGTAGGCCCTGGCGAGCAGCTCGTAGAGCGGGAACGGCGGCTGGTCCGGCACGTCGATCAGCTTGGCGACGTTGAGCACCAGGCAGAAGACCTCGACCTTCGAGCGCACCTCGGCGAGCGCCAGCAGACCGTGACCCGCCGCCAGCTGGCGAGTGGCCGCCGCCGAGCGTCGAGCCAGCTCGATCGAAACCTCCGCCCAGGTGGCGGGCTCGAGCAGCGCCGGGGTGAGCAACATGGGCCCCATCTGCGCCAGCGCTCCCTCGGCGCAGGTGCCCAGGTGGTAGAGGCTGCCGAGCAGCTCCGGGTCCAGGCCGCCGGCCGCCGCCGCGGTCATCGCGTCGAGGCCGGCCGCCGCCTTGCGCCGGCGCTCCGCGGTGGGCACCAGCCAGTAGGCCAGCTGCTGGGCGCCGAACAGCGGCATCGACCAGGAGAGGTTGAAGCCGGACTTGGCAAGCTCGAGCATGGCGATCGGCGGCCTCCTAGACGTTGGGAATGCTCACCGTCCAGCCCGCCGGCGGGCTGAGGGCGACACCGGCGGCGGCGGCGGCGGCCGGCGCGGCCGGCCGGGCTGGAGCGACCGGTGGGTCGAAGGGCGTCAGCCGGGCCGCGCCGCGGCCCGCATCCGGACCGCAGCCGCAGCCGCCCAGGCGCTGGCGCAGCGCACCGAGCGCGCCCGCCGCGCCGACCGTGCTCTGCATCATCTCCGCGCTCCGGCGCAGCAGGCGGTCGAGGTCGAGGCCGTCGCCGGTGACCAGACCGAGCACCATGTCGACCATGCCGCGCTGCATGCGATCGCCGGCCTGGAAAGCGCTCTTCCAGGCGCCGTCCATCTGGTCCGCGGCGGCGCCGGCGACGGCGTCGAAGCCGTCCGCCGCCCGGCCGAACGGGCGGCTGGGATCCCGCGGCATGCCAATGGCCAGCATCTGCTTCATGCCGAACAGCGGCACCGCCAGCGAGAGGCTCAGCATCGACTTGGTCAGCTCACGCATCAGAAAGCCTCCTTGCTTCGCGGCCGGCACTCGCCGGCAGGCATCAGAAGACGCACCGGCGCAGGGTCTCGAGGAACATGGTCAGGGCGGCGCCGCCCACCACCAGCTCGGCGGTGAACAGGTTGGCGCCGAGCACCATCCGCTCGCCGGTCGCGGTCACCAGCAGGGCGACCGCAAAGACCACGCTGGCGAGCCGGAAAGCCCGCGCCTCGGCGCCGCTTGCCGGCCGGCCGGCGGCGGGCGGGCGGCCGCCGGCAGCCGGCCGGCGAGCGGTCAAACGCTCGAGCAGGCTCGCCGTCCGCGCGCCGCCATCGTGCGCCAGGCTGCCCGCCGCGCTGCTCCACTCGACCAGCCGCTCGTGCGACAGCAGCAGCTGCCACGCCTCCTGCCGCAGATGCCGGTCGCAGACCGTGGCCAGGTAGCGGCCGACGTCGAAGCCGGGAGCGAAGCGGGTGATCAGGCCGTCGATGGCGATGGAAGAGCGGATGTATTTGATGACGTCGCGCTCGGGCCAGATGCCGGTGGCGCGCGACAGCCGCAGCATGTCGAGCATCACCAGGGTGAAGTTCTTGCGCAGCTGCCGCTCTCGCCCCTGCAGGTCGTACCAGGTGTCTGCCATCTGCTTGAGCCGGTCGCGGAAGCCATCGGGATCGGAGGACCCGTCCATCACCGAGACCTTGAAGAAGGACTCGCACATCCCGTCGAGGTCCGCCTGGGTGTAGGCGAGGGTCATGCGGATGAGGTGGCGGCGCGAGTAGTGACTCAGGATGCCGGTGATCCCGAAGTCGACGTAGCCGACCACGTTGCCGGGCAGGATCATCAGGTTCGCCGGATGCAGGTCGGCATGGAACATGCCGTGGCGGAAGGCGTCGCCCAGGAAGTTGTCGATGATGTTGCGCGCGAACTGCCGCGGCTCGAAGCCGGCGAGGTCCAGGCGGTGGAGCGCCACGGCGTCGCCCTGCTCGCGCGACCGCAGGTAGCCGAGCAGCGTGGCGCCCTCGAAGAACTCCATCACCAGAGTGCGGCGGCTGGTCATCGGCCAGAAGATCTCGGGCACCCGCTCCGCCGGGTTGTCGATGGCGTTCTGGCGCAGCCGTTCCATGTAACGGGCCTCGGTGCGGAAGTCCAGCTCCTCCACCGTCCAGCCGACGAACTCGGACATCGGCTCGATCACCCAGTAGAGGGGCTTGAGACGCAGGGCGCGGATCAGCCGCACCGTCGCCGACATCAGCCGGATATCGCCGGCGAAATCGGTGCTGACGCTGGGCCGCTGCACCTTGACCGCCAGCTTGCGCCCGTCCAGCCAGGCGACGTGCACCTGGCCGATGGACGCCGTGGCGATCGGCGTGGCGTCGAAGTCGGCGAACAGCTCGTCGGAGCGGCGCCCCAGCTCCTCGACGAAAGTCCGCTCGACGTCGTGCATGCCGAACGGCGGCATGCGGTCCAGCAGGTTCGACAGCGCCGCGCAATATTCGAACGGCAGGATGTCGGGCTGCAGCGCCAGCATCTGGCCGAATTTGATGAAGGTGCCGCCGAGCTCCTCGAACAGCCGCCGCAGCCGATCCGGCCCCGACAACCGCGCCGCCGGCAGGAGCCGCGCCAGGCGATCGCGCAGCGCCGGCGACAGGCGCAAGGCGAAACCTGAGCTGAGCAGGGACGCGGCGCCATAGCCGAGAAACCGGCTCAGGATTCGCAGCAGGCGTCGGGTGTTGGCGAGGATCGACATGGCAGGGAGCTCTGCGAGCTCACTATTTAGCCAGATTGTAAAGTGCGTGCGGTGCCCGGCGTAGCGGGCACGGCGGACTAAAATGGATCTAACGGGGAGCTGAATCCAAGTGCCCCGCGCGGTGCGGGAACGGGCGGGAAACTACCGCGGCTCGACCGCCTCGGCGCCGGCGGCGAAGATCGAGCCGGCGAAGATCGATTTTCGTCGCGCCAGCATTTCCTGGATCGCCGCCGCCATGCGCGCCCGCACGTCGCGGCTGATCGCCCGCACCACCTCGGGGTCTTCCGCCGCCTCAGGGGGGTAGAGGCGATCGACCGGCAGCGGCTCGAGGAAACGCGTATGCCACTTCGAGGGCAGCGGCAGGCCGGGCAGCGGGAAGTTGGGGGCGATCGGCAGGAACGGCCACTCGGCCACCCGCCGCACCAGCTTCGAATCGACGCGGAAGATGATGGGATAGATCTCGGCGCTGCCGACGGTCACGAAGGGGACGATCGGGGCGCGCTGGCGCAGCGCCATCTTCACGTACTCGTCGCGCCCGAACTTGCCCAACCGGTAGGCGTCCCGGTACATGGTGAAGGCGCCGTGGATCCCCTCCGGGAACATGCCCAGCAGCTCGTCGTTGCCGAGCACCCAGTCGGCGTTCTCCTGGCAGGCGACGATGCCGCCGAGCTTGGTCATGTAGTTGGCGAGGAAGGGGAACTTGACCAGGCAGGGGTGGATCAGGAAGCGCGGGTGGCGCCCGAGCTCGCGGGCGATGAGGTGCAGCGCCATCACCCCGTCCCAGGGCATGAAGCCGCGATGGATGCCGGTCAGCACCGCCCGCCCCTGGCGCGGCACGTGCTCGAGGCCCTGGTGCTCGATCCGCCAGTAGGCGTCGTGGAGGAAGCGGAAGAGGGTGCGCCCGTAGGCCGCGATGTAGCCCAAGTCCATGCCGTAGGGATCGAACTCGGGGACCTTGCCGGCGCCGGCCGGCGCGGCGCCGCCATCGCTCGCGCCGACCGGCGCGGCGCTGCCGCCACCGCGCGGCGCCAGCTCGGCGGCGATCGCCGCGGCGCTGGTGGCGCGCGGCGTGAAGCCCAGCTCGCGCTCGATCTTGCCGCCCGACACGGTCGAGCCGTGGCGCAGGTAGTCGAGCCGCCCGCCGACTCCGAGAGGCAGCCGCCGCACGCCGGCCAGGCGGAGCGCCACCCGCACCGGCAGGGCGCCGGCAGGCGCCACCTGGTAGATCCCCGGCTTGCCGGCGCCCTGCCGCAGCGCGCACTCGATGGCCGCGGCCAGGTCGTCGGGGCTCAGCAGCTGGATGGTCGGGTCGAAGCCGGCGGGCACCATCGCGGCGCTCCCGCGCAGCACGCGGCAGAGCTCGTCCTCGCCGTCGCGGGCGGCCACCGCCGCCGGGCGCAGCACGATCGCCTCCGGCGACGGCTCCAGGGTGCGGAGCCGCGCCGCCGCCAGCGCCTCGAGCTCCAGCCAGGCGCGGGCGATCGGATGGCGGCCCGAGGGGCGCTCGGACTCGGCCGTGTAGCCCTGGTGGTCATGGCTCGGGCTGACCACCGCGGCGCTCGACACCAGCACCAGCCGCGGGATGGGTCCGCCGGCGGTGCCGCCGCCGTTGCCGTGGCTACCGCCCGGCGCTTTCAGGAAGGCGGCGAAGGCGTCGAAGAAAGCCGCGGCATCGGCCAGGTCGGGCAGGCCCGCGGCGTCCCCGGGCTGGCCGCGCCGAGGCGGCCGGTAGATGACGGCATCCCAGGCGCCGGCGCCGGCGGCGCCAGGGGCGCCAGGGACGCCGGCGGCGAATGCCGCGGCGTAAACGGCGGCGGGGTCGTCCGGTTCGCTCCCCCCGCCGGCGACCGCGCCGACGGCGCGGCCGGCGCGCACGAAACCGTGCCCTGCCGGCGCGGCCAGGCCGAGCCGGGCCAGCAGCCGCCGGTTCACTTCATCGTCAGGCCCGACGAGGAGCCAGCGCGGATTCGGAGCCATGGTATGCCAGCCTCCTGGAGCCTGCGTTATCGCGTCCTGGCGGCCGACAGCGGCGCCGGCGCATCGTCGCGCGTCCTCGCCCGCAACCGCTCCGCCGCCGGCAGCAGCGGCAGGGGCGGCTCGCGTTTCGGCGCCCCCGGCGTCCGGGTCGTCGCCGGTGCCTGCGATGAGGGCGCTACCGGCGATCCTAGCGCCATCGGCGAGGTTGGCGGGATTGGCGGGATTGGCGGGATTGGCGGGATGGGCGGCGACAGCGACGCCGGCGCCGAGATCGCTTCGCGGGGTGCGCGGCTCTCGCCGGAGCCGCGGTCCTCGGCGAGCGCGGCGGCGACCGCCTGCGCCGCGCGCTGCGCCGACACGATCACCGGCGTGATGCCGCCCCCGGGTCGCGCCCAGTGCCCGGCGAAGAACAGGTTGCGGATCGGGCTCGCCAGATCGGGCCGCCCGGCGCCCAGCTGGTCCGGCGACATCTCCCAACCCAGCATGGCGCCATGGTGGTTCAGGGTGAAGCGGCAGGAGGTCTGCGCCGAGGCGCTGGTCGCGACCACGATCCGCCGCTCGATGCCGGGGAGCATCCGCGCCAGGTGGCCGAAGACGAAGCTCTCCACCTGCCGCTTGTGCTCCGCCCAGTCGGTCACCGCCGCGTAATCCATCTCCTGCACCTTCTGGACGATGAGCACCTGCCCTCCCGCCGGCGCCATCGCCGGCTCGTAGAGAGTGGGCACGAAGAGCTTGAAGCGCAGGGCGTCCCGCCCGACACGGTCCATCTCCCAGCTGTCCCAGTAGTAGCCCTGCGCCCTTTCGAGCACTTCCGCCGGCACCCCGTGGAGCCCGATGTGGGTCAGCCAGCAGGGAAAGCTCGGGCGCAGCCGGCGCAGTCGCCGCAGACAGTCCGGCGGCAGGCGCTCGGCGCCGACCAGCTGCTCGAGAGTGCCCAGCAGGTCGGCGTTGGAAACCACCGCGCCGCAGCGCACCGTGCCCGCGAAGCGCACCGGCCCGCGCAGGGTCTCGATGGCGACGCCGCACGCCGTGCCGGCGGTGCCGGCGGCGCCGTCGCCGCCTTCCACCAGGATCCGCCGCGCCGCCGTGCTCATCAGCAGGTGCCCGCCGCGCTCCTCGAAGCAGCGCGCCAGCTCGTCCGCAAAGGCCTGCGAGCCTCCTCGCGGGTAGTAGTTGCCGAGGAAATACGACAGCCGCAGCATGGAGTCGAAGACGAACGAGGTGCGGCCCGGCGGCGAGCCCCAGTGCGGGCAGTCGGCGGTAAGCAGCAGCTTGAGCTTGCGATCGGTGAAGCGGCGGTCGAGCGCCTGCCGCACGGTGAGCTCGCGATACGGCGCCAGCCGCGCCGTCTCGCGGCCGCGGAAGTACTCGAGCAGCCCGAGCAGGTAGGTCTCGCGCACCTCGGCGAAGAAGGCGTCGAGCGCCGCCGACTGGTGCGGGAACTCGGCGTGGAGCTTGCCGAGATAGGCGGCGAAGTCGGCAGGCACGGCAAAGCTCGAGCCGTCCGGGAAATGGAAGGTGTCGACCGGATCCATCTTCACCCAGCCGGTCTCGACGCCGAGCTCGGCCAGCACGCGGCCGGTCAGCGTCTCGGGATTGCCCAGCAGCGGGTAGAAATGGGTCGCCGCGTCGAAAGTGTAGCCGGCGCGGCGGAAGGTGCTGCAGTAGCCGCCCGTCATGTAGTGCTGCTCCACCAGCAGCACCCGCGCGCCATCCCGCGCCAGCAGGTTGGCGGCGATCAGGCCGCCGATGCCGGAGCCGATCTGCACCCCGGTGCGCTCGAGCGCCGCCTCGTCGGTCGGCGTCCAGCCGGCATCCT
>DATGHG010000292.1:0-5492 GCA_035308185.1 Thermoanaerobaculia bacterium | reverse complement strand
CGGTAATGGTGGTGTATTTGAGGTTCAGCTGCGCCTGCTCGAGGGCGGCCTTGGCCTTCTCGGCCGCCGCCGCCGCCGCCGCGGCGCGCGCGCTTTCCACGGCGACCTGCTGCGGCCCGGTGTGCGCCGACTGGAGCTCGGCCTCGGCTTGCGCCTGGCGGCCGCGCGCCTCGCTCACTTGCTGGGCCGCGGCGGCGGCGGTGGCCTCGGCCGCGGACACGGTCGCCGCGCTGCTCTTGGCGGCCGCCACGGCCTGGTCGTACTGCTGGTCGGAGACCTCCTGTTTGCTCACCAGTTGCTTGTACCGCTTGAGGTCGGCCTGGGCCTTGGCGTCGTTGGCTCGAGCCTCCTCGACCCGGGCTTGGGCCGCCTGTAGCTGCTTTTCCGCGGCGGCAATCGAGGCTTGCGCCGTCTCGACTCCCGCTTCCGAAGTGGTGACCTGGCTTGAAGTGCTGACGGAAGTGATCGGCACGCTCGCCCGGGCCGCCGCGGCGCTGGCCACGGCGTCGGCGTACTCCGCCTGGGCGCGGTCGACCGCTACTTGATAGTCCTTGGGGTCGAGCTTCACCAGGACCGCGCCCGCC
This sequence comes from Thermoanaerobaculia bacterium, assembly GCA_035308185.1. Lineage (GTDB taxonomy): Bacteria > Acidobacteriota > Thermoanaerobaculia > Multivoradales > UBA5704 > JASLEW01. The sequence continues at coordinate 4,908 of DATGHG010000292.1, read as the reverse complement.
TCCACCCGCTGGTTCTCGTGGACCTCGACCGACGTCACCTGGCCGCTGACCCGCGCGCTGATGGGGACGATGTGACCCTCAATCTGCGCGTCGTCGGTCGATTCCCAGCCGGAGTAATGCCGCCACAGCCCAATCGTCACGGCCGCGACCGCCACCACCAGGAACAGGACCAGCCACTTGGCGCGAGAACTCCGGTGCAAGGACGGGCTCACCCCTTGCCGGTCCGCCAGCGCGACCCCCGGCGTTCCCGGTTCCGCTTCCCGCTCGGCTTCAAGCTCCACTCTCTGCGCCATGATTCACCTGCTCTTCAAGAATTGGCTTACCGCCTGCTCCGCGATTCCTTCCGCCCGCGCCAAGGTCGCTTTGGCGATGTTGTGGGCGTAGACGCTCGAGATGTAGGACTCGTTGGCGCTGGCGACCGCCTCCTGCGCTTCGACCACCTCGATGTTGTCGGTGACGCCGGCCTGGAAGCGGTCCTGCGCCTGCTCGAGCGTCTGCCCGGCCAGCTCGACTGAGCTCTTGGCCACCGCCACCTGATCGGCGGCGGTTTTCAAGTCGAGCAGCGATGTGCGCACCTGATAATCAATGCGGCCCTTCAGATCTTCCAGCTCCGACTGCCGCTGTTTCAGCGCCGCCTCCGCCACCATGACGTCGCCGCGCACTTTGCCGCCCTGGAACACCGGAATGGTCACCGTCCCCGCCACGGTGAACGTTCCGTGCGAAGCGCCGGGCGTCAGGCCGATGTCGCCGTAATCGGCGTCGAAGCCGAGCGAGGGCAGGCGCTCGGCGCGGGCCGCCTTGACGCCGCGCTGCGCGGCGCGGACGCGGGCCAGGGCGCTCTGGTAGTCGGATCGCGACTGGTAGGCGCGCTCGAGAGCGCCTTCGACGGCGCTCGGCTCGAGCGGCTGGAAGCCGATCCGGTCGGCCAGCTCGAACTCCTGGCCTGGCGGCAAGCCGATCGCCCGCGCCAGATCGAGGCGGCGCTTGGCCAGGTCGTTGCGGGCCGCCAGCAACTGCTGCTGGCGCGCCTGCAGCTCCACTTGGGCGCGCAGATCGTCGATGGCCGGCGCCAGGCCCGCCTGGCGCCGGTCCGCGGCCTTCTGCGCCAGGGACTGCGAGGTCTTCACCTGCGCCTCGGCCGTCTCCACCCGCGCCTCGGCCGCGTTCACCAGCAGGTAGGCGTTCCCCGCCACCAGCACCACCAGATCGCGCGCGTCCTTATAGGAATACTCGGCGGCGGCGATGTTGTCCCGGCTGGCTCTCAGGTCCTCGATCGCTTTAAGGTCGAGCCGCTGGGTCAGGAAAGCGCGCGTGTCAAAGACGCTGAACGGACCCACCACGCTCGGAACGTGAAACGCCGCCAGCGCCGCCGGACTGAAGCCGAACACCGCCAGGTTGATCTGCTCAGACGTCTCGCTGGTGCGCGTCGTGACGTTGGGCAACAGGTCGCTCAGCGACTTCCAGCGCTGCCCACGCGCCGCTTGCGTCGACTGCTCGTCCAGCAGCAGCGCCAGGTTGTACTTCAGCCCGCGCGCCAGCGCCTCGTCGATAGAAAGGCGCAGCACGCCCGAGGTGGCCTTGCCCGGAGCCACGCTCCCGAAGTACGGACTTTGATTGCCCAGCGTCGCCGACGCCGGCGAAGTCATGGGCGTCGCGCTCGAGCCGTATTCGGACCTCACGGTCTGCTCCTGCGCTCCGGCCCCAGCGGCGAACAGGCCAGCGATGAATACCAGGCTCAGCACCCAGGCGCCCGCCACGCGCCCCAGCCGGATTGCTCGACGGGTTCGACTCATACAGTACCCCCGGACCCGAAACCCGCCTCGCGCTCGGCCCGCTCTCGCTTGATCTCGTCCACGATTCCGCGCGTCATGCAGCCCGCACACAAGAACTCGGCCCCTTGCTCGTGCATCCAGGCCAGGAGCTTCTTGCCCTCCGCGTCGATGAAGGTCACTTCCGATAGATCCACCAGGACGTGTCCGCCTCGCACCGCCTGCGTTACCGCGTACCAGCTCCGCTCCAGCTCGTCGACCCACGGGCCGGACACCTTGCCTTCCAGTCGAAACCTGAACTCCTCGGGCTTGTGTTGAGTCGTAATCCTTAACATCCGGGGCCTCCTGGCGAGTGGACGGCTAAACCTTACGCAGCACTGCTGCCAAACCAATCGACCGGTTGGATGGTCAGCATCTAGCTGAAAGTAAGATTGTTATATGAAAACGCAACCTGTGTCTGGCAGAGGGAGTGGAGCGGCTGCTGCCGATATATCGGCGTTATGCCGCTATTCGGGCACTGTGGCGCGGGCGCAGGATCAGCCCCAAAACTAGGCAGGTTCTCGTGACGAGGGCGGACCGGCTGGACTCTCGCGGTCTAGGGGTCCGACTCGCAGCCCGGCCGGTTTCGTCCAGTCGCTGATTCCCAGCTTCGCCATGCGTGATTGCAGCGTGGTGCGCTTCATGCCGAGCAGCGAAGCGGCGCCGCGCGGTCCACCCACCACGCCGTTCGTCTCCCGCAGGGCGCGCAGGATGTGCTCGCGCTCCGCGGCTTCCAGGGTTGCGACCGCCGGTGGCGCGCTCTCGGCCGCCGCGGTGAGCGCCGCCAGCGGCACGCGTAGAGTCGGCCCGGGCGACAGAATAACAGCGCGCTCGACGATGTTTTCGAGCTCCCGGATGTTTCCCGGCCAGTGCCACTGCTGCAGCGCCTCCATGATTTCGCTCGGAATGGTCTCGATCCGCTTGTTCATGCGCCGGGCATGCTTCTGGGTGAAGTAGCGGACCAGCAAGGGGATGTCGCCGCGCCGGTCGCGCAGGGGGGGAACGACGATGGGAAAGACATTGACGCGGTAGTAGAGGTCGCTGCGGAACTCGCGCTCGGCGACCCGCTGCGCCAGATCCTGGTTGGTGGCGGCGATCAGGCGCACGTCGACGCGCTGCGTCCGCGCGCTCCCCAGCCGTTCGAACTCCTTCTCCTGCAGCACACGGAGGAGCTTGGGCTGGAGCTCGAGCGGAATGTCGCCGATCTCGTCCAGAAACAGCGTTCCCCCGTGGGCGAGCTCGAAGCGGCCGATCCTCTGCGCGATGGCCCCCGTGAAGGCGCCCTTTTCGTGGCCGAACAGCTCGCTTTCGAGCAGCCCGGACGGGATGGCCGCGCAGTTGATCTTGACGAAGGTGGCGTCGCGCCGCGGGCTCAGTTGGTGGACGGCGCGCGCGATCACTTCCTTGCCCGTCCCGGTTTCGCCCTGAATGAGGATGGTGGAATCGGTCGGGGCGACGGTTTCGACCTTCTTGAGCACCCGCCGCAGCGGCTCGCTTTCGCCCACGATCTCCTCAAAATCGTGCTCGGTGCGGATCTCGTCTTCCAGATACAGCTTCTCCTCGGCGAGCTTGGCCTTGAGCTCGGCGATTTGGCCGAAAGCCAGGGCGTTGCCCACCGCGATGGCGATCTGATTCGAGACCTGGACGAGCAGCTCGACGTCGGCGGCGGTGAAGGCGCCCTCGCGCAGGCTGCCCACGTTCAGCGTTCCCAGCACCCGGTCGCGATTGATCAGCGGGATGAAGCAGACGGACTGCAAACCCTCCTCCAGATGCCGCCGCGCCAGCTCCGACTGCCGCGCCTGATCGCACTCGGCGGCCTTGTTGAGCAGCACCGCCTGCCCCGACTGGATGGCCCGCGCCGGTACCGATCCTTCGAGCGGCGTCACCATCTCTTCCTGCACCAGACCCTTGCCGAGGGGAAAGTCGAGGGCGTGGAGGCGCAACTGGGACGCCTCGGCCTCGAGCAGCGTCAGACTGGTGTAGTCGTGGTGCATGACGCGCCGCAGGCTGGTGGAGATGGCGGCGAAAAGCTCGCGCAGGTCGAGGTTGGCGACCAGCGTGTTGTTGATTTCCAGCAGCAGGCGCAGGCGGTCGCGATCGCGGCCAAGCTGTTGCTCGTAGGATTGGGCGTCCTGGTAATTGAGCGCGTTGTCCACCGCCACGGCCACCTGCCGCGCCACGCGGATCAGAAATTCGACGTCGGATTGTCCGAAGGCCTCGGCCCGCGTGCTGCCGAAGCCCATCGCCCCAAGCCGCCGCAGCGCCGTGGTGAGAGGCAGCATGCAGAGCGACTTCACGTCGTGGGCGCGCAGCAGCGGCATGATGCGCGGAAAGCGCTCGTCCTCCTCGGCGTTCGAGATCACCAGCGGCGACTGCGTCTGCCACACCACGCCGCCGACCGATTCCTCCACCGGGAGCTCGGTGCCGGCCGGGATGGTGGTGGGCAGGCGGCTTTCCAGGATGTGCAGCCGCATCACGTTGCGTTCCGCCTCGTAGAGCACCAGCACCAGGAAGTCGAAGGACACGACGCGCGGCAGCCGCTGGGCCAGATCGTGAAAAAGCCCCGGCAAGCCGCGGTGCGCGGCGATGGCCTCGGAGACCTCGAGCAGGGCGCGGAAGCGCTCGAGCGCCGAGTCCGCGCGGGTCTCATCCGGGGGGATCATCCTCATTAGGATAGCATGGCAGCGGCGCAGATTTTGCTTGACAAACGAGTTTCGAGCTGCTACTCTAGGTCTGTTTCCCGGAACTTGCGAGGAGGCTTGGGAGTCTGAGGGTTTGAAGTCCCGCAGGCTTGGAAGTCAGGATTCGCGCGCACGTCCAGCCGGCACGAACCCCCAAGAAAAGCGAACCGAGAGAAACGGAAGAAGGAGTTGCGCCGTGGTGCGTTCTGGTTTGCCGATTGAAGCATCGGAAATGGGCGGAATGACCCGAGCGCGTGGGGCGAACAGCCTTGCAGCAGGGGCCGGCTCGGGCGTGAGGCGCCGCTTCGAAAATAGGCTAGATTCGGTGGGAGATCGGATCGGCCGGTGTGGGGCGCGAGGCAGAAAAAAGATAGTTTTTTGGGGGTCTTTGCCTGTAAGTGATAGAAAACACAGGGAAA
>DATGHG010000291.1:0-6606 GCA_035308185.1 Thermoanaerobaculia bacterium | reverse complement strand
CGGCGGCAGCTCGCAGCCCGGCGGCGTCACTCCTTGGCGTGCAGGGCGATGTTGATACGCAGCAGGAGCTTGTCGAGATCGGCCGAATCCTTGATCTCGACCTGCAGGTCGCGGACCGCGTCGACCACCCGATGCTGATCGTCCTCGACCTGGAAGCTCAGCAGGAATCGGCGGGCGCGCGCCAGCTCGGAGCGCTTGAGCGTCATCTCGATGTTGCGGGAGAGCTCGGCGCGGCCGTTGCCGGCGGCGGCCTTGGCCGTGGCCGGGTGGGCGGTGGGAGCGGTGGGCGCGCCGCCCGCCCGCGCGGCGGTCCACGGCTGGCCCGAGCCGGCTGCGGAGGCCGGCTGCATGGCCTCGCGCCGCAGCTTCTCGAGCTCGCCCAGCACGTCGACCGAGCGGCTCTTGCCGGTGGAGATCTTGGCAGGGGAGCGCGCGGGCGCCGGCGCCGCCGGTGCGGCAGTGCCCGCCGCGGCCAGGGCAGGGGCGGCGGCCAGGGCGGAGGAGGCAGCGAGGGTAGAGGAGGAAGGGGTTGCGGCCCCCGGGCTCGGTGGCGGCGGCGGTGCGCTCGTTGCCGCTGGGGAAGTCTGGCCGGGCCTGGAGGCCGGTGCCGGTTGCGCCGTCGCCGCCGGACCGGCAGCCATCCGTTGCGCCGGCGGTGCCTGGGGCAACTCCCTTCCCGGGAAGGCGGCCGCCGCGGCGTCGCGGGACGGAGCGGCGGGCAAATCGGGCGCTGCGACGGTGGCTGCGACGGCGGCGACGGCGGCGCCAGCGGCGACGGCGCCGGCCGGAGCCAGAGGTGCCGAGCCTGCCTCGCCTCCTGGCGCGGCGCTCGCCTCGGCGGTCGGGCCTGCCGCGGTGGTGGTCGACGGGTACGGCCGGGCCGGCCCAGGCGATGCTCCGATCGGCGCGGGCGGTGCTCCGATCGGCGCGGGCCGCGCCGCCTGGGATCCGGGACCGCCGGCAACGCCGGCGTTTCCTTGGGCGCCGGCGGCGCCGGCGGCCGCCCCGGAGGAGGATGCCGGCGCGCCGGCATGGGACGCCGCCGACAGGCGCGCCGGAGCGTCCGCGCCGCTGCGTCCGAGGCGCTTCTTCAGCGCCAGCAGGGTGTGCTTCGAGATCCCCTTCAGGGTTTCGAAGACTCCCTGGCCGGCGACGGCGGAAGCCTCGTACCAAGGCCAGCCTTGCCGGTTGACGGCGCGGTTCAGCTCTTCGACCGAGTAGATGTCGTTGAGGTCGCGCTTGTTGTATTGCAGCACCAGCGGCAGGGTCTCGACCGACAGGCCCATCTCCGCCAGGTTCTCCTCCAGGTTGCGAAACGAGTCGAGATTGGCCTGCATCATGGCGCGCTGCGAGTCGATGACGAAGACCACGCCGTCGACGCCTTTGAGCACCAACTTGCGGGTGGTGTTGTAGAAAACCTGGCCGGGGACCGTGTAAAGCTGAATCCGTGTGTTGAATCCGGCAATGGAACCGACGTCCAACGGCAGCAGGTCGAAAAACAGGGTGCGGTCGGTTTCGGTTTCCAGCGACACCATCTCGCCGCGGGAGTCGTGGGTGGTATGGCCGTAGATATAGTGGAGGTTGGTGGTCTTGCCGCACAGACCGGGGCCGTAGTACACCACTTTGGCCGCCATCTGCATCGTGCTGTAGTTAAAGAAAACCATAACAGCTTTAGCCCAAGGCGGATTTAGCCTAAGACGGGCTTCGCAGCATAGCATCCGACCCCAGGCGAATCAATCTCGCAAGGACCGCCCGCGGCCCAGTGGGTGGACCCGTCCGGGTCGGTTTCTGGGCGCACCGCGGTTCCCGCCAGCGGGCGGCCGGGCTAGTGCACATGGCTTTCGGGGAGCTCGTCGAGCCAGGCCAGCAGCGCGCGGTGCTCCGGGCTCGCCGCCTCTCCGGCGGCGTGGCGCAGCGTCTCGCGGGCGAGGGCGATGGCCAGCGGCAGCCGCTCCGGGGAGCTGGCCCGAAGCGCCTCGATGTGGCGCTCGCAGGTGGCGAGATCGCCGCGCGCCACCGGTCCGGTGAGGACCGCGGCGCCGCCGCCCGCTGCGATGGCCGCCGCCACCGTGCCGCGGGCGAGCTCGAGATAGCCGCGCCCGACCGCCGGCGGCAGCCCGGCGCCGGCCGCCAGCTCCGCCGCGGCGGCCAGGAGCGTGGCGACGCCGCCGGCGGCGAGGGTGGCAGCGAAGTGATAGAGCGGCCGTGCGGCCGGCGGCACCTCTGCCGCCACGCCGCCCCAGGCCGCCGCCAGCCGGTGGCCGAGCCGCAGTGCGGCGGCCTCGCCGTCGAGGGCGAAGAACACCCCGTGCGCTTGCTCGGGATTGGCCAAGACGGCGGGGAACGCCTTCAAAGGATGGAGCGCGCCGACCGCGGCGCCGGCCGCCCGCAAGGGCGCCAGCACGGTAGCGTCGCGGCTGCCCGAGGTGTGCAGCGCGACCGACGCCTGGGGCCGGCGGGCGAGCTGCTGCGCGACGGCGGCCAGCGCGCCGTCCGGAACGGCGATCAACAGCAGGTCCTGGCCTTTGCTGGCGAGGTCCGGCGCTCCGGCGCGTCCGGCGGTCGAGACCAGCTCGGCCCCCGCCGCCACCGCCCACGCCGCGAGGCTGGTGCCGACCCGTCCGGGCCCCACCAGCGAGAAACGCAGCCCGGCGAGAGGAGCCGTGGAGATGGGCACGCTCGCTACACTAGTCCGACAGGCTCGCCAAGTCGAACAATGCCTCGGCCGCCTGCTCTACGACCTGAGGGGAGCCGTGGCGATGGGCGCGGTGCCGGCACAGGACCCGAGGTGTATAACGGATGAGCACGAAGTCAGGCTTGAGGGAACATCATGTCGAACAACGGTGGCGTCATTGGAGTATCAGATCATGGCGGCTGGGCGGTGCTGGTGACGGTGGCGCGTGATGGGACGCTCCTCGACCGCCGCCGGGTGGAGCTCGTGAGCGAGGGCCTGCCCAAGCTTCCGCACCACAGCGAAGGCCAAAGGCTCCCGGTCGACGAGGCCGTGGAATTGGTAGAGCGCGTGCGCGTGTCGGCGGAAGGGCACGCGGTGCTTGCCTTGGAAGCCGTCACGATGGCGGTGCCGCGTATCCTGGGTGTCGCCCTTCGCAAGTGTCCGCGGCTTCCACCCACGATTGCCGAGCGCATCAAGGACTACCATGCGCAGAACGTTGCCGACTGGGTGATGTACCGAAAGGCCCTGGCCTCCGCGGCCGAGGCGCGGAGTTGGCCCGTCCACTGGTACGACCCGAAAAGCGTCTTGGGTGCGGCGCACCAGGCGTTGCGTGTCGAGAGCTTCGACGCTCACTTCCGCCAGCTGCGGAGAGCCATCGGGCCGCCTTGGGACAAGGATCACAAGCTCGCAATGGCGGCGGCCGTCGTCACGGCGAACGCGTTGGTGGAGTAAGTGCACAGAGCCCGACGCGGGTGCGCGGCGGGAGGGCTGGCCGCGGCTGCCCTCGGCCGCCAAAGTGCTCTCCATCAATAGTTTGGACGGCTCCGGCAGCTTGACTTCCAGGGCCTTTGCGGGTAGCATGCCTTAGCACTCTCACGCGGAGAGTGCCAATCCTCGGAGGCGCTCGAGACATGGAGACGCGGGAAGCGGACAGGCTTTCGCCTCGCGATCGAGAGATCCTCAGAGACGTCATCGCCACCTACATCCTCAACGCCGAGCCGGTGAGCTCGCGCTCGGTGGCCAAGCAGGGGCGTCTGGGACTCTCGGCGGCGACCATCCGCAACGTGATGGCCGATCTCGAGGAATGGGGCTACCTGGTGCAACCGCATACCTCGGCCGGACGGGTACCGACGCCGGCGGCCTACCACATGTTCATCGAGTCGATGATGCAGGCCCGCAAGCTGCCGGCGCGCGAGCGCCGCTACATCGAGGACAACCTGGCAAGCACTCAGGCAGACGCCGACCAGCTCATCGGCATCGCTTCGCACCTGCTGTCGGAGCTGTCGCAACAGGTCAGCATCGTGGTCGCGCCGGCGATCGGCGACACCGTGCTGAAGACCGTCGAGTTCGTGCCGGTGGCAGAGCGCAAGGTGCTGTGCGTGGTGGTCTCCCAAGCCGGCTTCGTCGACAGCCGGGTGATCGAAACCGAAGAGGAGATCCCGCGCCACGAGCTGACGCGGATCTCCAACTACCTTACCGAAAGCTACGCCGGCCAGACCCTGCGCGAGATCCGCGACCGCCTGCTGCGACAGATGACCGAAGAGCGCCTGCAGGTCGATAGCCTGCTCGCCCGCACCATCGAGCTGGCGCGGGAGGGCCTGGTCAGGGACTCGCAGCCGGAGGTGCTGGTGGACGGCGCCTCGGCGCTGCTGGCCCGCCCCGAGCTGGCCGACATTCAGCGGGTGCGCCGCATGTTCGAAGCGTTCACCGACAAAGCCCGCCTGGTGAGGATGCTCAACGATTGCATCCAGGGCGGCGGCGTGCGGGTGCTGATCGGCGCCGACAGCGCTCTGACCTCGGAGCTCGATTTCAGCCTGGTGGCCTCCTCCTACCGCGTCGGCGAACAACCGCTCGGGACGCTGGGGATCTTCGGCCCGTCGCGGATGGAGTACCACAAGATCATCCCGCTGGTGCATTATCTCGGTCACGCGCTGTCACGGGCGCTGTCCGATGCGTTTGCGGGAACGCCGCCGCAGGCCGCGCGCGGCAGGAGACAGGGAGATGCCTGAGCACATCAAGGGACCGGGCCAGCCAGGATCCGCGACCGCCGCCGCGCCGCCCGCGGCGCCGGACTTCCCGGAGATCATCCTCGACGAGCCGACCGACGATATCGAGGCGGCGATGCGCGACGCCCTCTCGGCCGTGGAGGCGGTGGAGGCTACCGATCCTGCACCGCCGGCTACCGCGACCCCGGGAACCCCCGGGACACGGCAAGCCCCGGGAACCCCGGGAACCCCAGGAGCCCCGGGGACCCCGGAAACCCCGGAGAATACCGCTCCGCCGTCGCCGGGCACCGCCGCCGCCGCCGAGCCGGAGGTGGAGGCGCTACGCCGGGAGATCGCCGACCTGCGCGATCGCTCGCTGCGGACCCTGGCCGATTTCGACAACTTCCGCAAGCGCGCCGAGCGCGAGCGGCAGGAGTTCCGGCGCTATGCCCTGCTCGAGCCGCTGCGCGAGTTCCTGCCGGTGGCCGACAACCTCGACCGCGCCTTGCAGGCGGGCGGCTCGGCCGACGACCTGAAGCGCGGCGTCGAGATGATCCAGCGCCAGATGCAGGAGCTGTTGCGCCGCTTCGGCGCGCGCGAGGTCGTGGCGGACGGCGAGGTGTTCAACCCCACCTTGCACGAGGCGGTGGCGCGCACCGAGAGCGATCGGGTCACCGTCCCGACGGTGACCGAGACCCTGGTGCGCGGCTACCTCCTGCACGACCGCCTGCTGCGGCCGGCGATGGTCAAGGTGGCGGTGCCGCCGGAGCCCGCGGCGCCGCCGTCCCGGCAGGCGTCCGGGCCGGCCGACCCGCCGACGCCGCAGGCCCCGCCGGCTTCGCCGACCCCGAATGACTCCGGCCAGTAGCCTCCCGAGGCCAGCCCTTTGACCAAGATCCTCGGTATCGACCTCGGGACCACCAACAGCTGCGTCTCGATCGTGGAGGGCACCGAGCCCCGCGTGCTGACCAACCGCGAGGGCAGCCGCACCACCGCCTCGATCGTCGCCTTTGCCGAGGAAGGGGACCGGCTGGTCGGCCCGATCGCCAAGCGGCAGGCGATCACCAATCCCCAGAACACGGTGTTCGCGGTCAAGCGCTTGATCGGGCGCAAGTACGGCGACTCCGAGGTGACCAAGGCGCGGGAGGTGCTCTCCTACCTGGTGGTGCGGGCGCCGAACGGCGACGTCAAGATCGAGATCCGCGACCGGCAGTACAGCCCGGAGGAGATCTCGGCGCTGATCCTGCGCGAGATCAAGGAATTCGTCGAGGAGGGCATGCAGGAGGAGATCACCGAGGCGGTGATCACCGTCCCGGCCTACTTCGACGACTCGCAGCGCCAGGCGACCAAGGACGCCGGCAAGATCGCCGGCCTCGACGTCCTGCGCATCCTCAACGAGCCGACCGCCGCCGCCCTCGCCTACGGCCTGGACCGCCGCGAGGACAACCGGATCATCGCGGTCTACGACCTGGGGGGCGGCACCTTCGACGTCTCGATCCTGGAGCTGTCGCAGGGCATCTTCGAGGTCCGCGCCACCGCCGGCGACACCTTCCTGGGCGGCGAGGATTTCGATCAGCGCATCATGGATTGGCTGATCGAGGACTTCCGCACCGAGACCGGCATCGAGCTGCGCGGCGACCGCATGGCGTTGCAGCGCTTGAAGGAGGCGGCCGAGCGCGCCAAGTGCGAGCTGTCGAGCGCCGACGACGCGGTCATCAACCTGCCCTTCATCTCCGCCGACATGTCGGGTCCCCGCCACCTGGCGCGCACCCTGACCAAGGACCGCTTCGAGGCGCTGGTGCAAGACTTGGTGGCGCGCACCGAAGGCCCCTGTCTGGATGCGCTGCGGCAGGCCAACCTGCGGCCGGATCAGATCGACGAGGTGCTGCTGGTGGGCGGGCAGACCCGCACGCCGCTGGTCGCCGCCACCGTCGAGCGCATCTTCGG
>DATGHG010000290.1:0-5613 GCA_035308185.1 Thermoanaerobaculia bacterium | reverse complement strand
CGGGCCGAGGCCACGCGCCATCAGCTCCTCGAAGACCCGGGTGGCGAGCTCCCGCACGCCGGCCGCCAGCATGCGCGCCGGGATCTCCTCGCAGCGCACCTCGAGCAGGTACTCACCGCGCGCCATGCGGCACCTCCGGAGCGGAGGCGCCGGCAGGCGACGGAGCGGCGGCCGGGGCCGGCCCGGCGCAGAGCGGGAAGCCGAGGCGCTCGCGGCTCTCGACGTAGGCCTTGGCGCAGGCCACGGCCAGGTCGCGCACCCGCTTCATCAGGCCGACTCGCTCGGTGACCGAGACGGCGGCGCGGGCGTCCAGGACGTTGAACTGATGCGAGCACTTGAGAGCACACTCGTAGGCGGGCAGCACCAGGCCGGCGTCGAGGCAGCGCAGCGCCTCGCGCTCCATACCGTCGAACAGCTGCTGGGCGAAGGCGACGTCGGCGACCTCGAAGTAGTACCGGGAAAGCTCGACCTCCTCCTGGCGCCGCACCTGGCCGTAGCTCAGGCCCTCGACCCAGGCGACCTCGTAGATGCTGCGCGACAGGCCGAGGAACATGGTCAGGCGCTCGATGCCGTAGGTCAGCTCGGCGCTGATCGGCCGCAGCTCGAGGCCGCCGGCCTGCTGGAAGTAGGTGAACTGGGTGATCTCCATGCCGTCGAGCATCACCTGCCAGCCGACGCCCCAGGCGCCCAGCGTCGGCGCCTCCCAGTTGTCCTCCTCGAAGCGCAGGTCGTGCACCGCCAGGTCGAGGCCGATCGCCGCCAGGCTCTGGACGTAGAGGCGCTGCACGTCCTCCGGCGCCGGCTTGAGGATCACCTGGAACTGCAGGTGCTTGCCGAGCCGGAAGGGGTTGTCGCCGTAACGGCCGTCGGCGGGGCGGCGCGAGGGCTGGACGTAGGCCACCCGCCAGGGCTCGGGGCCGAGCACCCGCAAGAAGGTGTCGGGATGCATGGTGCCGGCGCCCACCTCGAGGTCGAGGGGCTGCTGCAACACGCACCCGTGGCCCGCCCAGAATTCCGACAGGCGCAGGATCAGGTCCTGAAGAGTCTGCATGCTCGCGAGATCCGTTTCGTGTCGGCGCAGCGCGTCAGAGCGCCGCGCGGGTGCGCTGGATGACTTCGTAGCTGCGCAGCTCGCGCTGCAGGAACTGCCGCCGCACCCGGGCGCAGAGCTCCTCGACCTGGCGCAGCACCGCCGGCGCCGGCAGCGGCGCCCTCTCCGCTCCCGACGGACCGGTCCCGGCCATCTGCGGCAGGGTGCAGCGGCCGATGCGGCGCAGGAAGTCGAGCGTCGGGGCGCCGACCATCAGCCCCTGTCCGCGCGGCGCTCCTTCGAGGCCGGAACCGGCGCAGGCGGGGCACAGCAGCGTCTCGCCCTGGGCCGGCAGCACCGCCCGGCCGGCGAGCGCCGCGCCGCAGCGCGGGCAGGCATCCGGCGCCGGGAAGATGCCGCCCAGGCGCAGCATCCAGCACTCGAAGTAGCGCGCCGCCACGTCCTGGTCGGCGCCCTCGAGCAGCGCTTCGAGCGTCGAGTCGAGCAGGCGGTAGAGCAGGTCGGAGCTCTCGTCCTCCTGTGCGAACTCGAGCATGTGGTCGACCAGGTAGCTGCCGAGCAGGATTCCCTCCAGATCGGCTTGCAAGCGATGAACCGGCCGCAGCAGATCGACCGCCGAGATCCGCACCAGATCGCGTCCTTCCTTCTCGAACCAGGTGATCTGCGCCTTGGCCAGCGGTTGCAGCTGGCCGGCGAAGCGGCTGTGCCGGATGCGCGCGCCCTTCGCCACGCCGCTCTTCTTGCCGCGCTCGCGGGTGAGGAAGACGACGATGCGATCGCGCTCTTGCAGGTCGCGGACGTCCAGCAGCAAGGCTTCCGAGGTGTGCAGGCGCAAGATCAACGAGCCCGGGGCGTCCCCGGCGCGGCGGCCAGGCGCGGTGAGCGAGGTGAGCGGTCGATCCCTTCCACCCGGCGATGTTAGCACACTGAACTATTGCGCAATTGCTGTATTCACCGCAAGCAACAGGCGTTGCTGCCGGCCTCGAGGTCGGCCGGCCAGGCCCTCGGCGCCAGGGTCAGCGCGCCCCCCAACCCTCGTCGCCGAACAGCGGCATGGCGGCGGCCTCGGGGCGCTCGAGGTCGGCGGCCAGGACGGCGATGCCGAGCCGGCCGCGATAGAGGCTGAGGGGGAAGGCCGCATCGGTGAGAGGCTCCGTGGCGCCCACCACGGCGCTGCCGCTCGTGCCGCCGGCGGCCACCGCATCGGGCGCCGCCGCCGCCGGGGCGGACGCCCCGCGGCCGGCGGCCAGCGCGGCGCGATCGGCGAGCCGCCGCGCGCGGTCCAGCCACTCGTCGCCGGCGCCGTGCCGGTAGAGGTCGAGCAGGGCGTAGGCGCTGCCGGCGAGCCCGCAGCAGAGGTTCTCGACCTGATCGCCGGTCTCCCAGGCATGCCAGCCGGCGGCGACCGCGAGCTGCCGCCAGCGGCCGCCGCCTGCCGAGCCGCCCGGCGGCGCCGCTGCGGCGCCCGTCGCACCGCCATCCATCTCGCCGGCGCCCATCTCGCCGACGCCCATCTCACCGGCGCCCATCTCACCGGCGTCCAGCGCGCCGGCAAGGTCCGGCAGCCGCGAGACCAGAGTCCAAAGGTGCACCATGCCGGCGCTGCCGTTGCACCAGCCAGCCATCCAGCGGGTGGCAGCGGGGGCGGCGCGGTCGTGGCTCTCGGCCAGAGGCTGTCCGTGCCAGCGCCAGCGCACGCCACGGCCCCAGCTCTCGGCCGCCGCCGCCAGCTGCGCCAGGCGCGCGGCGACGGCGGCGGGAACGGACCGCCCAGCGGCCTGGCACCAGCGAAGGGTGGCGTAGAGATAGCCCGCCCAGCCGTGCGCGATGCCGAGGTTCGGCAGCTCCGAGCACTCGCCGAGCGGCGGCAGGTGCTCGATCCCCTGCCAGATGCCCGCGAGCAGCTCCTCGCCGAGCGCCCGCAGCCCGGCCGCCGGCGGCTCCAAGGGCGCCGGCGAGGCGTCCGCCGGCGAGGCCGCCTCCGCTTCGCCGCCCAGCGCGTCGAGCAAGAGGGCGCAGCCCAGGAGGAGACCCGAACGGCCGAGGGTGAGGTCCGGGTTGGGGCATGGCCGGCGCGCCGCGGCGACGAAGGCAGCGACGGCCTGGGCCGCGCCGGCGCGGTCGTCGCGGGCATTGGCGATCAGCGCCGCGGTGCAGTGCACGCCGGGAGCGCCATGAAAGAGGGAGGCGCTGCCGACCGTTGCCGGCATGATGTCGAGCCGCGGGTTGTAGAAGGCGGCGGGAGCGGCGGCGCCGCCGGCGCCCGATGCCGCCGGCGCTGCCGCTCTGGCCAGCGCCGAGGCCCGCGCCGACCACAGGTCGGCCTGCGACAGGAGCTCGGCGTCCTCGCGCGCCAGGGCGATGCGATAGAGGCCGAGCGCGATGCCGGCGGCGCCGAGCTGCACCGAGGCGAAGGGCGGCTCCGGCAGGCCGCTCACCCAGGCCGGTCCGCCCGGCCGCAGCAGTTCCAGCGTGGCGGCCAGCAGCTCGTCGGCGGGGTTCCTCCGCCGCAGCGCGGCGGTCAGCGACGGCACGCTCGCCGGCATGGGCGATCCAACTACGGCAACGGGTGGGCCCAGCACTTGCTGCTCCCCCGAGGCCGGCCGTGACGCCGGCGGCGCGGGCGAGAAAGGCACTGGCGGCGCTCCCTGCTCGGTCCTCTCCCACGCTACGGCTGGTGCAACGCCTGCCGGCAAGGCCGGCCATGCGCGCTCGGCGGCAGCTCCCGCGTCCGCCACGTCCGCGAGGGCGGCCGCCAGCGCGTCGAGCGACGGGAACCGGTCTCCCGGAGGCTTGGCGAGAGCGCGGCCGAGCACCGCCTCCAGCTCCGGCCAGGCGGCGGCGCCGCGGGCGGCGAACGGCAGCGGCGCTCCGCCGGCGATCTGGCGCAGCATCGCCTCGCGCTCCAGGGAGAAGTCGAGATAGTGCGCCCCGGCCGCCAGCAGGTACAGGAGGGCCGCCACCGCGTACTGCTCGCCCGCCGCCGAGGCGGCCGGCGGCGCCTCGCCCGCCAGGGCCGCGGCCGCGTACTCGGGCTCGAAGTAGAAGGCGACGCCGCCGCGGCCGGGCGGCGCCAGGCCGGCCGGCGCGCCGCGCCAGCAGGCGAGCCCGAAGTCGATCAGCCGCACGCCCCCACCGGCGGCGACCAGGACGTTGCGGGGGTGGACGTCGCAATGCAGCGCTCCCCGCCGGTGCAGCCGCCCGTAGGCCTTGGCGATGGCCCGGCAGAGCGCCAGGACCTCGGCCCTTCCCTGATCGCCGCCGCGCTCGCGCGCCTCCGCGGCCGCGGCCAGGGCGTCCACCCCGGAGCACCATTCGAGCAGCAGATAGCGCCGGCCGCCCCACGAGCCGGCGCCGAGCAGCCGTGGCGCGACCGGTGCCAGGCCTGCCGGGGCGCCGGCCGCCAAACCCCGGGCACTCCCCCGCCGCTCGCCACCGGCCAGGTGGGCGAGGATGGCGGCCTCGCGCTCGAGCCTCGCGGCGATACCGCTGCCGCCGAGGCGCTCGATCTTGAGCGCCGCCTCGACCGGCGCCCCACCGGCGCGCACCTGGTAGACCTCGCTGTCCTCGAGGATCTGCACGCGGCTCAGCACGCGGCAGCCCGCGAGGCGCTCGCCCTCGGCCCACGAGGCCTCGATGCGCCCGGCGCCGGCGTCCTCGGCCGAGACCAGGAAGCCCTCGCGCACCAGGCGCGCCAGCAGCGGATAGGCGCCTTCGAGGGTGGCCTCGGGATCGGCGCCGCACGCCCGGCTGTGCCGGATCACCGCCTCCACCACCGTCGCGGGCGCGGCGAACTGGCGGAGCAGCTCCGCGGCCGCGGCATCGAGCAGGCGCGAGGGCGTGCGCAGCCGTGGCCGGGTGATGGCGACGTCGCCCTGCTGCCAGCTCAGCTGCCGCTGCGCCGCTTCCGGCAACTCGCTCACCGGCACCAGGAGCACGTCGGCCGGCAGCAGCAGCGGCCCGCTCAGCGCCGTCATCGCCGGCTCGACGCCGCCGCCGGGGCTCGCCAAAGGCCGCCGCCGGGAGTCCAGGAATCCGTGTCGATGCCCTCGAGCCGCAGCCGCTCGACCGCGAACCGCCAGGGCTCCATGGTCTCTGCCGCCGCCCTGCCGGCGGCGCCGGCGGCGCTGGCGACCCCGGCGATCAACGCCCGCGCCAACCGGTCCGTCAGCCACAGGCGCCAGCTGGTGCGGCCATCGCCCCAGGCCGGCCCGAGGCCCGCGCCCAGCGGCGGATCGACGCCCCACGACAGCAGGCCGCCGCCGGCGATCTCCGAGGTGAAGGGCACGCCGTGAGCGGCGGCGCCGGCGAGACCCTCGGCGAGCGCGCTCGCCGCCTCGGCCAGACGCTCGAAGCTGACGAAGTAGGCGACGATCTTGTCCGGACGCAGCAGGCCGCCGGCGGTAGCTCCCACCTTGAAGGCCGGCGGCCCGACCGCCGCCAGGCCCGCGAGCACCCTGCCGAAACCCTCCGGCAACGCCGCCGGCGCCAGGCTGACGTAGAGCTTGAAGGTCGCCACGTCCGCTGGCGCGGCGGACCGGCTCACCGCCGGATGCCACCGC
>DATGHG010000289.1:0-27650 GCA_035308185.1 Thermoanaerobaculia bacterium | reverse complement strand
AAAAACCGGCCGAGCGTCCTCACCGGCACCACCCTGCGAATCCCGAGCGAGCTCAACCACGATGATCTCCTCACCGTCGATCGCAACATGCAGCACCCGTTCGCGTTTCTCGGGCCAGTGATCGGTATCGAGACCCGTGCGAACGTAGTAACCCTCGCGTAAAGCGATGATGGGGTGAGCCGAGTATGGTTTCAAAGAACGCCGCGGACCACCTGCAACCTGGGACGTGCCGAGTGCTGCCGCAGCAGTGTCTCCACAGCCCAGCCGGTCCGCTGTTTCCTGGAGGTAGAGCTTGTGGTCCACGTCCTTGATGGGGTCCTTCAACAAGGGCGCACCTTCCGCATGCACCAGCTTCAGAGCGTCGGCCAAAGCATCCGATGCATCAACTCCCGGGCGCTTCAACTTTTCGAGGATGGTGTCGTACTCTCTCCTCTGGATGGCTCTGGTCATGCCATTGACGCCATTTTGCGATGCCCGACCGCGGGCCTCCACTGCGCTGACGAGGGCTTGCATGTCGGTTCCCTTGCTCGATACCTCGCAGAGTACGGACGCCATCGTGGTCAGCGCCGTCAGCTTGGCCCGCCTGCGCTCCATGAGGCTGGAAACCTCCTTGGCGTTGCCCAACGTCGTGCCATCGACGAACACTGCCGCCAGCAGGCTCGCGCCGAGCACGATGCCTGAGTGCCGTTCCTGGAGCGTGGCGCCCGGTTGGATCGGAGGCTGCCTCTGCATCCGTGCGTCATAGTAGTGCCGGATGTGCTCACCGCTGCCGTACATCGTGATCACAATGGCGTAAGCTGACATCGCCGAACTGGCATGGTTGCTGACCACGGAGTAATAGTCGTTCCCGAGCCGGATGAGGTGGGCTTCACTGGCCGGGGCTGATGGCCCGGCGTCCTGGGCAAAGCCACCTGTGGGAACGAGCCAGCAGACCGCGACGAGCCGCAACATACGGTTGGTGAGCATCCTCTTCTCCCGAGATAGATGGCCACGCCCTGCAGCCATTGTGTTGAATCGGCCCTGATGCGACCGCCTCTACACGGTTGACACCACACCCGGCCGGAAGGGTTAGTCAGCAAGCACCCTGCGACCGCCGATCGTGCGACTGTCCGCTTCATCACCCCTCCGCCTGCACTCCTCGCGCCTCAGTCGTCGTCCTCGTCCGGCTTCTTCTCCTTCTCCTTGGGAAACTCCGGCGGGACCTCCTTGACCGGGGCGATCCCGGCCAGCCCCTTGGCGGTCATCGCGCGGTTGAAGGCAGGGACGCTCTCGGCGTACAGGGACTGGAACCGGCGGCGCGCGTCGCCGAGCTGGCCGTCGAGCAGCTCGAAGACGTCGCGCTCGGGCTGCGTGGGCCTGAGGTCGGCGTTACCTGACACGTCGGCGGCGCCGGTCGCTGCCTCCGCGTTCAACCAGACGAGCTTGAGGAAGATGCCGAGCGGTCCGCGGAACGATTTCTGGTCCTCCTCCGCGATCGTCGGCTGGAGGAGGACCGCCTCGATCTCCTCGGCACTCTTGCGCAGGCCCGCGACGGCATCGGCCAGAGAATCCTCCGCCTTGGCGGCGACCAGGCGCCGCTCGAGCTGCTCGAGCTGCAAGCGCGTCCATTCGAGCTCGCCGATCATCCCGGCAGCAGCTTCCGCATCACGGTAGATCGCCAGCGACAGCTTCGACGCGGCCTCGACGTCCGCCGGCGTCCCGGCCGAGCCCGGGTCCTTGCGGACCTCGACCGACGTGGTGAGCTCCCGCTCCCCGATCCTGAGCTTCACCGTGTAGGTACCGGGAGGGACGAGCGGCCCGCGGGTCGCGTCTTCGATCCCGTAGTAGAGCACCGGACGGCGGTCCTTCCCGGCGAAGCGCTTCTCCGCCCATACGTGCGGATTGCCCCTCGGCGTGGCGCGCAGGCGCACCTCCGGGATCGGGTCGTAGCGCAGGTCCCAGACGACGCGGTTCATGCCGGTCTCGTTCGTCCCGCGCAACGAGCGGACCTTGGCGCCGGCCGCGTCGTAGATCCTGATCTGGACGAGCGGCGGTTGCTCTTTCGCCGCGTCGTCGTCGGCGGCCTTTTCCTTCGGCTTGGGCACCGCTTTCCTCAGCCAATAGGTCAGCAGCGCGCCGTCCGGCCCGTTCTTGCCTTCCGCGGTTCCGGTCGGCGCGTAGGCCGGTTGCGATAAGGCCCGGAACCGATAGGCGGGAACGGGCGCAAAGAGCTGCTCCGGCGAGTCATGGAGCGCTTCGCTCCAGGTCTCGAGCGGCGTGACGTCGTCCAGGATGAAGAAGCCCCGCCCGTACGTCGCGACCACGAGATCGTGGAATCGCGGCTCGACGGTCAACCAATAGACCGGCGCGTGCGGCAGCTTCGACTGTAGCGGACGCCAGTGCGCGCCGTCGTCGAACGAGACGTACAGGCCATTTTCGGTGCCGGCGTAGAGCATGCCCCTGCGGAACGGGTCCTCGCGTACGACGTGGACGTAGGAAAACGGGCTCTTGGGGATGTCCGACGAGATCGACTTCCAGGTCTTGCCGTAGTCGGTCGTCTTGAAAATGAAGGGGTAGCGGTTGTCGACCTGGTGCAGGTCGACCGCGACGTAACAGGTCCCGCGCTCATGCGGAGACGGCTCGACGGAGTCGACGGTGCCCTTTGATGGCAGCAGCGCCTTCCCGGGCGTCACGTTGGCCCAGTGAGCGCCGCCGTCGCGCGTCACCTGGACCAGGCCGTCGTTGGTGCCGGCCCAGATCTCCCCCTTGGCGAGCGGCGATTCCGCGATCGAGTAGACGACACCCGCGTACTCGACCGAGAGGTTGTCGATCGTGAGGCCGCCCGAATCCCCCATCATCGACGGATCGTGCAACGTCAGGTCGGGGCTGATCGCCGTCCAGTGCTCGCCGCCGTCGGTGGTCTGGACCACGTATTGGCTGCCGACGTAGACGGTGTCGTGGTCGTGCGGCGAGATGGCGATCGGGAACGTCCAGTTCATCCGGTACTTGACCTGCCCGGCGTTGGCTCCCATCGTCCGCTCCGGCCAGACCGACACCGAGCGCGCCATGCGGGTGCGCTCGTCGTAGCGCTCGACGACTCCCGCGTAGCAGCCGCCCCAGACTATGTTGGGGTCGGCCGGGTCGGGCGTGGCCCAACCGGTCTCGCATCCTGCCGTCGTCGTCCAAAGCGCCGGCGGGATCGTGTCAGCGCCCGGGTTACGGCTCGGGCCCCGCATCGATCCGCCATCCTGCATCTGTCCGTGCACGCCGTACGGAATCCGCGTGTCGGTCGCGACGTGGTACATCTGGGCGATCGGCAGGCGTTCCCACGCCCATTTCTTGCCCCGCGTGGTCGAGATGGAGACGCCGATGTCGGAGCCGATCATCAAGCGGCTCGGATTCATCGGGTCGGCCCACATGTCGTGATTGTCGCCGGCCCATTCCACCTGGTCGGTCGTCTCGCCGCCGTCGTAGGTCACGCTCATCGAGTTCGACGGAAAGTAGACCTCGTTCGCGTTGTCGGGCATGACGAGCATGCGCGTGTAATAGTGCGGCCGCTCGTTCAGCAGCCGGCTGTGGCTCACCAGCTTCCACTTCGTGCCGCCGTTGTCGGAGCGCCACAGCGATCCCTTGTCGCCCGTCTCGATCAGGGCGTAGACGCGCTGCGAGTCGCTGGGCGCCACCGCGACGGCGATCTTCCCGAGCGGCGATTCGGGCAGGCCGTCGTCCTTGGTCAATCGCTTCCACCGGGTGCCGCCGTCGTGCGTCACCCAGACGCCGCTGCCGGGGCCGCCGCTCTTCCTGCCCCAGGTCTTGATGTCGATCTGCCAGGTGCCGGCGAAGAGCGTGCGCGAATCGGCGGGATCCATCGTCAGGTCGGAAGCTCCCGTGTTCTCGTCGACGAAGAGCACCTTCTCCCAGGTCTTGCCGCCGTCCCTGGTGCGGAAGACGCCGCGCTCCGGCTGCGGCCCGTAGCAGGTGCCGAGAGCCGCGACGTACACGACGTTGGGGTCGCGGGGATCGACGATCACGCGCCCGATGCGTCCGGTCTTGTCGAGGCCCATGTGCTGCCAGCTCTTGCCGCCATCGGTGGATCGGTACACGCCGTCGCCGATCGAGACGTTGCTGCGGATGAACGTCTCGCCCGTGCCGACCCAGACGATCGCGTGGTCCGACGGGGCGATCGCGATGGCGCCGATCGATTGGGCGGGCATCTTGTCGAAGACCGGCTTCCACTCGGTGCCGCCGTCGATCGACTTCCAGACCCCTCCCGACGCCGCGCCCGCGTAGTAGACGTTCGGATCGCCCGGCACGCCGACGACCGCCGCGACGCGGTTGCCTGGCGGCCCGATGAAACGGAACTTCAAGCCGTCGAACGGGCCCTTGCCTTTTCCCTCGCCCTCCTGCTCCGGCGCCGGCGCCTCCGGTCTCTTGACGTCGCCCACGCCGGTGCGAGGTGTCGGCTGCTGCGGTTCGACGGCGCCGTCCGCCGCGGCCGTCTCAGTCACCACCGCCACCATCACCGCAAGCCAGAGCAACACCGCCATTCGCTTCATTCGTTCACTCCTTGGGGGTGGTTGTGGCCGCTCGCCGCCGCCAGTTATCGCCGCTCTAACCAGCTATCGTTTCAGCGATTTAGATGCCGTGCCCCGGGCTGTCTTCTGGCTGGCAAGGCTAGCACAGACCGGAGGCTTCGACGGGCCTGGCCCGTGGTCTATGCTGTGCTGATGATTCGCTACCACACGCGGCGGGAGCTCTTCGTCACGGTGGCCGGGGCCGCGGCCGCCGCCTCGCTGCCGGCATGGACATACTCCTCGGCCGGCGCCCTGGCCGAGGTTGCCGCGGATGGCTCGCGCGCCATGGCGCGGCCATTTCCCCTGTCGCGGGTGCGCCTGCGGCCCGGGCCTTTCTGCGAGGCCGCGGCGGTCAACCGCCGATTCCTGATGGGGCTCGACCCGGATCGGCTGCTGCACATGTTCCGGGTGACCGCGGGCATGCCTTCCTCGGCGGCGCCGCTGGGCGGTTGGGAGAGCCCGGTCAACGAGCTGCGCGGGCACTTCACCGGCCACTACCTGTCCGCTTGCGCCCTGCTGTTTGCCGGCAGCGGTGACGCCGCCGTCAAGGCGCGGGGCGATCTCATGGTGGCCGAGCTGGCCAAGTGCCAGCAGGCCCTGGGCAGCGGCTACCTGAGCGCTTTCCCCGAGGAGCTCTTCGATCGCCTGCGCGACGGCAAGCAGGTTTGGGCGCCGTTCTACACCCTGCACAAGCTCATGGCCGGGTTGCTCGACATGGCGACCTGCGCCGGCAACCGACAGGCGCTGGAGGTCGTGGTGGGGATGGCGGCCTGGACCGGGCGCTGGGTCCGGCCGCTGGGCGACGCGGCCATGGGCCGGGTGCTCGAGCGCGAGTACGGCGGCATGAACGAGGTGCTCTACAACCTGTCGGCGGTGACCGGCGACCCGGGGCACCGCGAGCTCGCCCAACGCTTCGATCACGAGCGGATCTTCGCGCCGCTGGCGGCCGGGCGCGACGAGCTCCAGGGACTGCACGCCAACACGACGATCCCCAAGGTCATCGGCGCCGCGCGGCGCTACGAGCTGACCGGCGAGCCGCGCTACCGTCAAATTGCCGAGTACTTCTGGCGGCAGGTGACGTCCCGGCGCGCCTACTGCACCGGCGGCAGCAGCAACGGGGAGGTCTGGGGCGCCGCCCCCGGCGTGCTGTCCGCCGAGCTGAGTGGCTATACCCAGGAGTGCTGCGTCACCTACAACCTGCTCAAGCTGAGCCGCCACGTGTTCGGCTGGACGGCCGATCCAGCCTGCGCCGACTACATGGAGCGGGCGCTTTGGAACGGCGTCCTCGGCACCCAGCATCCCGCGGACGGTTCGAAGCTGTACTACGTGCCGCTGGCGTCGGGCTACTGGAAGTTGTTCGGCACGCCGCTCGCCGACTTCTGGTGCTGCACCGGCTCGGGCTGCGAGTCCTTCGCAAGGGCTGGCGAGAGCATTTATTTCCACGACGACGGCGGCCTGTTCGTGAACCAGTACATCGCGTCGGAGCTGGATTGGACGGAGGAAGGGATCCGCCTGACCCTGGACACGCGCTTCCCGGCAGAGGAGACGGTGCGGCTCGCGGTCCGCGCGGTGCGGCCGGTCCGCGCGGCCATACGGTTGCGGGTGCCGGCCTGGGCGATGCGCGGCGGCTCGGTCAAGCTCAACGACCGCCCGCTCGAAGGCTTCGCCTCCCCCGGCAGCTATTTCGTCCTCGACCGCACCTGGCGCGATGGCGATCGGGTGGAGCTCTCGCTGCCGCTGGGCCTGCACGTGCAGCCGATGCCCGATGACGAATCGTTGCAGGCAATCCTCTACGGGCCGCTGGTGCTGGCCGGCCGCCTGGGGACCGAGGGGCTGGTGCCGGCGGTCCTGCGAGCCGGCCCGACGGCGCCGCGAACGGTCCCCGAGTACCAAGCGGAGCCCGTCGCCGCGCCGGCCTTCCGCGTCCGCGCCGACGACCCCGCGGCCTGGATCCGTCCGGTGCCCGGCCGGCCGCTCGAATTCCGCACCGTGGGGCAGAGCCGCGACGTCACCCTGGTGCCCCTCTCGTCGCTCTACGACGAGCGCTACGCCGTTTACTGGCGGGTGACTCGCGCCAGCGCGTGAAGGCTATCAACCCGTCAGCGATAAACTACAGTGCCGCCGTCCCAGACCGTTTATAGTAAGCCAAATTTCTAAGGCTTACGCCGCTTGTCAGGCTCGTCCTGAGGTCGACGTTCAACCTCGGTTTTGGCCAGCTCACGCTTAACCGCTGACTCGACCTCATCTAGCGATATCCGGTCCGCCGATTGTGATCGTTCCTCTAGAAAACGCTGGAAGGCCGCACTGCTGCGGAGGGCCTCAACCTCTTTCTCGAAATCATCGGCCTCGGAAAGGAGGAACTCCCGGCCGTCATCGGTCACCAGGAGGAGCGGCTCCTCGCGAGCCAGCCTGATGGCCGTTTCCAGATCGATCTTGGCCTCATGCATCTTGACGCTTTTCACAACTTCACCTCGTTGCCGCGAATGAACAGCTGCTCGCGTTTCTTGTCACCCACCGCGGTGACGGTCACGATTCGCGATGTTTCGTCTACCTCGTAAAATACTCGGAATCGTCCATGCCGCAACTCCCAGCGAGCTGGATTGCCACGAAGAGGCTTACGGTTCCTGGTTGCGGCGAGTGGCTCATGAGAAAGCTGGATCCGCATCTCTGCAATGATCGTCTTCTGTTCAAGCGCTGGGTAATAAAGCAGATCGGCGTTGGCCTCTTTTGTGAGTTCAACCGCGAAACGGACCATTCGCTTGTCCCCGGTCAGTCCTCCTCCTGCTCAAGGCTAAGTATACACCGCTATTATCCTCGCGAGAGAGGCGCACGACACGAGGCGGGTGGCTGGTTACCAGCATGGCCCGCGGCTTGTTTTCCGTCTATCGAGTTATGATGAAAGCGGATCGATGGCCGGCTACACGCCCATGGAGTCTACGCCCCCGCACACCGAGGTTCTCTCGCCAGGCGATCGCCCGGCCAAGGTACGTACCAAGGTAACCGAGTTTCTGAGATTTGGCGTAAGCGCGGTCTGGGTAGTCGAGCCTTCGCCGCTGACTGCCTAGCGCGGGCGGCGACCTCTACAGTCCACCTTGGCCAGTCGACGGGTTGTGACCCGCCGGCCGGCGGCGCGATGCGATGTCACACGCCCATCGTGGCTTCCGCATCATCGATAGGGAGGGCGCCGGGTTCCGGCGCTGCTGCCTCGAGGAGGTTGAGCATGTGGCGCAAGGTTGGGAGTTGTCTGCTGGCGGGCGGCCTGATGGCGATCGCCGTTTCAGCACAGACCGCCGGCCAGCTGGCGGCCAAGAACATCCAAGCCAGGGGCGGCGGCAAGCTCAGATCCTTGAAGACGATCCGCATGAGCGGCAAGTTCACCTCAGGCGGGACGGAGGGCAGCCCCCTGCTCGTGGAGCTCGCGCCTCCTGGTCACAAGGTGCGGCTGGAGACGACCGAGAAGGGTCAGACCGACATCAGGGCCTACGACGGCAGCGTCGGCTGGACCTGGCTGCGCTCCGAGGGTGAACAGAAGCCGACCACGCTGGCCGGCGACGCCTTGAAGGATATCAAGGACAGTGCCGACTTCGAGGGCGGGCTGTACGACTTCGAGGCCAAGGGGAACCAGGTCGAATACCTGGGCAAGGACGACGTCTCAGGCACTCCCGCCTACAAGCTGAAGCTCACCGAGCGTGACGGCAAGGAAACGACGATCTACCTGGACGCCAAGACCTATCTCGAGATCCGGGAGGAGTCGATCCACGGCAATCACGGCGACATCAAGCAATTCGTGACCACCTATAGCGACTACAAGCAGATCGACGGCTTGACGGTGCCCATGACCATCACGACGACCTCCAAGGAAGAGATGGGCGGCGGCGCGATCCGCATCGAGGGAGAGGTGGTCTTCGCCTTCGACAAGGTCGAGGTCAATGTCGATCTCCCGGCGAGCCGCTTCGCCAAGCCGTAGGCAGCGGTTTGCGCTCGTCGTCGCGGCGCTCGCCACCATGGCGGCGAGGGCGCCGGGCGCGTCGGCGCCGATGGACCCGCCCGCGTCCCGGACCACCTTGGCGGCCGCGATCGATGCCGCTCATGCAAGGGTGGCCAGCTACCAGGACGGGCCGGTCGATCGATATGAGCTGCCGGAATACCGGCAAGCGCTGGCCGAGCTCTGGACGCTGCTCGAACGCCGGGCGCTCGGGTTCCTCCAGGCTCGTCCGGCAGCGGACGGTGCGGCGATCGCGGCGGATCTGGCCAGCCTGGCGAACAAGAGCAAGTGGTTCGAGCCGTCCGCGGTGCGCCTCGGGACCGGCAGCGGCGCCGCCGCGGTGGTGGCGATCGATGCGGGCTTTTCGGGCGGGACCTTTTTCGTCGTCTCTGCCGGCCAGACCGATCGCTCGGCGGCGGCGTGGAGCATCCGCAACCTGGCGGAGAAGAACTTCGCGCTGCACAACGACCTTGGCGCGTGGGCCTTTCTGGTGGCCGGCGTGCACGACGGCCCGCTGGGCGCTCGCGTCCTGCCGCTGCCCGATGCCCGATCGGGGCGCCCGCGCTTCCTGATCGACGCCGTCACTCATCCCAGCATGGGATTGGACATGCCAGGTCAGGTCAGCGTCTGGGAATGGACCGGCAGCCAGGCGAAACCGGAGTTCATCCAGAGCTACTGGACGACCGTCGAGGTCGGCGGCCTCGAGCGCCATGGCGATCTGCTGCGTGTTCCCACCAAGGAGCTGACGAAAACCTTTTACAGCTGCGGTTCCTGCGACGATCCCAAGGGTACCTGGACGCTGCGGTTGACACCCGATGGCGTGAGCGACCTGGGTCATGCCTACGACGAACCGCTGCTGGGCGCGGCCGACGAGCTGCTCGCGCGGGTGGCCCGCCGGGAGGATGCTTCCGCGCTCGCCGCGGCCAGGGTCGTCGCCAGGCTGACATCTTTCGTGCGGGAGCTGCGGCAGGATCGCGCACAGGAAGCGGCGCAGCTCCGGAGGCAGGGCGGCGCCCAGGAGAGCGAGCCGGCGAGCGCGCCGCCGGACCCCTATGACGGCGTCCGCAGCATGCTCGGCCCGTGGAAGGTGAGCGCCCGCGGCAACCGGCGCGTCCTGGACCTGGCCACGGATGACTGGCACCTCCGTCTCACTTTCGAAAAGCGGGGCACCGCCTACTACGCTACCGCCGTCGCCGTTCTCTAGACCGGTCCGAGGGGGTATCGCGCCCTCGGCCGCTGAGAAGGATCTCCTGATATCTTGGACCGGCGCGGATTTGGCCGCGCGGCAGCGGCGCGATCGAGCATGTCCGATCTCTGGCAAGACCTCCGTTACGGCTTCCGCCTGCTGGCGAAATATCCCCGGGTCTCGGTCTGGGCGGTGCTGTCGCTGGCGCTGGGCGTGGGCGCGAACACTGCCATCTTCTCGCTGGTCGACGGCCTGCTGCTGCGGCCGCTGCCGGTCGCCGGCCCCTCTCGCCTGGTGGCCGTGTACGGCACCGACGAAAAGGGCTCCACCAACCTGTCGTTCTTTCCGTTCTCGTACCCCAATTTCCTCGATCTGCGGGACGGCAATCGCGCCTTCTCCGGCATGTTCGCGTTCCGGCGCCACCGCCTGAGCTTCGCCGACGGCGAGGGCGAGCCGGAGCTGGTCACCGGTCAGATCGTCTCGACCAACTATTTCGACGTGCTGGGTGTCCGGCCGGTCCTCGGCCAGGCCTTCACCCCGGGAGCGGACCGCGCCATGGGCGGCGACACCGTGGTGGTGCTTGGCTACGGGCTCTGGCAGCGCCGCTTCGGCTCGGACCCGCGCATCGTCGGCCGCAGCCTGCGGCTGAACGGCCAGGCCTACAAGGTGCTGGGAGTCGGGCCGCCGGGCTTCCGCGGCACCCAGCTCATGTCGCCAGCCGAGTTCTGGCTGCCGATGACGCAGTTCAAGGCGCTCTCGCCCCGCGCCAAGGAGATGGACCAGCGCGAGTGGCAGATGTTCCTGGCGATGGGTCGGTTGCGGCCGGGCGTGAGCGTCGCACGGGCGCAGGCCGAGCTTGCCGCCATCGCCGTCCGGCTGCGCGACACCTACCCCAAGGACGACGCCGGCATGGGGATCGCGCTGCTCTCGATGACCGAGAGCATGATCGATCCCAACCAGCGCCAGGTCTTCTCCCGCTCGGCCACGCTGCTGATGATCGCCTCGGGCCTGGTGCTGCTGATCGCCTGCGCCAACGTCGGCAACCTGCTGCTCGCGCGCGCCACCGACCGGCGCCGGGAGATCGCCGTCCGCCTGTCGATCGGGGCCGGGCGCGGCCGCCTGGTCCGCCAGCTGCTCGCCGAGGGCGCCGCCCTCGCCCTGACGGGCACCGCGCTGGGGCTGCTGATCGCTCACTGGGCGATCCGGCTGCTGTGGTCGCTGCGCCCGCCGCAGCTCGACCCCGACGCCGTCGACCTCGGCCTGAATCTCCGCATGCTCGGCTTCACCCTCGCCGTGGCCCTGGTGACCGTGCTGCTCTGCGGCCTCGCCCCGGCGCGCGCGGTGTCTCGCACCGACCTCAACGACGTCATCAAGACCGGCACGCCGCTGGCCGAGCGCCATCGCCGCCTCAGCCTGCGGGACCTGCTGGTCGGAGCGCAGGTGGCGCTCGCCCTGGTGGCGCTGATCGGCGCCGGTCTGCTGCTCGCCAGCCTGCGGCGCGCCCAGGGCATCGACGCCGGCTTCCGCGCCGGCGAGATCCTGCGGCTGACGGTGCAGGTGGGGGCGCAGGGCTACAAGGAGCCGCAGGGGCGTGACTTCTACCGCCGCATGCTCGAGCGGGTGGGAGCGCTGCCCGGGGTGCGCGCGGCGGCGCTCTCCAGCCAGAACATCCTCACCACGGCCCCGGAGCTCGACAAGGTCCTGCTCGCCGGCGAATCGCAGGCCCCCGAGGGGCGCCTCACCATGATCGGCTACGTCAGCCCCGGGTACTTCAAGACCATGGGGCTCGGGCTGCTCCGCGGGCGCGACTTCGGCCTCGCCGACCGCCAGGGCGCGACCGAGGTGGCGGTCGTCAACCAGGAGCTGGCGCGGCGCCTGTGGCCCGACCGCGACCCGGTGGGCCAGCGCTTCCGGCTGGAAGCCCAGCCGGGCGAGCGGCTCATCGTCGGGGTGGTCCGCGACAGCAAGTACATGAGCCTGACCGAGGCGCCGCAGCCCTACATCTATGGCCCGCTCGAGCAGCATTACCAGGCGGCGGCGACGCTCTACGTCCATGCCCAGGGCCGGGCGGACGCCCTGCTCGAACCGGTGCGGCGCCAGGTGCAGGAGCTGGACCGGTCGATGCCGCTGCTCGACGTCTCGACCCTCGCCAGCCTGATCGACAGCTCGCTGTGGGCGCAGCGCATGCGCGCCGCCCTGCTCACCCTGCTGGGTGCCCTCGCCCTGGTGCTGGCGGCGGTCGGCATCTATGCCGTCGCCGCCTACTCCGTGCGCCAGCGCCGCAAGGAGCTCGCCCTCCGCGTCGCCCTCGGGGCGCGGCGCGGCGACGTCATGCGGCTGATCCTCCGCAAGGGGATGCTGGTGGCGCTTGGCGGCATGCTCCTGGGGCTGCTGGCGGTGCTCGCCATCACCCGCTATCTCGAGGCCGTGCTCTTCGGCATCCACACCACCGATCCACGGATCCTCGGCGGCACGGTGGTGCTGCTCGGGGCGGTGGCCCTGGCCGCCAACAGTCTGCCCGCCTATCGCGCCACTCGCGAGGACGCCCGGAACGCCCTGCGCAGCGAGTAGCCGGCGTCGTCGCTCATGGGACCACCACGATTCGCCGGCCGGATTGTCCCTGGCGTTGCCACACCCTTTCGATATCCGCCAGCGGAACTCGCTCGGTCTCGATGCGGAGCTCCCGGCGCGCCGCCCGCGCCATCACCTGTTGCATGGCGTCGACCAGGACCTCGCGTGACGGTATCCCCGCGGTTCCGAGGATCGTCAACGCCGTGCGTCCCGCGCCGATCACGCGCTTGGCCCCGAGCAGCTTCGCGATCTGCACGGCGAGCTGTCCGGTGACACCCGTCGCGTCCAGGATGAGCACGGTCTCGCCCGGCGCAAGTTTCGCGCGTTGCGTGAGCGACAGCCAAGCAGACACGCCCGGATTCGGCAGCGCCGCCACGGTGTCGTCGTCGATGCCGGCGGGCGCGGGGAAGCAAAACGCGCGTGGCACGACGGTGCGCTCCGCCATCGCGCCGTAAGGCCGCCTCGGCCCGCCAAAGAATACCCGCGTGCCGTCCTCGAGGTCCCCAACTCCGTCCGTTCCGCACACCACCGGCAATTCCCGGGCGCTGGCATAGTGCGACCCTGCGGCCAGCTGCCTGTCGACGGCTTTGAGTGACGCGGAGCGCACGCGAACGACGGCTTCATCCTTACCCGCTATCGGTTCAGCAAACTCCTCGCATCGCGGCGCTTTCCCAAGCTCATGCAGTACCGCGGCTTTCATTCTTCCTCCCCGGCCTAACCAACTACAGGCTAGATCAGCGCCCGTGCATGATGTCATGTCAGGCGGGGAGGAAGACGGCGCCGAACACTTCTTATCTGATCAATAGGCGTGCGGCGATGGCCTCGACCGCGGGCGGCCGCACCAGGCTGTAGTGGTCGCCGGGGATCGGCTCGACCTCGACGGCGGCGGCCAGCGCCTCCCAGCCGAGCGCCGGGCCGGGAGGGGGTGTTCCCGGCGCGGGCGGCGGCGCGTCGGTGGCGCGCAAGAGGGTGAGCCGGCCGGGATAGGGGCCGCCGGCGTAGCCTTGCAGGCGGGCCAGGTTGGCGCGGAAGACGGCGAGCATGCCGAGGGTGGCGGCGAAGTCGAGCTCGGCAGGGAGCAGGCCGGCCGCCTGGGCCTGCGCGAAGGCCTCGGCGAGCGGCACGTCGGGCCCCAGCCGCTCGAGACCGCTTGCCGTCGCCGGCAGCTCCTTCCCCATGAGGCCCGAGAGGTCGCGGGCGAAGAGGGCTCGCACTGCCGCTTCGCCGAGAGGATCGCTGCCGATCCCACCGGGCTCACCCGGAGCGTAGGAGTCGACGAGGGCGAGCAATTCCACCTCGTCGCCGGCCTGCCCGAGCTGGCGCGCCATCTCGAAGGCGGCCACGCCGCCCATCGACCAGCCGCCGAGCCGGTAAGGGCCGCGCGGCTGGCGGCCGCGCACCGCGGCGACGTAGCGCTCCGCCATCGCTTCCAGGGTCGCGGCCCCCGCCCCCTCCCAGTCCGGAGATTGCAGGCCATAGATCGGCTGCCCGGGATCCGCGGCGCCGAGGGCCCGCGCCAGGGCGGCATAGCAGAGCACGCCGCCTCCCACCGGGTGGACGAGGAACAGCGGCAGCCTGGAGTCGTCGCCGGGCGCCAGCTCCACCAGCGGAGCGCGGTGCCGCGGCGGTGTTGGAGCCATGGCCGCCGCGGGGTCGAGCAGCGCGGCCAGGCGCTCGATGGTGGGGCCGGCGAAGAGCACCGCCAGGGGCAGGTCGCGGCCGCACTGGCGGCGGATGCGGGCCATCAGGCGCACCGCCAGCAGCGAGTGGCCGCCGAGATCGAAGAAGCTGTCGCGCACCCCGACCCGCTCGATACCCAGCAGGTCGCGCCAGATGCCGGCGAGGAGCACTTCGACCGGAGTGCGCGGCGGCACGGCGACGGCCTCCGGGCCGGCGGCCGCCGGGTCGGGGTCCGGCAGCGCCCGGCGGTCGACCTTGCCGCTCGGGGTGAGCGGCAGCGAGTCCAGGAGCTGGAACACCGCGGGCACCATGTGCTCGGGCAGGAGATCGCGCAGCCAGGCGCGGATCTCCGCCACCGCCGGCGCCGGCTCGGCCGGCACCACGTAGGCCACGAGGCGGCGCGGTCCGCCTGCCGCGGCGCGGGCGACCACCGCCGCCTCGCGCACCCCGGGATGGGTGGCGAGCGCCGCCTCGATCTCTCCCGGCTCGACGCGGAAACCGCGGATCTTGACCTGCTGATCGTTGCGGCCGAGGAACTCGACGTCGCCGTCCGGCCGATAGCGGGCGAGATCGCCGGTGCGATAGAGCCGTTGCCCGGCGCCGCCCAGCGGATCCGGGACGAAGCGGTCGGCGGTCAGCTCGGGGCGCCGGAAGTAACCGCGCGCCAGGCAGGCGCCGCCGATGTGCAGCTCGCCGGGCACCCCCGGCGGGACCGGCCTGGCGGTTTCGTCGAGCAAATGGATGCGGGCGTTGGCGACCGGCTTGCCGATG
This sequence comes from Thermoanaerobaculia bacterium, assembly GCA_035308185.1. GTDB lineage: Bacteria > Acidobacteriota > Thermoanaerobaculia > Multivoradales > UBA5704 > JASLEW01. The sequence continues at coordinate 12,904 of DATGHG010000289.1, read as the reverse complement.
AGCGGCAGGGCTGGCCAGCCGCGCGCCGGGCCGGCGAGGGCGAAGGCGGTGGCGACGTGGCTCTCGGACGGGCCGTACTGGTTCCACAGCCGCGCCCGCGGCAGGCGGCTGAAAAACGCGGCGATCGCGCCGGTGATCTGCAGCTGCTCGCCGGCGGTGACCACCTCGCGCAGGGCGTGGGGATGGAGGCCGCGCTCCGCGGCCGTCTCGGCCAGCTGCTGCAGGGCGACGAACGGCAGGAAGATGCGCTCGACCTGGTCGCGCACCAGGACGTCGAGCAGCGCCGCGGCGTCGAGGCGCACCGCCTCGGAGATGAGCGCCAGGGTGCCGCCCGCCGCCCAGGTGGCGAACAGCTCCTGGCAGGAGACGTCGAAGCTCAGCGAGGCGAATTGCAGCGTCTTTGCGCCCGCCGCCAGCGCCGACTGGCCGAGCTGCCAGGCGAACAGGCTGACCAGGGCTCGGTGCGGCAGCGCCACCCCCTTGGGCACCCCCGTCGAGCCCGAGGTGAAGATGACGTAGGCCAGGTCATCCGGCTGGACGCCGCCGGTAGCCGGTTCGAGTGTCCGCGGCAGGCGCCCGTCGCCGGCTGCTCGCGCTGCCACCAACTCCAGCTCCTTGTCGCCCTCCGCGTCCGGCGCCGCGCCGGCAAGCTCGTGAGCCGCCGGGAAGACCACCGTGATCCCCGCCGCCGGCAGCGAAGGCAGCAGGTCCGGTTGGCTGAGCAGCACCCGCGTCGCGGCGAGCTCCAGCATCCGGGCGAGGCGCTCGCGCGGGTAGGCGGGATCGAGCGGGACATAGGCGCCGCCGGCCGCGAGCACGCCGAGGACCGCGACCGCCATCTCGGGCGAGCGGCGGAGGCAGATCGCCACCGGCACGTCGGGCCCGATCCCGAGCTGGCGCAGCCGGCGGGCGAGTCGGGCGGCGCGGCGCCCGAGCTCGCGGTAGGTGCAGCACCCGGCCTCCCAGGTCAGGGCGATGGCGTCGGGAGTGCGCTCGGCCTGCGTCGCGAAGAGCGCGAAGAGGTCGCGCGGGGGCTCCGGGCCGCGTGCGACCGCCAGGCCGGCCGCCCCCGGCGTCAGGCCGGCGTCGGTGGCGTTGGTGTCATTCCATTCCGCCACCACCTGGTGGCGCGCCGCGGGCGCCAGCAGGGGCAGGGCCGGCAGCGGTAGCCGCGGCAGGTCGAGAGCGCCGGCGAGCAGGGTCTCGAAGTGCTCGCCGAAGCGGTGGACGGTGGCGGCGTCGAAGAGGTCGGTGTTGTATTCGAGGAAGCCGGCCAGGCCCGCCGGCTGCTGCCACAGTTGCAGCATGAGGTCGAACTTGGCAGTCCGGCCCTCGACCTCCAGCGGGGCGAGCGCGAGCCCGGCGATCTCGGCCGCCGGCAACGGATCGCTCTGCAGGATGAACATGACCTGGAACAGCGGGTTGTGACCGAGGTGGCGCTCGATCTGCAGCTCGTCGACCAGGCGCTCGAACGGCAGGTCCTGGTGCGCGTAGCCGCCGGCGACCACCCGCTGGACCCGCGCCACCAGCTCTTCGAACGAGGGATCGCCGGCGAGGCTGGTGCGCAACACCAGGGTGTTGACGAAGAAGCCGATCAAGCCCTCGATCTCGCTGCGCCCGCGATTGGCGGCGGGCGTGCCGACGACCACGTCCAGCTGGCGGGCGAGCCGCCGCAAGAGGACCTTCCAGGCGGCGAGAAGGATGACGAAAGGGGTCGCCCCGAGGCGGCGGGCGAGCGCCTGGACGCCGCTCCACAGCGCGTCCGGCAGCGGCAACGGCAGCGTCCGGCCGCGCAGGCTCTGCACCGCCGGACGCGGCCGGTCGGCAGGCAGCTCGAGCAGCGACGGGCTGTCCGCGAGCTGCTCCCGCCAGTAGTCCAGGTGCCGGGCGAGGGCCTCGCCGGCCAGCGCCTGCCGCTGCCAGACGGCGAAGTCGGCATACTGGATCGGTAGCGGCGGCAGCGGCGACGGCCGGCCGGCGGCGAAGGCGCCGTAGAGCATCCCGAGCTCGCGCACCAACACGCCCAGCGACCAGCCGTCGCAGACGATGTGGTGGAGGGCGAGCAGCAGCGCGTGCTCCCGCTCGCCGCGGCGCAGCAGCAGTGCGCGGCAGAGCGGTCCGCGGGCCAGGTCGAAGGGGCGCTCCGCCTCCCTGGCGAGCAGGCGCTCGTGCTCGGCGGCGGCAGCGGCGGCCGGCAGGCCCGAGAGGTCGGCCAGCGGCGGCGCCAGACCGCGGGCGGCGGCGATCACCTGGACGGGCTGCTCGTCGGCCAGCTCGAAGCTGGTGCGCAGCACCTCGTGGCGCCGCTCGATCTCGTCGAAGGCCCGGCGCAGCGCCGCCAGCGCGAGCGGCCCGCGCAGGCTCAGGAAGAGAGGCATGTTGTACCAGGGCATGGCCGGCTCCAGCCGGTCGAGGAACCAGAGGCGCTGCTGGGCGAAGGAGAGCGGGAAGAGGCGGCCGTCGCGCGGCAGGGCGGGGATGCGCTCGGCCGCCGGCGGCTCCGGCCGGCCGCGGCCCAGGCGACGCAGCAGCAGCTGGCGCTGGGCCGGCGAGAGCTGCGCGAAGCGATCGGCGAGAGCGGCCGCGGGGTCCTCGGTCCCAGAGGTCATCGGAGGTCACCTCGGTGCAGCGGCAGAACACCCGCCCAGAGCGCCGCGTGCCTGGTGGCGCGCCCGCGGCAGGCTCTGGTCCAGCCAGGTCGAGGAGCTGCCACGAAGCCAAGAACGCGGCGCTGCCGGATCACTAGCTCTGCTCCTGCCCGAGGAGCGCCGCCGCCTCCTCCGGCGACAGCCTCTCGATCTCGGCCATCAGCTGTTCCAGGTCGGCGCCCTCCGTCCCGCCCGTCCCGTCGCCGCCGTTCGCTCCGGCGCCGCTGGCGGCGGTGAGCGCGGTACCCGCGCGCAGGAACTGCTGGCGCTCGACCAGGGTGGCGAGGCCGGCGACGGTGGGCGCCTCGAAGAAGCCGGCGATCGGCAGCTCGACCGTGAAGGCGTCGCGCAGCCGCGAGACGATCTGGGTGGCCAGCAGCGAGTGGCCGCCGAGCTGGAAGAAGTTGTCGTGCGCTCCCACCTGCTCGAGGCCCATCATTTCCTGCCAGAGGGCGGCGACGGCGCCCTCGACCTCGCCGGTGGGCGCGACGTAGGCGTTGCGCAGGGCGGGACGGGCCTGGGCGGCGACCGCCGGCCTCGCCTCGTCGAGGCCGGCCAGGGGATCCTCGCCGGCGCGCTCGCGGGCCCTCGCCAGCAGCGCCGGGAGGTCGCGGGTGGAGACCAGGAGGCGCGGCTGGCCGGCACGCAGCAGGCGCGCGAAAGCCTCGACTCCCTCCGCGGCGGTCATGCCGTGCCGCAGCCCCTCGCGATGCAGCTCCGCGAGGTCCGGCGGCACCTCGACCTCGACCGCCGCGCCGACGTCCTGCCAGGTGTCCCAGTCGATCGTCAGGCACGGCGACGGCCCCGGCCAGGCGGCGGCGAAGGCGTCGAGGCCGGCGCTGGCGGCGCAGAGATCGACCTGGCCGAAGCCGCCGAGGACCGAGTTGGCCGCCGAGCAGAGGACCACGAAGTCGAGCTCGACGCCGGCCAGCAGCCGTGCCAGCACCCGCGCGCCGCCGAGCTTGGGGGCCAGGACCGCGGTTGCCGCTTCCCGGGTCTTCAACTCGACCATGCCGCCGGCCACCACCCCGGCCGCATGGATGACCCCGTGCAGAGCGCCCAGCTCGCGCCGCGCCGCGGCGAGCGCGCCGCGCATGGCGTCGAGGTCGGCGGCGTCGGCGCGCACCACCCGCACCTCGCCGCCCGCGGCCTCGATGGCCAGCAGCTTGCGGATCCGGCGCAGGGTGCGGTGCGCGCCAGTCGCCGCACTCGTTGGAATCTGCGCCGGTCCGGACCCGACAACGTCGGCGGCGGCGAGCAGCCCTTCCCATTCGGCGCGCGGCGGGAAGTCCGAGCGGCCGGTCAGGATCAGCCGCGCCCGCGCCGTCCGCGCCAACCAGGACGCGATCTCGAGGCCGACGCCGCCCAACCCGCCGGTGATGAGATAGACGCCGCGCTCGCGTAGCCGCGCCGGCATCCCTTCCCGCCGCGCCAGCCGCACCGGCGCGAAGTCTTGCACCCAGCGCCGGGTCCCGCGGAGGGCAGTATCCACGCCGGGATCGGCGGCGGCGAGCTCCGTCATCAGGCGATCGATCGTGCCGGCCGGCAACGAAGAGGTGGGCGGCTCGACGTCGATGCTGCGCCAGGAAAGGTGAGGCATCTCCTGCGGCGCCACCCGCACCGGCCCGAGGAGCGCCGCCTTTTCCGGCCAAACGGTCTCGTCGCCGGTCACCGACTGGACGCCGCTCGAGACCACGGCGACCCGCACCGGGTGGGCAGGCCACTGCCCGAGCGCTTGCGCCATGGCCAGCAGGCTGTGGAAGCCGAGGTCGAGGGCGGCGCGCTCGGCGTCGGTCGCCGCCGCTTCCCGATCCTGCGGAATCGCGGCCGGTGCCGCGCCCGGAATCGCGGCCGGAGCTGCGGCCGGGATCACGGCCGGAGCCGCAACCGGAATCGTGGCCGCAACCGGATTCGCGTCCGGCGCAGCAGCCGCTGCGGTGACGCTCCACAGGTGCACGATCTGGTCGGGGAACCGCCCCTGGGTCTCCAGCTCCCGGAACAGCTCGGCAAAATCGTCTCGGCTCGTCGGCGCCACACCGAAGGCGCTCTCGGCGCGCCGCGCGAAGCCGCCGTCGAGCACTGCGGTGACCACCTCGCGGCCGCGCCCTGCGAGACGCTGCGCGAGGCCGACGCCCAGACCGCAGTCGTCGAGCAGCAGCAGCCAGCGCCGGGGCAGCCCGACGTCGGCGCCTGCGCTGCCGCCAGTGCCGCAGGAAGCGCCGGCGTTTTCGGCTGCCACGATTGGAGTGCCGTTCGCGGCTACGCCGGCGCTCCCTTCGAGGCCGCCGCGCCCGCCGGTCGCGCTGGTCGCGGCGCCCTCGTCCCTCCGCTCGGTACCTGCGCCCTCGTCGAGCCGTTCCTCTCCACCGAGCCCGGCAAGACCGCCGATCCCGGCGGGCACCGCCTGCCGCCAGACCGGCGCGTAGAACCATGAGGCGATGTCCGCCCGCTTCGCCGGCATCGCGGCGGCAGCGGCGGGCGCGCCGGCCGCGCCGCGGAGCTCGATCCAGTGGCGCCGGCGCTCGAAGGGGTAGGTCGGCAGCGGCACCCGCCGGCGGCGCTCGTGGGCGGAGAAGCCTCGCCAATCGATGGTCACCCCGGCGAGCCAGAGCTGGCCCACCGCCTCGACTAGAGCGTCGGCGTCGGGGCGGCCATCCTGCGGATGGCGCATCGAGCCGAGGACCGCGTGCTCCGGCCGGCGGGCGGGATGCTGCATCGCCAGGCTGGACAGCGTCTGGCCCGGCCCGACCTCGAGCAGCACCCGCTCGGGCTCGGCGAGCAACCGCTCCAGCCCGTCGGCGAAGCGCACGGTCTGCCGCAGCTGCCGCACCCAGTAGCCGGGATCGGTCGCCTCGTCGTCGCGGATCCAGGTGCCGGTGACGTTGGAGAGGAAGGGGACGGTGGGCGGCGAGAGGCGGAGGCGGGCCACGGCGGCGCCGAACTCGGCCAGGATCGGCTCGACCATCGGCGAGTGCGCGGCGACCGAGATGTGCAGCCGGCGGGCGTCGATGCCGCGGGCCGCCAGCGCCTCCTCGGCCTGCGCGATCGCCGCGATCGAACCCGAGAGCACGCAGAAGGCGGGACTGTTGACCGCGGCGACCGAGAGCTCGGCGCCGGCAGGCAGCAGCGGCAGCACCTCCGCCTCCGGCCTCTGCACGCTCAGCATCACCCCCGCGGGCAGGGTCTCGAAGAGGCGTCCCCGGAGCACGACCAGTTCGAGCGCATCGTCGAGCGACATCACCCCCGCCAGGCAGGCGGCCGGGTACTCGCCGAGGCTGTGCCCGATCATCGCCTGCGGGCGGACCCCGAACGACAGCCAGAGCTGCGCCAGGCCGTATTCGACGGCGAACAGCGCGGGCAGCGCGATCGACGTCCGCTCCAGCCGCCGCTCGGCCGCCTCGAGATGCTCCGGGGTGGGGAAGAGGTCGCGGCGCAGGTCGAAGCCGAGGCGGGGCTCGAGCCGCCCGAGGCAGTCGTCGAGGTGCCGCCGGAAGACCGGCTCGGCCTCGTAGAGCCCGCGGGCCATGCCGGCGTGCTGGGCGCCGCCGCCTGGGAAGAGGAAGGCGATCGGCCGCTCGCCGGACTCGGAGAAAGCGGTTGCCAGCCGGCGCGGGTCACGCTCGGCGAGCGCCGCCGCTGCCTCCGCCGGCGCGCGGGCGAGCAGGGTGCGGCGGTGGGGGAAGGCCTTGCGCCCGACTTGCAGCGTGTAGGCCACGTCGGCGAGCGCCGGCTCCGGGACCGCGGCCAGGTGGCGCGCCAGCTGGTCGGTGGCGGCTTCCAGGGCGGCCTCCGAGCGCGCCGAGAGGACGAGCAGCTGCGCCTGCCGCGTGGACGCGGCGGCCGGTTCCGGTGGCGGGGCCTCCTCCAGCACCAGGTGGGCGTTGGTGCCGCCGATGCCGAAGGCGCTGACCCCGGCGCGCCGAGGGACCGATCCCGGGCGCCAGTCGGTCAAGCGGTCGACGACGTAGAAGGGGCTCGATTCGAGGCCGAGCCGCGGGCTGGCGGTGTGGAAGTGCAGCGTTGGCGGGATCTCGCCGTGATGGAGCGCCAGCACCGCTTTGATCAGGCCGGCCACGCCGGCCGCCGTGTCCAGGTGGCCGACGTTGCTCTTGACCGCGCCGATGCCGCAGGAGCGAGCCCCCGCGGCGGCGGCGCCGAACGCTTCCTTGAGGGCGGCGACCTCGATGGGGTCGCCGAGCGCGGTGCCGGTGCCGTGGGTCTCGACGTAGCCGATGGTGGCGGGATCCACCCCGGCGACGGCGAGGGCCTGGGCGATCACCGCCGCCTGCCCGTCGCTGCTGGGGGCGGTGAAGCCGATCTTCCCGGAACCGTCGTTGTTGAGCGCCGAGCCACGGATCACCGCGTAGATGGTGTCGCCGTCGTCGCGGGCGTCGGCGAGCCGCTTGAGCACCACCGCCGCCACGCCGCTGCCGCCGACGGTGCCGCCGGCGTCGGCGTCGAACGGACGGCAGTGACCGTCGCGGGAGAGGATTCCGCCCTCTTCGTACAGGTAGCCGCCGTGCGCCGGCAGCAGCACCGTCGCCCCGCCGGCGAGCGCCATGTCGCACTCGCCGTGGAGCAGCTGCTGACAGGCGAGGTGGACGGCGACCAGCGAGGTCGAGCAGGCGGTCTGCACGTTGAGGCTGGGACCCCGCAGGTTCAGCTTGTAGGACACCCGGGTGGGCAGGAAGTCCTTGTCGTTGCTGATCATCGTCTGGAAGCCGCCGACCGACGTCAGGAGGCCGGGATGCGAAACCAGGTGGCCGAGGTAGGTGTTCATGCCCGCCCCGGCGAAGACGCCGATGGCGCCGTCCCAGCTGCCGGCGTCGTAGCCGGCGTTTTCGAGCGCCTCCCAGGCGACCTCCAGGAACAGGCGCTGCTGCGGGTCGAGGATGGCCGCCTCGCGCGGCGTGTAGCCGAAGAAAGCGGCGTCGAACAGCTCGATGCCGTCGAGGACGGCGCGGGCCTTGACGTAGTTGGGGTCGGCCACCAGCTCCGGGTCGGCGCCGGCGGCGAGCAGCTCCTGGTCGCCGAAGAAGCGGACGGACTCGACCCCTTGCCGCAGGTTGCGCCAGAAGGTGTCGACGTCCGGGGCGCCGGGGAAGCGGCCGGCGAGGCCGACGATTGCCACCCCGCCGCCATGGCCATGGGCGCCGTTGACGCCGCCGGTCCTGTCCGAGCCGCCGGCGCCGCTGGCGGCCAGACGGATCTCGGCACGTCGCAGACCGGGCCGGCCCGCCGGCGCGGTTGCCGCTCCGGGGCGCAGGCGCTCGGCGAGCGCCGCCACGGTCGGGTGCTTGAAGAGATCGAGCAGCGGCAGCTCGGGGTCGAGGGTCTCGCGCAGCCGCGCGTGCACCTGGGAGAGCAGCAGCGAGTGGCCGCCGAGATCGAAGAAGTTGTCGTGGATGCCCACCCGCTCGAGCCCGAGGGCCTCGCGCCAGGCCGCGGCGATCGCCCGCTCCACCTCGCCGCGCGGCGCCGCGAAGCCCGCCGCAACCGGCGGCGGTGCGGGCTCGGGATCGGGCAGCGAGCGGCGATCCACCTTGCCGTTGGGCAGGAGAGGCAGCGCCGCCAGGGTGTGGAAGTGCCCGGGGATCATGTGCTCGGGCAGGGTGGCGCGCAGGTGGCCGCGCAGCTCCGCGGCGGCCAGCGCCGCCGGATCGGTCCCGGCGCGGGGCACCACGTAGGCCGTCAGCCGGACGTCGCCCGGCCGCGGCTCGCGCGCCACCACCACCGCCGCCGCAATCGCCGGATGGCGGGCGACAGCGGCTTCGATCTCCCCCGGCTCGACCCGGAAGCCGCGCACCTTGATCTGGTGGTCGATGCGGCCGAGGAACTCGAGCCCTCCCTTGGCCAGCCGGCGGGCGAGGTCGCCGGTCCGGTAGAGGCGGGCTCCGGGGGCCGCCGCCCAGGGGTCCGGCACGAAGCGCTCGGCCGTCAGGTCGGGCCGGCCGAGGTAGCCGCGGGCGAGGCCGGCGCCGCCGATCAGCAGCTCGCCGGGGACCCCGAGCGGCACCGCCGAGAAGCGCGGATCGACCAGGTGGATGGTGGTGTTGGCGATGGGATGGCCCAGGGGCACGGAGCCGCCGGGTCCGGCCGCGGCCGCGGCATCCAGCCGGTGGACCGCGGACCAGATCGTGGTCTCGGTGGGGCCGTAGACGTTCCACAGCGCCCCGGCGCGGGCACCCACCTCGGCCGCCAGCGCCGGCGGCAGGGCCTCGCCGCCGCACAGCGCCCTGATCCCCTCGCCCCCGCGCCAGCCGGCGGCGAGCAGCAGGCGCCAGGTGGAGGGGGTGGCCTGGAGCATGACGGTGCCGGCGGTCCCAGCTGAAGCCCAAGCATCGGCTGCTCCGATCCGGACGGCCGCGCCACCCCCGGAGTCGGCGACCTCGCCGGCGGCGGCGGACAGCCGCGCCAGGAGCCGAGCGCCGTCGGCCGCCACCTCCCTGCTGATCAGGTCGATCTCGGCGCCGGCGAACAGCGGCAACCACAGCTCCAGGCCGGCGATGTCGAAGGAGAGCGAGGTCACGGCCAGCAGGCGGTCCGCCGCCGTCAACCCGGGCTCCTCGCACATGGCGGCGAGGAAGTTGACCAAGGCGCCGTGCGGCACCCCGACGCCCTTCGGGCGGCCGGTGGAGCCCGAGGTATAGATCACGTAGGCCAGGTTCTCGGCCGTAGCCGCCGCCGCCGCGCCACCGCCAGCCGCCGCGACCCTGGTGGCCCCGCCGGCCCCGTCAGCCTCGGTTTCGTTGTCGGAACCCCCGGCATCGGCCTCGCCGGTGTCGCCAACCACACTTTCGCTTCCGCGAACCTTGCCGGCGACGCCAACCTCGCCTCCCCGTCCTGCCCCTTCAGCCTCGCCGGCGCCGTCGGCCACTTCCTCGTCCCCGCCGCCGTCCAGGCAGACGACGCGCGCCTCATGCGGTGGCAGGCTGCGGAGCAGCCGCTCCTGAGAAAGCAGCACCCCGGCGCCGGAGTCGGCGAGCATCAGGGCCAGCCGCTCGGGCGGGTAGGCGGGGTCGAGCGGCAGGTAGGCGCCGCCGGCAAGCCAGATCCCCAGCAGCCCCCACACCATCTCCGGCGAGCGCTCGCAGGCGATGCCCACCAACGTCTCCGGGCCCACCCCCAGCCGCCGCAGGCGGCCCGCCAGCCGGCCGGCGCGGGCGCCGAGCTCGGCGTAGGTCAACCGCTGGTCGCCCCAGCGGAGCGCCACGGCCGCGGGCCGCTCCGCGATGCGCCGCAGGATCAGCTCGGTGGCGGTCTGGCGCGGCACCTCGCACGCGGTGGCGTTCCACTCGACGCGGAGCTGCAACTCCTCCGCCGGCGCCAGCAGGCCCAGGCGGGAGAGCGGCGTCGCCGGCGCGGCGGCCGCCGCCGCCAGCAGGTTGCCGAAATGGGCGACCAGGCGCGCCGCGGTCCCCGGGTCGAAGAGGTCGCGGTTGTACTCGAGATGGCCGCCGATCCCGTCGACAGCGCCAGCCCCGCCCGCCCCGCCGGCCCCGCCAGCCCCGCCAACGTCGCCGGCGCCGCCACTTTCGCCAACCCCGCCGGCGGTCTCGGCAAGGAAGAAAGTGCACTCGAAGCGCGAGGCGCCGAGGTCCACCTCCAGCGGGACGGCGGCGAGGCCCGGCACCCGCCAGGCCGTGGCGGCGGCGCGCTCCATCCCCAGCATGACCTGGAAAAAGGGGCTCCGCGCCAGGTCGCGCCGCGGTTGCAGCTCCTCGACCAGCCGTTCGAAGGGGAGGTCCTGGTGAGCGTAGGCGCCGAGGGTGGCGGCGCGCACCCGGGCCAGCAGATCCGCGAAGCCGGGGTCGCCGGCAAGGTCGGTGCGCAGCACCAGGGTGTTGACGAACAGGCCGATGAGCCCCTCGATCTGGCTGTGATTGCGGTTGGCGACCGGACTCCCCACCAGCAGGTCGGTCTCCTCCGTGTAGCGGTGCAGGAGGACGTCGAGACCCGCCAGGAGAGTCATGAACAGGGTCGCCCCGTGCCGCCGCGCCAGGGCGCGCAACCCGGCGGTGAGCGCCGCCGGCAGCGCCACCCGGGAGCGCGCGCCGCGGAAGGTCTGCAGCGCGGGGCGGGGCCGGTCGGCCGGCAGCTCCAGCACCGGCAGGCGGCCGCCGAGCCGCTGCCGCCAGTAAGGGAGGAGCTTAGTCTCCATCACCGCGGGCAGCACGTTGCGCTGCCAGGCCGCGAAGTCGGCGTACTGGATGGGCAGCGGCGGCAGCGGGTCCCGCGCGCCGGTGGCGAAGGCCTCGTAGAGGGCGCCCAGCTCGCGCACCAGGATGGCCATCGACTCGCCGTCGGAGACGATGTGGTGCAGCGTGAGCAGCGCCAGATGGTCGCCGGCGCCCAGCCGCAGCAGCCGCACCCGCCAGAGCGGCCCGCGGGCGAGGTCGAAGGGCCGCCGCGCTTCGCCGCCGGCCAGCCGTAGCGCCTCCGCTTCGCGGGCCTCGCCGGCGATGCCCGCGAGGTCGGCGACCGGCAGCGGCACCGGCGCCGGCGCCGCGATCACCTGCACCGGCTGCCCGGCGCGCGGGTCGAACGTGGTGCGCAACGATTCCTGCCGACTCGCGAGCGCCGCCAGCGCGCGCCGCAGCGCCGCGACGTCCAGCGGCCCGGCGAAGCGCACGGCGAAAGCCAGGTTGTACCAGGGACTCCCCGGCTCCAGGCGGTCGAGGAACCACAGCCGCTGCTGGGCGAAGGAGAGCGCCAGCGGACCCTGCCGCCGCGGCAACGGCGGGATCGACAGCCCGGCCGCCGGCGCGCCGCCGCCTGCCGCCGCCGCCCCCTCACCCGGGAGCAGGCACGGCGCCAGCTTGGCCACCGTGGCGTTCTCGAACAGGGTGTCCAGGGGAATCTCGAGCGCGTAGCGGTCGCGGATGCGCGAGATCAGCTGGGTGGCCATCAGGGAGTGGCCGCCGAGCTCGAAGAAATCGTCGTGCGCTCCCACTTGCTCGATCCCCAACACCTCCTGCCAGAGCGCCGCGAGCCCCTCTTCCAGCGTGTCCCGCGGCGCGGCATAGGGCGTGTCCAGGTCGGGCCGCGGATGGCGCGGCACCGTCGCCGCCGGCGGGATCGGCGCCCGCAGCGGCGCCGCGGTGGATTCCTCCCATAACTCCCTGGTCTCGGAGGTCTCCCGGGCCTCCCGCCGGTGCGGCGGCTCCAGCCAGAAACGGCGGCGCTCGAAGGGATGGGTGGGGAGCGGCACCCGCAGCCGGCGCTCGCCGCGATGCAAGGCCTCCCAAACGACCTCCACCCCTGCCAGCCACAGCCGGCCGACGGCGTCGAGCAGGAAAGCCGGCTCCGGCCGCGCCTCCCGCCACTGGGGCAGCGCCTGCACGACCGCCGACCCCGCCGACCCCCCCGACCCCGCCGCTCCCGCCAGCCCCGACGCCCCTGCCGCCGCCGCCGCGGTCACCGCTGGCGCCCCCGCCGCCGCCGCCGCCGGGGCGGCGTGTCTGCGGACGAACGAGGCCAGCGTGCGGCCGGGCCCCACCTCGAGCAGCACCCGGTCGGCGTCGCGCAGCAGCTCCTGCACCCCCTGCGAGAAGCGCACGGTGTGGCGCAGGTGGCGCACCCAGTACCCGGGGTCGGTCGCCTCGGCCGGCGTGATCCAGGTCCCGGTCAGGTTCGACAGATAGGGGATCCGCGGCGGTTGCGGGCGCAGGGCCGCCGCCTCGCGGGCGAAGGCCGCCAGCGCCGAGTCCATCATCGGCGAGTGGAAGGCGTGCGAAGTGGCGAGGCGCCGGCTCTCGACGCCGGCCGCGGCGAGCCGGACCGCCAGCGCCGCCACCGCCGCCTCGGGCCCGGAGGCGACCACCAGGCCGGGGGCGTTGACCGCCGCCAGCGCCAGCTCCTCCCCGAGCAACGGCAGCAGCTCCGCCTCCGGCAGCGCGCAGCTCAGCATGGCTCCCGGCGCCAGCTCCTGCATCAGGCGCCCCCGCGCCGCCACCAGCGCCAGGGCCTGGTCGAGCGGCAAGACCCCGGCCAGGCAGGCGGCCACGTACTCGCCCACGCTGTGCCCGATCATGGCTTGTGGCCGGATGCCCCATTCCTGCAGGAGCTGCGCGAGCGCATACTCGACGGCGAACAGCGCGGGCTGGGTGTAGCGAGTCTGCGCCAGCAGCTCGGCCGCCCTGGCCTCGGCGCCTTCGGGCGGATAGAGCAGCTCCCTCAGGTCCGTCCCCAGCCGCGGCTCAAGCCGGGCGCAGCACGCGTCCATCGCCTCCCTGAACGCAGGCTCGCCCTCGTAG
>DATGHG010000288.1:0-7819 GCA_035308185.1 Thermoanaerobaculia bacterium | reverse complement strand
CTTCGCCCTGGTCTTCGACGAGCGCGGGCGCCAGCGCGGAGGCTGCTGCAGGCGCCTCGGCCGCGGGTCCGCCGTTACCGGCGAGCGCGGGATAGGCCGCCCTCCAGATGGTGCCCGCGGCCGCCGGCGCGAGGCTCATTTCCGTGGGCTGGCCCTCGACCCGCAAACCGGCCAGCGCGGCCGCCAGGCGCTGGCCGGAGCAGAGGACCTCCGCCGCTGTCTGCGGCGCGCCCGGTGGCGCCGGGGGAGCGACGAGACGCGCCCAGGCTCCCGAGGACAGGAGCTCCTGGGGATCAGCCCACGCGAGCACGAACGCACCGTTGGCGAGAGTGGCAATCTCGGGCGAGGCGCTCTCTCCCACGGCGAGCGGAAATTCGACCTCGAGCGGCAGGTGCCTGCGGCCGTCGAACCAGCGCCCGAAGCTCGCCGCCTGGGAAGCGCCGCGTTCGCTGCCCTGCCAGGCCACCAGCAGCTCGCCGCCGCCGCCGCCACCGAGAGCGAGACGCGGGCCGCGCCCGGTTCCCGGCACGGGCCGGGTCTCGCGGCTGACCTGAAGCTCCGGACCCTCCGGTGTGCCGTCGCGGCCGAAGCGGCGCGCCGCGACCACGAGGCCGCCGCTCGCGCGTTCCAGCCAGCCAAAGACCGCGGCGCCGCTCGCCTCGATCGCCACCGCGGGCAGGCCCTTCCACCCAGCGGGTCCACCGCTGTCGACCCGGAGGCGCGGTCCGGCAGGTGAGGCGTCAAGACCCACCGCCCGGGTCCACAGGGCCTCACCCGAGCTCCAGGCGACCAGGAACCGCCCGGCGCCGCACGCGATCGCCGGCTCGGCCTCGCGCCCACCCGCGGTGGGCCCGAGATCGAGGACCTCGCCGACGCGCTGACCGTTGCGATCGAGCAGGACGGCACGCAGGCGACCTGCCTGCCCGGCCTCCGCCCAGGCCAGGAGCGCCCGCTCGCCGCACGCCACCAGCGGGGTCTTGGCGAAGAGATCGTGCGCCGTGTCCGCCAGCTCGAAGGCCGCGCCGACCGGCTCGCCGGCATGGAGCAGCCGCGCCCGGAGCACCCAGGTCCGCTCCGCCGAGGACGCGCACCAGACGACGATCGTTCCCTGTTCAGGGAGCGACGCGATCTCCACCCGGCCCTGGCAGCCGGTCGAGCTGGCGACGGTGACCGGACCCTCCAGCGGGTTGAGGCCGGCATCGAAGCGGCGCGTGCGCACCGCGGTGTCCCCCCCATCGGGCGACCGCTCGAGCCATGCGGCAGCAAAACCGCCTTCCGGGAGCGCGGCAAGCGAGACCGACCAGCCGACCAGCCGGCGCCCGGCCGCCGGCACGACCAGCGGACGGGCGCCCGCACCGGCAGGCCCGACCTCCTCGCCCAGCATCGTCCTGCCCCCGGCCCCGGCGAGCCAGAGCACGGCGCCAAGCGCGGCGAGGCGGACCACCACCCTGGTCACGGCAGGCTCCCGCCTACTGGCCAGCGCTCGCCGCGGCGCCGGCCGTGCCGGTCGTGCCGGCCCGCAGGCGCACCCGACCGAGCCCGCCAGGCCCGAGGTCCCGGCGCTGGCGCGCCAGCTCGCGGCGCCGGCCGGCGTCGTCGACGAAGACGAGCGCGAAGATCCACGGACCGGAGTTTAGCCGCAGGTGAGCCTGGTGTTCGGCATCGACCGCCGCCGTCGCCCGCTGGAAGGACCGCCAGCCGCAGCCCTCGACTCCCATCGCCTCGACCTGCAGCGAACCTGCGGCGGGGAGATCCTCGAGAGAGCCCTCGACGTCGACCTCGACCTCGGCCGGCTTCGCCACCAGCAGATCGTTGAGCAAGGTCTCGTCCCCCTGCTCGACCAGCGCCGGCTCGGAGAACACCGCGAGGCCACCCGCCGGCACGGCGCGGACGGCGTAGGCTCCCTCGGCGAGCGGGCCGAACCGCGCCCAGCCGTCGGCGCTGGTCGCCTGCTCGGCCGCCCTTCCCGGGAGGTCGGCGCTCTCGCCAGCCGCGACCGCCTGCGCGAGCGCCGCTGCCGGCACGAGATCGAGGTGGAGGCCGGCGAGCGGCGGCCCTGGCGACCCCGAGACCAGGCGCACGAGGAGGGTCCCGCCGGCAAGCAGCCGCTGCACGCCCAGGTCGCGCCTCTGGCCCGCCTCGACCGCGACCCCAGGCAGCGTGGCCGGGGCGAAGGTCGTGCGCAGTGTCAGGTCGGTGCAGCCGGCGACGATCGCCGCCTGCCAGTCGCCCGCCGCATCGGCGCGCAGCGGATAGGTCATCGTCGACCCGGCCCGCGCCACGCCGCAAGGGGCGAGCTCGACGACGCCGGTCCGCGGCCGCGCCATGCCAAGCGGCACCAGGAAATGCCCCCTGACCTCGGCACGGGGATGGAGCCGGAGGGGTGCCGCCACGTCGCCGCAGCCTGGCGGCGCCGTGACCGGCTCGGCCAGCAGCGTCGCCGACCCGACGATGTAGCTGGCGCCCGCTGCGCAGGGCACCTGGCCGCGGATCTCCAACCCTCCGGGCGCCACCCGCACCTCGACCCGCACCGGCTGCGCCTCGCCGCTTGCAAGGCGCACCACGCTCAAGCCCTGCTCGATCTCCCTCGCCGCCGCGGCGGCCGCCACGAGCGCCGAGAGCCGGAGCTGCCGCTGCGCCGGCTGGACCGGGAGCGCGGTCCCGGGCGGCACCTCGAGAGCCGTCGCCGTTCGCCTGCCGGCGGTGATCCGCACCGTACCCAGGCTCACCGGCAGCAGCGCCGCATCGGCGCCGCGCCGCGGCTTGAGCCAGACCTCGAACGTGGACGCCGGCAAGCCGGCAAACCTCACCTTGCCGTCCGCCGGCAGCGACTGCACGAGCAGCCGGTGGACGGCGTCTTTCCTCAGCGGATCGACCGCGGAGCCACGCCCGGGTTCGCGCAGCCCGACCACATAGCGGTTGGCTGGAAAGCCCGCCGGCACCCTGACCTCGAGATCCAGCGCCCCACCCTGGACGAGCCTGGCGGGCGCGAGCTGCCGGCCGGGCGCGAAGACCACGTCCGCCAGCAGCAGCGGCCCGTAGCCCGGCGCGAGCACCCAGTAATCGGCCTTCGATCCCGCGACGCCCTGGAGGACGAAGCCGCCGGCCAGGTCGGCGTGCGCCACGAAGTTGCGTTCGAGGTGGGCCCTGCCGAGCGCGGTCAGGCGGTGCGGGAACTCCTCCTCGGCGAGCGACGCGGGCAGGATCGTCGCCTCCGGCCCGGTGCGCCCGCTCCCGGCGGGCACGATCTGGCCGCGCACCTGGATCAGTTTGCCCACCCTGCACGGGACGACCCGCGAGGTGCCGGCAGCGACCGTCACCAGGCTCTGCAGGTAGGTGAAGCCGTGGCCCGAGGCGGAGCAGAGGACCCTGAACCTGCCCGCCGGGAGCGCGAAGACGGGCGGCTCGCCGCCCCACGGCACGGCCGCCTCGGCGAGCGGCTCCGACCAGGGGCGGTCGACCGGCACCACCTCGACGTAGCGCACGGCCGCCAGGGGCAGGCCGTCATCGCCTTCGACCCTCACCGACAGCGAGGCGATGGCGGCCTGCGGATGCGCATCCGGCTGCAACGCCGCCAGGCTCGCGGCCGTCAGCGCCAGCACCCGCCAGCCGCGCCGCCAGGCCGGCCGGCAGCCTGCGCCGGCCTGGCGCATCATCAGTAGTACGCCTTGCAGTCGAAGAACTCCGCCGAGCAGAAGCCACCGCCGCCGCCTCCCGCACCGCCACCACTGCTGCCGCCGCCGTCACATGCCGCGTCCCCGCACTCGTAGCCGTTGGGCGTGTCCACGATGTAGCAGTACGCCTGCTCGACCGAGCCGGTCACCGAGGCGCCCGGCAGGTGCGTACAATCGTTCGGGTTCGAGCCCAAGGGACAGCACTGTGCCTGTTGCGGGAACATGCGACCGTTCACCGTCTGCTGGTACTCGACACAGAGCTCGCAGCTGCTCTGGGAACGCAACGCGGCGGGCGTGGTGAGAGCGCCCGCCAGCAGCACCAATCCTGCCAGCAGCACACATGACCTTTTCATCCCTGCCCTCCCTTCGGCTCAAGGCCGCAGGGTCGCGACCTCGACCTGGACGGAACCTCCTGCAACGACGGTGAACTGCGCCAGCGGCACCAGGCTGCGCGCCGCGCCCGCCACCGCCGCGATCTCGCTCGCGATCGAATCGAGGCGCGCGAGGGTCCATGGACCCGCCGCCAGGCTCGGCAGCGAAAGCCATTGCCAGGGGAAGCGGCTGGCGGCGCCGGCGGTCGCCGAGCCGACGACCGAGCCGTCCGCCGCGACGAAGACCACCAGGTCAGGCGGAAACTCGCTCCACGACCCCGTGGCCAGGTGCAGCGCCACGCTGCCTCCGACCGCCGCGAGCTGGATCTCGAGCGCCCCCGCCGCGAGCGGTCGCCGGCTGGTCGAAACCGGGAACCCGGCAGCACGCACCGCCACGTTGACCACGCTGCCCGCGGTCGCCAGCTGCTCCACGTCGAACGAGCCGTCCGCGGCGCTCATGGCCACCGCTCGCCGCGGCAAGGGGGCCGTCTCGTCGGGAGGAAAGTCGATGGTCACCGCGGCCCCGGGCACCGGCTCGCCGCTCGGCGAGAGCACGTGGCCCGTGAGCTTCGCCCGATCCGGGATGACCAGCTTGATCCCCTCCTGAGGGATCTCGTCCTGCACCGCCACCCGCACCGGATCGGAGCTGCGGTCGTCGAGCGTCGCCACCAGCGACCAGGGTCCCGGCGCGAGACGATCCACCTGGAAACGGCCGTCGCCGTCGCTGACGCCGCCGCGGGCCGTCGCCTCGAGGTCGCCGGTCTGCGCGCCGGCTTCCCGCGCCTCGGCCACCTGCTCGGCCACCACGCGGGCCTTGGCGACCGGCTTCTCCTGGCGGTCGACCACCATGCCGGCGACGGTGCCGTCCGGCACCCTGATCTCCACCGGATCGTCGCCGTCGTCGAACGCCACCGACGGCACGGTCCCGAGGAAGGACCCTTGCGGCGTCTGCACGTCGACCGCGTAGCGGCCGGTGCGGTCCAGCACCACCGAGAACGTGCCGTCGGCGCTCGAGCTGACGCGGGTCGCGCTGCGATCGTCGCGCCGCACCGGGCGCAGATCGAGGGTGGCGGCGAGCGGCTGCTGCCGGTAGGTCACCCGGCCCTGGTACACCTTGGTGTCGAGGTCCAGGGTGAGCGAGTTGACTCCCGCCCTGATCTCCGTTTCCTCCTCGTGGAGCGTGGCCAGGCCGCCGCCGCCCCGCGCCATGACGGCCACCTGCCAGCGACCGGGAGCGAGCCGGGCGATCTCGGCCGCACCATCGGCCCGCGCAGGGGCGAGCACCGAGGCTCCCGCAACGGCGCTGGAGGGCCCCACGCCCTTGACCCGGACCAGGTACGAGGCGTAGACGGCGGCCAGCCGCTCGCTCGGGCGCAGCCGGACCCGCAGCACCGCCGGGGCGGGGAGGTGGAGATCGGGGACCACCGTCTCCTGCCGCGGCAGCAGCGTCACCGGCTCTGACACGAAGGGAGGCGCCTGCGGCGCGCGCACGCGGACCACGAACTCTCCCGCCGGGAGCCCGCGCAGGCGCACCCAGCCGCCGGCTTCGGACCGGGCGGTGCCAACCGCCGCCGGCTGGCGCTGGCTGTAGCTCGCGGCCACCACCTGCGCCACCTGGCCCGCCGGGAAGAGCTCCACCACCGCGCCTTCGACCGGCCCGCCGTCATCGCTCGCGATGCGTGTCGTCAGACCGGCGCCGAAGGTCAGGCTCTGCGCGCCGAGGTCGGAGCTCCCGCTCGCCGCCGCTTGCAGACCCCGGTAGGCGACGGCAGCGAAATCCCCCGCCTCGATCGAGAGATCCACGCAGCCGGCCGGGATCGCCGCCGACCAGCGGCCGTCCTTGCCCACCGCGGTCGGGAAGCTCCCGATGGCGTCGCCGGCGTCGCCGGCGCGCTTGGCGCAGAAGGCGGCGCCCACGCGCCCCACGGCCGGCAGCGCCGCACCGGTGGGTGCGATCATCCTGCCGTGCACCTCGCTCGCCGCGAAGAGCTTCAGGCGCAACGCCCTGGTGCAGCCATCGCGAGGCACCTCCACGGGCGCCGCGACCTGCTGCGGGCCGCCGAGCCAGTAGAGCCAGCCGGCCCGGCACCCGTCAGGGACCTGCCAGAGCGTGCCGCCGGCGACGGCCGCCGCGCTCGCCGCCACCGGCGCGATGCCGGCCCCGTCGAAGCGGCGCGGCTCGAGCTCCGCCGGTCCGCCCTGCGCATCGTTTTCCTGCACCAGCAGCCGGAGGTCCGCGACCGTGCCTGTCTTCACCGGCGGCATGGCCGCGGGCGCCGGCGGCAGGCTCAGCACCAGCTCGCGCCGCTCGCCGGCGCGGAGGTTGACGGTGGCGAGAGTCGCCGCCGCCACCGGCGCATCCAGGGCGCCGAGAACCACGTCGTAGGAGCCGGGCGCCAGCGACTGCCACGCGAGGGAGGCCGGATCCAGGGGGCGCCGCCAGATCCGGCGCGCCAGCCGCTCGCCGTCGCCGGCGCCGGTCGCATCGTGGCGGCGCAGGCCGATGCGGTAGCGCCCCCAGCCGGCCGGCACCGCATCGAGCCGCGCCGCGAGCGCCGCACCCGCCGCGAGCCGCACGGTCCCCAGGTCTCCGCCATCGGGGCCAAAGTGGGTATCCGGGAGCTCGGCCGGCGAGAAGCCCTTCGCCTCGACCCATACCATGGCGCTGACGCGCGCGGGTCCCAGCAGGCGGAACCGGCCGGCCTCGTCGGTGAGCGTCGAGCGGTCGGCGCGCGTGAAATCCTCACCCATGACGCTGAGCTGGCTCGGGTCGTCGGCGAGGAAGGCGTGAACGTGACCGACGCGCGCCCCGGCGATCGGCGCGTTGCCGATCGTGGACCGCAGCTCACCGGTGACGGCAACGAGCGGCCTGGTCACGCAGGCGAGATTTTCCCGGCCGCTCCCCTCGAGCGTGACGGTGGGCAGCCGTGCCACCTGGCGGCCGTGCGCTGCACAGACCACGCGGTAGCGGCCGGGCGGCACCTCCCACCGCACCCCGAGCGCCGAGGCCGGCTCGACCGACTCGCGCAGGGGCTCGGCCCAGGGCACCTCCTCGGGGACCAGGGCGACATAATGGGCGCCCTCCTGCGGCCCGCCGAAATGGATCTCGATCGTGCCCCGGTCGGCAGCGGCAAGCGCCGCCGGTCCAAGCCAGAGGAGGTAGGCGACGAGGAGCGAACCCCTCATGGCACCCGCCGAGGCCCGACCGATGACGTCAAGGCGCCGCGCCGGACGCACACGCGAGGCAAAACCCGCCCCCGCCCGACCGCTTGGAGGAATCTCTTCGCCGCTCTGCAGGCCGGTGTCGGCGCCGCCCTCGGCGGCATCGTCTCTGGACAGATGCGAGCCCTCCCCAGCGATAGCGATTGAGCTGCTATGACTAGCCTACGACATTTAGCCTCTGCGTGACAATAGATGGTGCCCAATTCGTCACCAAAGCGCCGGCGTTTCCATCCACTGCGCCCGCCACACCGTGCGCCCCAGGCTGCGTTGCTGCTGCGCGACAAAGGCCAGCCGCAATCGCGATAGCCCCTCGAGCAGACGGCGCTCGCCAGCCGGTCCCGCCGCATAGCCCAGCGCGCTGAGAATCGCATCGGGCCCTCTGTACCGCTGCCGGCCACCGCGATCCGCATCGAGCACCGCGGCAGGTGCGAGCTCCTCGGCTCCACCCTCGGCTCGGTGTCGGCGATGGCCGGGATGTGCCGTGCCTCGCAGCAGGCCCGCCCAGCGCCCCGGATTCGCGTTCCTCAAGGCCTCGCGCAGGGCGCGCATCTC
>DATGHG010000287.1:0-15822 GCA_035308185.1 Thermoanaerobaculia bacterium | reverse complement strand
TGGCCGGCGGCGCGGTGCTGCTGGCCTACGCGATCGCCAAGCGCGATCCGGTCTTCATCCTCGGCCAGGGCGCCGGCCTGCTGATCTACGGCCGCAACCTCTGGTTCACCTACCGCCCGGCAGCGTCCGGCGCGCCGCCCTCGGCATGGGCTGGCGGCGCGCCGGACGCTAATCGACCGGCACCGCGGCGGACGCCGTCAGGTCCGCGCTAACACACGTCCTAACAGTCGTTGGTGAAATTCGTCGTCGTGCAGTGCACGGCGGTGCAGACGATGGTGCAGTCCACGCAGCTGTTCCCTGGTGCGGTGCAGAGGTTGGGCTGGGTGACACCGCCGTTGGCCCGCTTCAGGTCGTGCGAGTCGAGATTGCGGACGGTTTCGCGATGCAAGCGCAATTTCCTGCTCTTCATTGGCTGACTCCTTCCTGTGTGGCCCCGAGCTCATCGCCATATCTCTATCTGCGATTGAGTTGCAGGGACTAGGTTGGTATACGCAGATTTTACGCTACGCGTAGCGAAATCGTCCAGTAATCGATGCAAGGACCGCCGCGGAAGGCGGCGTCAGGCGGGGTCAGGCCGGATCGGGAACCAGCAGCCGCTCGATGCCCCGGGCCAGGCCGGTGGCCTCGTCGACGTCGACCACCGCGGCGGCCAGCCGGACGTCGTGCTTGGCGACCTCGAAGGGGGCCGGGGTCTGCAGCAGGAAGCGCTTGAGCACCTTGTCGGCGCGCATGCCGATGATCGACTCGTAGGGCCCGGTCATGCCGACGTCGGTGAGCAGGGCGGTGCCGCCGGGCAGGATGCGCTCGTCGGCGGTCGGCACGTGGGTATGGGTGCCGAGGACCGCGCTCACCTTGCCGTCGAGGTAGAAGCCCATGGCCTGCTTCTCGCTGGTGGCGTCGGCGTGGAAATCCACCATCACCACCTTGACGCCGCGGGCGTCGCGCCGCAGCTCGCCGAGCAGCCGGTCGGCGGCGCGGAACGGCGAGTCGAGATGGCTCATGAACACCCGCCCCTCGAGGTTGATCACCCCGACCGGCACGCCGGCGGCGGTCTCGCCGACGAAGACGCCCTTGCCGGGATTGCCCTCCGGGTAGTTGGCGGGGCGCAGCAGGCGGGGCTCGTGGTCCAGCAGCTCGACCCCCTCCTTCTTGTCCCAGACGTGGTTGCCGGTGGTGTAGCAGTCGATCGGCAGGCCGGCCAGCTCGGCCATCACCTCGGGGGTGATGCCGAAGCCGCCCGCCGAGTTCTCGACGTTGACCACCACGAAATCGGCGTGATGCCGTTCCACCAGCCGGGGCAACAGGTGCTCGAGCGCGGTGCGGCCCGGCCGCCCGACCACGTCGCCGACGAAGAGCAGCTTCACTTGGCGTACTCGATGGCGCGGGTTTCGCGGATCACGGTGACCTTGATCTGCCCCGGATAGGTGAGCTCGGCCTCGATCTTGCGCGCGATGTCCTTGGACAGCCAGAGCGACTGCTCGTCGCTGATCTTGCCGCTGTCGACGATGATGCGGATCTCGCGCCCCGCCTGGATGGCGAACGTCTTCTGCACCCCCTTGAAACCGGAGGCGATCTCCTCGAGCTTCTCGAGCCGCTTGACGTAGGTCTCCAGGATCTCGCGGCGGGCGCCCGGCCGCGCCGCCGACAGCGCGTCGGCGGCGGTGACCAGCACCGCCTCGACGGTCTGCGGATCGTAGTCGCCGTGGTGGCAGGCCATGGCGTGGACCACGTCCTCGGTCTCGCCGAACTTGCGCAGCAGGTCGATGCCGATCTGCAGGTGGGTGCCGTCCATCTCGCGGTCGATCGCCTTGCCGATGTCGTGCACCAGGCCGGCCCGCCGGGCCACCGGCACGTTGGCCTTGAGCTCCGCCGCCATGACCCCGGCGAGGAAGGCCACCTCCTTGCTGTGCTGCAGCACGTTCTGGCCGTAGGAGGTGCGGTAGCGCAGCCGGCCCAGCAGCTTGACCAGCTCCGGGTGCATGCCGGGGATGGCCAGCTCGAGCAGCGCCGATTCGCCTTCGTGCAGGATGCGCTCGTCGAACTCGGCCTTCACCTTCTCGACCACCTCCTCGATGCGCGCCGGGTGGATGCGGCCGTCGCCGATCAGGCGCTCGAGGGCCACCCGCGCCACCTCCCGCCGGAACGGGTCGAAGCCGGAGAGGATGACCGCCTCCGGGGTGTCGTCGACGATCAGGTCGACGCCGGTCGCCATCTCGAGGGCGCGGATGTTGCGGCCCTCGCGGCCGATGATGCGTCCCTTCATCTCGTCGTTGGGCAGCATCACCACCGACACCGTGGTCTCCGAGACGTAGTCCGAAGCCGAGCGCTGCACGGCCATGCCGATGATGCGCTGCGCCTGCTTGTGCGCCTGCTCCCGGGCCTCGTCCTCGATGCGCTTGACGATGTGCGCCGCCTCGATGCGGGCGTCGTCCTCCATCGCCTTGATCAGTTCCTCGCGCGCCTGCTGGCAGGTCAGGCCGGCAATCTGCTCGAGCCGCGTCCGCTCGAGCTCGTGCATGGCGGCGACCTCTTCCTCCTTGGCCTCGATCGCCTTCTCCCGCTGCGCCAGGGCGCGCTCGCCCTGGCCGAGGTCGCGCTCGCGCCGAGCGGTCTCGTCGGCCCGCTTGTCGAGGTTGTCCTCCTTCTGGGTGAGGCGGCGCTCGATGCCCTCGAGCTCGATGCGGCGCTTGCGCGAAGCCTGCTCGTGCTCGCTGCGCGCCTGCAGCAGCTTCTCGCGCGCCGCGATCTCCGCCTCCCGCCGGATGTTCTCGCCGGCGCGCTCGGCGTCCTCGATGGTCTTGGCGGCTTGCTGCTTGGCCTCGGCATTCATCCGGCGGCCGGCGCGGCGCAGCGCCAGCCACCAGATGAGCGGTATGAGCAACGCGGCCAGGAACACCGCGGCCGCGGTGAGGACGATTTGGTAGTTCACCTAGCACCCCCGCGGATCAGGGGGGCTGGGCACGATCAGGAGAGAAACATGAAGGTCAACGCATTCCCTGCGCGGCCATGGGGGCCGGCGTTTAGAACCTGAAACGCACCAGGTGGGTGTCCGCTCCACGAGCCGTTAGCGTCCTCGTCATCCTTGTGGGATCGAGGCTGGCACGGGCCACGCGGGTAAAAGACTCCCGCAGTATGTATGTTGGTTCTACAATCGTGGTATCCACCACGAACCGCGCAGGGGATGCAACATCAGTTTTCATAGGAATCGAGCTGGCGTCGTTCGCCTTCCTCTAACGCCCTCAAGGCACCGGTCAATTCCCCGGTCAGCTCCGCCATCTTCTCCCTGATCAGGACCCGTTCCCCTTCCTGCCGCTTCTCCAATCGCATCAGTTCGTCAGCCAGATTGAGCGCCGCCAGGATCGCGATGCGAGCCGTATCGGCCGTATGCACGTGCTGGGCGACCTCGCGCATCTTGCGGTCCACGAGATCGGCCACGCCCTGAAGGTACCCGCGGTCGTCGCTGCCGCGCACGCTGTACACCGCGCCGAAGATCTCCACCTCTGTGCTGGCTCCCGGCATGGCGTTCCCGTCCGCGGCCCTTTCCGCCGAACCTTGGCAACAAGTTGCATGCTGCCAGCGGTTTGGCCAGGGCGGCACTATACCACAGCTTTGTCACACGGCCAGCCGGCCGGCAGCGGGGACAGCGGCGTGAGATCACCGAGCATCAGTGTCTGAACCACTTACCACCAGCCACTGCCAGCCGCCGGCCCCGCGCCTCGCCGGCGGCGTGCCGCCAGGGTAGAATCGGCGCGGCGATCCGGGCTCTCGCCGGCTCCGTCTCCCACCGTGCACCCCTACTCCCTGCTGCGCCCGCTGCTGTTCCGCTGCGACCCGGAGCGGGCGCATGGTCTGGCGCTGGCGGCGTTGCGCCTGGCGCAGGCGTCGGGAGCGGCGGGCCTGCTCGCCCGGCGCCAGCCGGCAGTCTCCCCCGCGCTGCGCCAGAGCCTCTTGGGGCATGAGTTCCCGAACCCGGTGGGCCTCGCCGCCGGCTTCGACAAGGACGCGGCGGTGCCGGAGGGGATGGCGGCGCTGGGGTTCGGCTTCGTCGAAGTGGGGACGGTGACACCGCGCCCGCAGGCTGGCAACCCTCGCCCGCGGCTGTTCCGCTATCCCGCGGAGCGCAGCCTGCAAAACGCGCTGGGATTCAACAACCGGGGCCTCGCCGCCATGCGCCTTCGTTTGACCCGACTGGCCGAGCACCGGCGTTCAACACCGGCCGCCCTGCGGACGCCGATCGGCGTCAACCTGGGCAAGGGGCGCGACACGCCGCCGCAATCGGCGCTCGACGACTATCGGGCGCTCCTGGAAGGCTTGGGCGACCTCGCCGATTACCTGGTGGTGAACCTCTCGTCGCCGAACACGCCCGGGCTGCGCGACCTGCAAAACGAGGCGTTCGTCCGCGACCTGCTGGCGGTGGCGCGGGCGGTCACCAGCACGCCGGTTTTGGTGAAGCTCTCACCCGACCTCGAGCCGGCCGCCGCCGGCGACCTGGCGGCCGCCGCGGTGGACGCCGGCGCCGCCGGCATCGTGGCCACCAACACCAGCACCGACTATGCGTTGTTGTCCGGGGCGCGGGCCTTCGGCGGCCTCTCGGGGCGAGTGTTGCAGACCAAGAGCCGCCAGGTCTGCGCCGCCATCGCCCGCCGCCTCCACGCCGCCAGCGGCGCGGTGCTGATCAGTGTCGGCGGCATCGACACAGCCGCGGAGGCCTATGCCCGCCTGCGCGCCGGCGCCTCCCTGGTGCAGGTCTACACGGCCCTGATCTATGCCGGCCCGGCGTTGCCGCGGCAGATCAACCGCGAGCTGCTGGCCCTCCTGGCCCAAGACGGCATGACCCAAATCACTCAGGCAATAGGAGCCGACCTCTAGCTCCGCTCACCCCCGGGCGCCAGGGCCACCCAACCCTAGGCGAGCCAGCCCGCTTGCCTTAAAGCCCCATCTTCCCCGGGGCGCCTGCCCACTTGCCCTGGCCACGACCCGACCTGCCCTCCCCCACCCGGTGCCCCCCGCCCGGTGCCCAGGGCGCCAGCGGAGGGCCCAAGACGGACGGGCCTGAGGGGCCGACTCAACCGGGCGAGGCAAGCAGTCTCGATCTCGGCACCGTACCCACTGCGAGCCCGTTGGTCGGCACCTCAGGTCCGGCCGTCCCCGGCCCGGCCGAAGTGCACAGAGCCAAAACCGGCCCGGTCCAAGCCGGCCTGGTCCAAGCCGGCCCGGTCCAAACCGGCCCGGTCCAAGCCGGCCCGGCCCAAGCTCAGCCCGGTCCAAGCCCGGCCGCCCCCCCTCAGCCCGACCCGATTCAGCGAGATTCGCCCCTATCCTAGCCGGCGCTGGCCGCCGGCGCCGCCGGGGCCGCTTTTTCCCCAGCCCCAGCAGCCTGCGCAGCCGCCTCGAGCGCCTCCCGGGCCGCCGCCGCCAGCCCCGCGAAGGCCTCCGGATCGCGCACCGCCATGTCCGCCAGCACCTTGCGGTCCAGCAGCGAGCCCACCGCCTTGAGACCGGAGATCAGCCGGCTGTAGGAAAGCCCGTGCAGCCGGGCGGCGGCGTTGATGCGCACGATCCAAAGCGCGCGCAGCTGCCGCTTCTTCTGGCGCCGGTCGCGATAGGCGTAGACCAGCGCCTTGTCCACCGCCTGCTTGGCCATGCGGTGGCTCTTCGAGTGAGTGCCGTAGTATCCCTTGGCTCGATCCAGGATCTTCTTGCGGCGATCCGTCCGCTTGGTGCCGCGTTTGACGCGTGCCATCTTCGAACCTCGTTTCTGCTGTCGCGCCCCCTGGGGGCGCCAGCGGTAAGCGGCCGCGTAACGCCGCGGCCGGCCGGCCGGCCCGATCCGTGCGATGCGCACGATCGGCGCCTGCGGCAGGGCATCCGGGGGCAGGTCCTTCCCGCCGGTGCCGCGATGATTTCCAGGCAGTGCTTAGTTGTGCAGCATTTCCTAGTTGTGCAGCATTTCCTTGAGGGTGCCGGCGAACGCCGTCCCGACCTCGACCGCCTGGCGCAGCTTGCGCTTCCGCTTCGTCGTCTTCCCGGTCAGCATGTGGCTGTGCATCGCCTGGTGACGGATCACCTTGCCGCTGCCGGTGACCTTGAACCGCTTGGCGGCACCCTTGTGCGTCTTCTGCTTCGGCACGTTCCTCTCCTTTGCTAAAAAGCCTGGGCCGCGACGGTCACGAACCCGGCTTCTTGACCGCCTGGCGGGGCGGTCCGAAGATGACGTGCATCCGGTTGCCCGCCATTTCGGGGGAAGATTCTAGCATCCCGTGCTCCCCCACGTCTGCCGCCACCCGGCGCAGCAGTTTGTGACCGAGGTCGGTCCGGGCCATCTCGCGGCCGCGGAACTGGACCGTGGCCTTGACCTTGTCGCCCTCGCCGAGGAACCGCACCGCGTTCTTCAGCTTGAAGTCGTAGTCGTGCTCGTCGATGTTGGGGCGGAACTTGACCTCTTTGATGTGGATGATCTTCTGCTTGCGCTTCGACTCATGCGCCTTCTTCTTCTGCTGGTACAGGAACTTGCCGAAATCCATGATGCGACAAACCGGCGGCTTGGCGGTGGGGGCGACCTCCACCAGGTCGAGCGCCTGCTCCTGCGCGCGGCGCAGCGCCTCCTCCACCGGCACGATGCCGGCCTGCGAGCCGTCGGCGTCGACCAGCCGCACCTCCCGCACCCTGATCCGGTCGTTGATCCGCGTCGTCTTATCGATACTCAGTTCACCTCCTCGACAGCGCCGGGCCAGGTCGCCCGGAGTTCGCCATCAGCCCCGTGGGGCAAAGAACACGTTTGCAAAGCATCACTCCGGCGTCAGAGCTCCAGGCTGCGGCGGGCGACCAGGTCGCGCATCCGCGCCGTGAGCTCGGCCGTCGGCATGGCGCCGAGGTCCTCGCCGGCGCGGCGGCGCACCGCCACCGCTCCGGTCTCCTGCTCGCGCCCGCCCACCACCAGCATGTAGGGCACCTTCTGCACCTGCGCCTCGCGGATCCGGTAGCCGAGCTTCTCGTTGCGCTCGTCGAGCTCGGCGCGCAGCCCGGCCGCCGCCAGCTCGCTCCGCACCCGCTCGCCGTAGGCGGCGAACTTCTCGGAGACCGGCAGCACCACCGCCTGCACCGGCGCCAGCCACAGCGGCATGGCGCCGGCGGTCTCCTCGATCAGGATGCCCATGAAGCGCTCGATCGAGCCCAGCATGGCGCGATGGATCATCACCGGCTGGTGCTCGCCGCCGTCCGCGCCCACGTAGCGCAGGCCGAAGCGCTCGGGCATCTGGTAGTCGAGCTGCACCGTGCCGAGCTGCCAGCTGCGGCCCAGCGCGTCGCCGATGTGGAAGTCGATCTTGGGGCCGTAGAAGGCGCCGTCGCCGGGGTTCAGCTGGTGCTCGACGCCGCCCTTGGCGAGCGCCCCGGCCAGCGCTCCCTCGGCGTGCCGCCAGGTCTCCGCGGTGCCGATCGACTTCGCCGGCCGCGTCGACAGCTCGACGCGCACCGCATTGAAGCCCAGCGTGCCGTAGATGCCCATGATCATCTCGACCGCGCGCAGCACCTCGGACTCGATCTGCTCCTCGGTCAGGAAGACGTGGGCGTCGTCCTGCGAGAAGGACCGCACGCGGAACAGGCCGGTGGTGACGCCGCTGCGCTCGTAGCGGTGCAGCCGCCCGAAGTCGGCGTAGCGCAGCGGCAGGTCGCGGTAGGAGCGCAGGCGGGTGCCGAACAGCAGGCAGTGGGCCGGACAGTTCATCGGCTTGACCGCGAGCTGCTTCTCGTCCGCCTCGGTGAAGAACATGGAATCGCGGTAGTTGGCCAGGTGCCCGGAGGTCCGCCACAGCTCGGAGTCCAGGATCTGCGGCGTGATCACCTCGCCGTAACCGTAGCGGCTGTTCACCTCGCGGGTGAGCTCCATCAGCCCGTTGTAGATCACCGCCCCCTTGGGGTGCATGAATGGCGACGCCGGCGCCAGCGGGTTGAAGCTGAACAGGTCCAGCTCCTGGCCGATGCGGCGGTGGTCGCGCGCCCGCGCCTCCTCGATCCGGGCCAGGTAGGCCTCGAGCTCCTGCGGCGTGGCGAAGGCCGTGCCGTAGATGCGCTGCAACCGCTCCCCCGACTCGTCGCCCTTCCAGAACGAAGCCGAGGACTCGAGCAGCTTGACGGCGCCGATCTGCGAGGTGCGCTGGGCATGCGGGCCGCGGCACAGGTCGGTGAACCGGCCGTGGCGAAACAGCGTGATCGGCTCGCCCTCGGGGATCTCGGCCAGGCGCTCGACCTTGAGCGTCTCGCCCAGCTCGCGGAACAGCGCCGCGGCCTCCTCGCGGCTCACCTCGCGGCGCTCGAGCTCGCTGCCCTCGGCGAGGATCTCCCGCATCTTGTCCTCGATCGTTGCCAGATCCTCGGGCGTGAACGGGCGCGGGAAGCGGAAGTCGTACTGGAACTTCTCCGAGTGGTCCTTCCTGCCGACGTCGATCTCGACCTCCGGCCACAGCCGCTTGACCGCGTCCGCCAGCACGTGCTCGGCGGTATGGCGCAGGATCTCGCCCGCCTCCGGGCTCTTGCCGGTGAAGACGCGGAAGCTGCCGCCGCTGGCCAGCGGCTGGCGCAGGTCCACCTTCTTGCCGTCGACCTCGGCGCCGACGGCATCCCGCGCCAGGCGCGGCCCGATGGTCGCCGCCACGTCCAGCGGCGTGGCCCCCGGCGCCGCCTCGCGGACGGAGCCGTCGGGCAGGGTGAGGCGCAGGGCCTCGGTGGTCGTCGCCATCAAGCAGCGGCCGGCGTCAACCGGTTCTCGAAACGGGAAAGTGCGGGCCGCGGGCCCATCGCGGGCCGGGTCACGCGCAGAGGTGATGGTAGGCGCTAGCGGGCTCGAACCGCTGACCTCTACCGTGTGAAGGTAGCGCTCTAACCAACTGAGCTAAGCGCCTGGTGCTACGTCCGAGCAGATGCTGCGAAGGCCGAGGCATGGACGGCGTCCGGATCATGGCAATGGCCGGCGGGGCTAGGAAGTGACGGAGCGAAACCGCCGACGGTATCTCCATGGCGTGCACCGCGGACGTGCATCGCGGACGCGCGCGGTACCGCATCAGGCCAGGTTTCGTGCAGCTGTCTCGTCTCGTCGTGCAACCCTTCCTTTGAGTCGTGGTAGGCCCGAGCGGACTTGAACCGCTGACCTCTACGATGTCAACGTAGCGCTCTAACCAGCTGAGCTACGGGCCTGCTTCTCCCGGAACAGCTGCCGCCGTCGGGGGAGAGAAGGCTAGCAAACCCTCGAACACCCTGTCAAACGCGCGACTGCATGCGCCCCCTGCGCAGGGCGACGACGCCGGCGAGTCCGAGCAGCGCGGCGAGGAGCGCGAACCCGAAGGTGCCGAGCGTCGGGACCGCGCCGATCGGATCGAGAGACACGTTGGCGGAGCTGCCCGCCGTGCAACCGGTGGTCGTGGTGATGCTGACGCCGAGCGTGACCGTGCCGCCGCTGCCGGTGGTGAACGAGACGGTGGGCGTGCCGGCGCCGCCGGTGATCGCGCCGCCGGTGATCGTCCAGGTGTAGGTCGCGCCGGCGCCGGCGTTGGTCACCGACGCGCTGCTGGCGGTCTCCGGCGTCAGGTGCGACGGCACGCTGATCAGGGCGTCGGTGATGCTGTCGCCGACCGTGCCCGAGGCATTGCCGTAGTTGGCGTTGGCGAAGGTCCAGGCGTCGGCGGCGTAGGTGCCGACGGGGGTGTGCGTCGTGCCGCTGAGGTCGAGGCCGGTCAAGGACTCGCTGATGACCCCGGTGGCGGTGCCGCTCGCCGTGTGCGGGTTGCTGTCGAACGTCGCACAGTAGCCGGTGACGTTGATCGTCGCCGTCGCCTTGTTGATGGTCAGCGCCGCCGGCGTCGAGTTGCCGGAGTTGTTGTTGCCGTTGCCCACGGTCTGCGCGGTCACCTGGTAGGTGCCGGCGTTGGTGGGCGGCGTCGCCGACGGGCCGTAGGTGGTGGCACCGGTGCCGCTGTAGCTCAAGGTGACGGCAAGGCTCTCGCCGGCGCCGCCGGTGGCCGTGCCGCTGCCCCCCTGCGGGCTGCCGTTGTAGGTGAAGGTGCCGCCGACGGCGTTCACCACCGGGTTCGCCTTGATGATGGTCAGGGCTGCCGGGCTGGAGGTGGCGCCGTTGTTGTTGGCGTCCCCTGCCGTCTGCGCGGTCACCTGGTAGGTGCCGGCGTTGGTGGGCGGCGTCGCCGACGGGCCGTAGGTGGTGGCGCCCGTGCCGCTGTAGCTCAGGGTGACGGTGAGGCTCTCGCCGGCGCCGCCGGTGGCCGTGCCGCTACCCCCCTGCGGGTTGCCGTTATAGGTAAAGGTGCCGCCGACGGCGTTCACCGCCGCCGTCGCCTTGTTGATGGTCAGCGCCGCGGCCGGCGACGAATCGCCCGCATTGTTGTTGCTGTCACCGGCGGTGTGCGAGTTGACCAGGTAGGTGCCGGCCAGGGACGGGGCGGTCGCGGTGGGCCCGTAGGTGGTCGCGCCGGTGCCGACGTAATTGAACGTCACCGCCAGCGACTCGCCGAGGCCGCCCGTGGCCGTGCCGGTGCCGCCGTGGGGAGCGCCGTTGTAGGTGAAGGTGCCGCCCGCGGCGGTCAGCGTCGGATTCGCCTTGGCGACGTTCACGGTCTGGATGTTCGACACCGGGGCCGTGTAGTTGGGATCGGTGAGCGTCGCGGTCAGGGTATGCGTGCCCGCGGTGAACGCCGTTCCGGTCTGGGCCTGGAAGATGCCAAAGCCACCTGACGCCGCCGCCACCACCGTGAACGACTGCGGCGAGCCGAGCGGCGAGGCGCCGTCGAGGAACTGCATCGTCCCGGAGGGCGGGGTGGCGGCCACCGTCGTGCCCAGCGCGCCGCTGTAGGTGAACCGCTGGCCGTAGGTGCCGTTGTTCTTGGCCGTCAGCTGGATGGTGGTGGCGAGCTGGTTGAACGTCTGGGCGAACGGCGCCGAGGTGCTGGAATTGAACGTCGCGTTGCCGGCGTAGACCGCGGTGATGTTGTGGACCCCCGCGGGGAGGTTCACCGTCGCCGCCGGGCGGAAGGTCGCCGTGTGCGCCGCCCCGACGGTCCCGGACCCCAGCAGGAGGGTGCCGTTGAAGAAGTTCACCGTGCCGCTGGTCACCGTCGTCGGGGACATCGTCGCCGTCCAGGTCGGCCGGCCGCCGAGCGCCGCCGGATTGGCGTTCGAGGTCACCACCACGCTGGTGGCGGTGCCGCCCTGCACGGTCACCGTGACCGCGCCCGAGGTGACCGCGTTGTAGTTCGGGTCGCCGGGCCAACTGGCGACGATCGAGTTCGCGCCGGCGGTGGAGATGCCGGTGGTCGACAGGACGCCGATGGCGCCGAAGGTCGCGGTCGGGTTGAGCGTGGCGGTGCCGAGCACCGTCGAGGTGGTGTTGTCGGTGAAGGTCACCGTGCCGGTCGGGCTCAGGGTGCCGGAACCGGCGCCGGAGATGCCGGCCAGCGTCAGGGTGAGCTGGACGGTGGCGCCGGCGGAGATGGCGGTGGCACTGGTGGCCAGCGCTCCGGTCACCGTCGCCGGCGTGATGGTGATGGTGACCGGCGAGGCGCTGGTCCCGGCGGCGAAGCTGGTGTCGCCCGAATAGGCAGCGCTGAGCGGATGGGTGCCCACGGTCAGCGGCGCGGTGTCCTGGAAGGTGAAGCCGAGGATACAGGAGGTCGAGGGGATCGCGCCCGACAGGAAGTGCCCGAAACCGCCGGCGTTCAGGATGGTGGTGACCAGCGGGCTGCTGTTGTCGGTGATCGCGACGGTGCCGGTGGGCGCGCCCTGACCGGAGGCCCCCGCCACCGTGACGTCCGTCCAGACGTAGCTGCCGTAGGTGAATGTCGTCTGCGGCGTCTCGACGCAGGTGACCTGGTTGAAGGCGTTCGGCGAGATGGTGACGGCGGCGGGCTCCTGGGCCACGGTCATGGTGACCGGCGCCGAGGTGCTGGCGGCGAAGGTGCCGTCGCCGCCGTAGCGGGCGACCAGGCCGTAGCTGCCGGCCGGGAGGTTGGTGACCGCGATCGAGTAGTTGCCGCTGCCGTCGAGCGTCGCCACCGGCACCGGGTTGAGGAAACCGCCGGTGTTCGGGTCCATGGGATTGCCCAGCGCGCCGCTGCTCGGGATGAAGGTCACCTGGCCGGTCGGCGTGCCCGGGCCGGACCCGGGGGCGACCGTGCCGCTCAGCGTCACCGCCTGGCCGTGGGTGAGCCCGGTCGTCTGCGACGCGCCCAGCGTCGTGGTGCTGCTGCGGAAGGTCACCGTGCTCCAGAGGTTGGCCAGCATCGCCGCATTGGGCGAGCCGAGCCCGGTGGCGAGGTCGTAGCCGGGGGCCGCGGTCCAGCCGAGCTTGGTGCCGGCGGTGCAGCCGGAGTTGCCGCAGATCAGCGTGTTGCCGGTGGTGATGTCGCGGAAGGCGCAGTTCGGGTTGAGCGTCGGCGAGTTCGCCGTGCAGTTGAGTCCCCCGGTGTGCTGCGCGTCGGCGAGCGCATAGTAGACGTAGTTCGCCATGCCCTGGCGTCCGCCGTTGAAGTCGTTCACCAGCGCCTGGATGCCGGCCATGCTCGGCGCGGCGACCGAGGTGCCGCCGACGATCCCGGCATCCACGATGGTGTTGGTGCTGCTGAGCTGGCAGATGCCTTCGCCGCAGTAGAGCGTGCCATCGTGCTGGGCGGCCGCCGCCAGGGAGACGTCAGGCAGGTAGCGGTGGGGGCCCGGGACCGCGGGCGACGCCGGATCGCTCTTGAAGCCGTTGGGATAGGCGGGATCCGTGACCGGCACGCCGAACCCGCGCTGCCAGGGAGGCGTCGGGATGTAGGTGCTGATGCCGCCGCTGCCGGACCACAGGCCGGCGGCGCCAACCGCGCCGCTGTTCTTCGACTCGTTCCAGGGCGTCTCCGGGATGTAGCCGAGGGCGGAGGTGAACGGTGGGCTCGGGGTGGCCGTCGCACCCCACCAGGGGCCGCCGGTGGTATCGGCGAAGATGGTGCCGCCGACGGCAACGTTGAAGGGGGACGAAGCCAGCCCGCTCACCGCGTAGCCGAAGTTCGAGAAGGTGCTGTTCGAGTTGTCGCAGCCGGCGGGGCCGTTGTCGCCCGACGACAGGAACACCGTCTGGCCCTGGGCCGCGGCCTGCCCCCACAGGTTGGCGTAGAAGGTAATCCCCACCGGCGAGAAGTTCGCCTCGCACTGGCCGTAACTCTCGCTGATGATGTCGGTGAGGTTGTTGTCGACGGCGTACATGGCGGAGAGATCGACGCCGTCGGTGGTCAGCGTCGCCCGCGAGGTGATGAACTCGACCTTGGCGCCGGGGGCGGCGCCGCCGGAGACCTCGACGTCCAGGTACGACTCGCCGTCGTCGCCGCCCACCACGCCCGGATCCTCGCCGACGACGATGAAGGTCGGGTCGTTGACCTTGAGGTTGAAGAACTGCCGGTACATCTGGACGTCTTCGAGGTGGATGTCGGTGCGTCCGATGATGCCGATCGACACGCCGGTGCCGTCGTGGCCGGCCGTCAGCAGGGGCACGGTGTTGTAGATGACCGCGAAATCGCCGGCGCCGACGAAATGGGTGGTGCCGTTGGTGTAGTCGGGCGGGCTGAAGGGGGTCTGGGCCGGATCGAGCAGGTAGGACTTGCCGGACGGCGGGATGGCCGGCGCGCCGCCGGCGACGGACGAGCTCCGCGCCGCGAGCGCCGTGCTCGTCGCCACCGAGCCCAGCACGTGGAAGTCGGATTTCTTGAAGAAGTCGTTGAGCGTCGGCACGCCCGCGATCACCGGCCGCAGGGCGGTCGGCACCGAGATGTCCGAGCTGTTGGCGACATGGGGCTTGCCGTTGACGTCGAAGGTATGCATCTCGGTGCCGAAGGCCGCCTCCACCTGCGCCACCGAGCCGCTGAACTGGATGAACCGCTTGCTCTTGGCGACCTGCTCGACCTTGAAGCCCTGCCCTGCCAGCCAGGCGGTGACCTTGGCGACGTCGGCGTCGGCGACGCCGAAGCGGGCGCCGAACTCCTCGGGCCGCAGCCAGCGGTGGTAGTTGGGCGAGCCCCGGTCGAGCTGCTGGTCGAGCAGGGTCTGCAGGGCGTGATCCTGCGCGGGCGAGGCCTGCAGCACCATCACCAGATGGTTGAGGGCGGTGTGTGCCGGCAGGCGCCCGGTGTCCCGAGCGGTGCGCACCGCCGGCAGGACGTGGCCGCGGAGCACGGTGCGGTCGCCCTCGACGATCGGCGCCGTCACCCGCGCCGCCGGCGCGCTGCCGGCGATGCTTGCAGCCGTCGCCCGCAGCTCCTTGACCTGCGCCCATGCCGCCGCGGCGGGCAGCCAGCTCGCCAGCAGCGCGACGGGCACCGCCCAGCGCCGGGCAAGCGCGGCTCCGCGGCTGGGAGCGGCGACCGATCCGGTCGACGTGGCAGGCGTTGCAGGGACGTTGCGCGCGGTTTGCATGGCGGTCACCACCCAGAGGACAGGAAGGCCTACAGTTGAGATCCCGATCGAAGAGGCCGGTCGTCTGACCTCGGCTGCGCTGCTTGTGACGGGTAAGCCGGTGCAGCATAGCAGCAGGCGGTCCGCAGCTGCAAAGATCGCGGATCGCAACCGGGAACCGCCGACCGATCAGGCCGCCGGGCCCTGGACGGCGGCCAGCCAGCCTTTGAGGTACTCGCCCTGCGGGTGGGTGATCGCCACCGGATGATCGGGCGCCGCTGCCAGCGGCGCCAGCAGCGCCACCCGCACCCCGGCCTCGACGGCGGCCGCGAAGAGGATCTGGCGGAAGAGCTTGGCGTCCACCGCGCCGCTGCAGCTGAAGGTGAGCAGCAGGCCGCCCGGCGCCAGGCGGGCGAGTGCCAGGCGATTCAGGTCCTTGTAGGCGCGGGCGGCGGCATCCAGGTCGGGCCGTTTGCGCACCAGTGGCGGCGGGTCGCACACCACCATGTCGTAGGCCTCCCCGGCCTCGCGCAGGTGCTCCCAGACGTTGGCCCGCACCCAGTCGGCGGCGGCTGGGTCGAGGCGATTGGCGGCATGGTGCCGGCGGCCGCGCTCGATCAGCTTCTCCGAGCTCTCGACGTGAACGACGTGGCGGGCGCCGCCGCGCAGCGCATAGATGCCGAAGGCACCGCTGTGCGCGAACAGGTCGAGCACCCGGCGGCCGGGCGCCAGCCGCTCGGCCAGCCGGCGGTTCTCGCGCTGGTCGCAATAGAAGCCTGTCTTCTGGCCGCCGGCAAGATCGGCGGTGAAGCTCAGGCCCGACTCGGTGAACGGCGCCTCCGCCGGCGGCGCGCCGGCGACCACCTCGGCCGCGATCCCTGCCGCCAGCCCCTCGCCGCGGCGAGCGGGCAGCGCATTGACCTGTAGCACGGAGCACCCGGGCAGCAGCTCGCCGAGCGCGGCGTAGGCGGCGCCGCGCAAGGCCTCCAGACCGGCGACGGTGATCTGGCTCACCAGCGCCTCGCCGAAGCGGTCGACCGTCCAGCCCGGGACGCCGTCGCCCTCGGCGTTGAGCAAGCGGTAGCCGGTGGTTGCCGGCGGCAGCACGGCGCGGCGCAGGGCGGCCGCCTCGCCCAGCCGGGCGGCGAAGAACGCCTGGTCGGCGCGCTCCACCCCGGCGCCCAGCATGCGCACCCGGATCTGCGAGCGCGGACTGTAGAGGCCCAGGCCCAGGCAGTGGCCGGCGGCGTCGAACACCCGGGCCAGCGGCGGCGGCGCCGAGCCGCCGGTGGCGGCGCCGGCGGCGGCGATGGCGCCCGAAAAGATCCAGGGGTGGCCCTCGCGGACCGGCTTGTCCCGCCCCGGCAGCAGCCGCAGCCGGATCTCGGTGTTCGCCGG
>DATGHG010000286.1:0-5443 GCA_035308185.1 Thermoanaerobaculia bacterium | reverse complement strand
CTACAAGTCGACCGACGGCGCAAAGACATGGACACGCGTCGGCCTTGCAGACTCGGAGCACCTCGGTCGCATTGTGCTCGACCCGCGCAACAGCAATGTCGTCTATGTCGCCGCGCAGGGACCGCTGTGGTCGGCCGGCGGCGACCGCGGCCTCTACAAGACGACCGACGGCGGCAAGAGCTGGAAGCGGGTGCTCACGATCAGCGACAACACCGGCGTCACCGACCTGGTGCTCGATCCGCACAACCCCGACGTGCTCTATGCCGCGTCCTACCAGCGGCGCCGCCATGTCTGGACGCTGATCGACGGCGGCCCCGAGTCGGCGATCTACAAGTCGCGCGACGCCGGCGCCAGCTGGCAGAAGCTGACCAACGGGCTGCCCAAGGAACAGCTGGGGCGCATCGGCCTGGCGGTGGCGCCGGCCGATCCCGACGTCGTCTACGCCACCATCGAGGCGGCACGCGGCACCTCGGGCTTCTTCCGCTCGCGCGACGCCGGCGCCAACTGGGAAAAGCGCAGCGCGACGGTCTCCGGCATCCCGATGTATTACCAGCACATCGTCGCCGATCCGAAGGTCGTCGATCGCGTCTACCTGCTCGAGACCTTCAACAAGGTCACCGACGACGGCGGCAAGACCTTCCACCTGCTCGGCGAGTCGTCCAAGCACGTCGACAATCACGGCCTGTGGATCGACCCCGCCAACACCGATCATCTGCTCGCCACCTGCGACGGCGGCGTCTACGAGACCTGGGACCGCGCCACCACCTGGGAATGGAAGGCCAACCTGCCGCTGGCCCAGCTCTACCGCGCCGACGTCGACAACGCCCTGCCGTTCTACAACGTCTACGGCGGCGCCCAGGACAACGGCAGCGTCGCCGGGCCCAGCCGCACCTTCACCGTCAACGGCATCACCAACCGCGACTGGGTGGCGACCAACGGCGGCGACGGCTTCGTCAGCAAGGCGGATCCCGAGGACCCCTACACCGTCTACGCGCAGTCGCAGTATGGCGCCGTGGTGCGCTTCGACCGCCGCACCGGCATCGCCATCGACCTGCAGCCGCAGCCGGGGCCGGGCGAGCCGGCGCTGCGCTTCAACTGGGACTCGCCGCTGATCATCAGCCCGTTCTCCCACACCCGGCTGTACATGGGCGCCAACCGCCTGTTCCGGAGCGACGACCGCGGCGACTCCTGGCGGGCGATCAGCCCCGACCTGACGCGCCAGGTGGACCGCAACAAGCTCAAGGTGATGGGCCGCGTCTGGGGCGTCGACAGCGTGGCCAAGAACACCTCCACCTCGTTTTACGGCAACATCGTGTCGCTGACCGAATCGCCGCGCCATGAGGGTCTGATCTATCTCGGCACCGACGACGGGCTCATCCAGCTGACCGACGACGACGGCGGCCACTGGCGCAAGCTCGACCGCTTCCCGGGAGTGCCCGAGAACACCTACGTGGCCAATCTCACCGCCTCGCGGCACGACGCCGACACCGTCTACGCCGCCTGGGACAACCACAAGATGGGCGACTTCAAGCCCTACCTGGCACGCAGCTCCGACCGCGGCGCGACCTGGACCTCGATCGCCGGCAACCTGCCGGCCCGCGGCACGGTCTACGGCTTCGCCGAAGACGACGCCGACCGTAACCTGCTGTTCGCCGGCACCGAGTTCGGCGCCTACTTCACCCTCGACGGCGGCAAGAAATGGCTGCGCCTGACCGGCGACCTGCCGACGATCGCGGTGCGCGACATCGTCATCCAGCGGCGGGAGAGCGACCTGGTGCTGGCCAGCTTCGGCCGCGGCTTCTATATCCTCGACGACTATTCGCTCCTGCGCTTGATCGACGCCAAGCTGCTCGACCAGCCGGTGGTGCTGTTCCCGGTCAAGCCGGCCGCGATGTTCGTCGAGACCGCGCCGCTCGGCGGGTACCACAAGGGTTTTCTCGGCGACGCTTTCTACGCCGCTCCCAACCCGCCGTATGGCGCGGTCTTCACCTACTACCTGAAGGACGACGTCAAGGACCGCAAGCATCGCCGCCAGGAGGCCGAGGACAAGGCGGTGAAGGCCGGCAAGGACGTCTTCTATCCCACCTGGGAGGAGCTGCGCGCCGAGGACCGCGAGCCGGCGCCGGCGATCGAGTGGACGGTCGCCGACGAGGAGGGCCACGTCATCCGCCACGGCACCGGCCCGGTCACCGCCGGCCTGCATCGCGTCGCCTGGGACCTGCGCTTCCCGGCGTCGATCCCGGCCGGAGCGGCATCTTCCCCCGAGGAGGAGTTCGAGGGTCCCCCGAGGGGCCCGCTGGTGGCGCCCGGCACCTACCGGGTGTCGATCGCCCAGCGGGTGGACGGCGTGCTGACGCCGCTGGCGCAGCCGCAGACCTTCACCGTCGCGCCGGCCGAGCACGCGGACGTGCCGGCCAAGGACCGCGCCGCGGCGCTGGCCTTCGAGCGCAAGGTCTCCCGCCTGCAACGGGCGGTGCTCGGCGCCGTGCAGTCGGCGGAAGAGGCGGAGCACCGGCTCAATCTCGTCGACCGGGCGCTGCTCGACACCCCCGCCGCGGACGCCGGCCTGGTCACCGCCGCGCACCAGCTGCGCATCCGGCTCAAGGACCTCTACGAGGCGATCAACGGCGACAAGGTGATCGCCGAGCACAGCGAGCCGGCGCCGCCGGCCATCCTGCAGCGGCTGCAGACCAGCATCTCGTGGGGCAACATGACGTCGCCCACCCGCACCCAGGAGGACGCCTACCGCATCGCCGCCCAGAGCTTCGCGCCGGTGCTCGAAGGCCTGCGCCAGCTGGTGGAGGTGGATCTCGAGAAGCTGCAGGATCAGCTCGACTCGGCCGGCGCGCCGTGGACCCCGGGGCGGGTGCCGCACTGGCAGCCGGAGTAGGAGCCGGGGAACGGCGCGCCACACGCCCGTCGTCTAGTGTTCTGTATCTGCGGAGAGGATACCGTCCAAGGCGGTGAAGAAGAGGCGATTCTCCTCGGGCAGCCAGACGTAGCAGACCGCCCTGGTCGTGCCGGGTGCGGTCCCGATGACGATCCCGGCGCCGGGTGAACCAAGATCCTTCACCCTGACGACTTCGTCGGTGATCGCATTGATGACCAGCAGGTAGCGGGAGCCGCCGACGCCCAGCACGTACTTGCCGTCGGGGGTGGCGGCGAAGTATCTGGCATAGGCCTTGGGATCACCGGGCCGGCCGAGCGCCTTGACGTCGCCGGTGGCGGTGATCAGTACTCTCGTCCGTTCCGGCTCCCCCGTCCCGATGTATAGCTTCTCGCCGTTCGGCAACATCCCCAGGGCGGTGGTGCCGACGGCAAAGCCTGAAAAGGAATGATCGACTCTGTCCACCCTGGTGTCGACGACGAAGAGTGGATCGTCTGCGAACCCGCACTGCGACTCAACGTACATCAGAGCTCCGTCGGGAGCCATGGCGAGGCCTTCTGGACAGTTGACACCCGTGATCGAGGTACGAAGCTTGTCGCTTTCCCCGAGATCGAAGACGCTGATGCTGCCCACCGGTGCCGGCTGCTGGTTGGCGACATAGAGTTTCGTTTCATCAGGTGTCAGCGCCAGGTCCTCGGGGTAGACACCCGTCGGCAACCGCCAAAGCACCCGCTGGCTCGCGGCATCGATGACCACGACGGTCCGCGATGCCGGATCGGTAACGTAAATCCGGTTGCGTCGCACCGCCATCACCATCCTCCCGGGCGTGCCGGGACGGAGGTCGATGATCTGCTGTGGCTGGCCGGTTGCGGTGTCAAAGACGTTGAGCACTCCCCGGCTGTTCGCCACGTAGACCCGCGTGGCGTCGGGTGTCATGAGCACGGCCGAACCGGACAGCAAATCCGGATGAGAACCGCTCGGCACCTCTCGTCCCGCCAGTACGAGCTGCTCGGGAACCAAACCGTCGTAATGAAATTCTGGTTTCTGTGGTACGCCCTTGTCCAGCTCGACGCGGCTCTCCACGTTGTCCTTTACGGACTTGACCAGACCAGCCAGGGTAAGGACGTTGCGCGGACCGTACGCATCTCTCCGCCCGTCGAAGGCCTGCGTCAGCTCCGAGGTGAAATAGGACCTCCCTTCGCCGTCCTCGTACGAAGCCGAACCCTGCCCGCTCGAATAAAAGGTCATGGAAGCATCGACGGCGACGCCGAAGTTCTTGAGGTCGAAGCCCTTGCTGAACTCCGCCGAGGCGTTGCTCTCTGGCGCCGCTCGCTCCGTCGTCAGCTGACCACGACAGGCATCGAGAAAGATGAACACCTGTCTTGCATGGTCCGTATTCATGACATCGGCAAAGTCTCTGCCGCTCAAGCCTTGATGCTTGAGATCGAGCTCCCTGGCCGCGTCGTCGAGCGCGGGTCTGTACACGACGTCGGACGGAAACAGCACGGACTCACCGGCCATGCGCTGTCCGTGCCCGGAGAAGAAGAACACGAACAGTCCGTCCTGCGTCATCTTGGAGGTAATCTGCCTGAGCTCGTTCACCAGGTGCTGGCGGGTCGGCTCGCAAGGCGACGACGTCAACCCTCGTCCACCGGCCAGCGGCCGGGCGCGCGGCTGCGACGCCGCCGCGCCTGCCTTTATCTCACCGGGGAGCAGCGGACGGCAGTTCCTGGTGTCCTGGCCCGCGAGCAGCACGATGTGATCGTTGCGGAAGCCGGCGTGCTCCTCGAGAGTCGTTGCGAACGAGGTCGCGTCCAGGTCGCCAT
Source organism: Thermoanaerobaculia bacterium (assembly GCA_035308185.1). Lineage (GTDB taxonomy): Bacteria > Acidobacteriota > Thermoanaerobaculia > Multivoradales > UBA5704 > JASLEW01. The sequence goes on along the minus strand of DATGHG010000286.1, from coordinate 730 downwards.
GGAGCTCGGATAGATTGGATTTGGCGCCATACTTCCCGATACCCGCCACCAGGGCCCAGCGCTCGGCTGGCGGCGGCAGTTGGCGCACGGCTACCTTGCCCTCGCGGGCACCGTCTCCGGGCTTGATCGCAGGTGCAGTGGGCGGGGCGCCGCCAGACGAGGCCGAGTTGGCGGCCAATGCAGCCGCGGCCAGGAGGAGCAGCGTTCGGCGGGCGTGCCGCGAGGTGATCATGGTTTTTCTCCCGCCAGCGCGAGGTCGAGAGGAAGGTAGCCGCGAAGCTGAAAGTCAGGGAGCTGGTGTCCTCGCCTATCCTTCTCGACGCGTTTCTCGACGTTGGTCTGCACGTGCCGGATCAAGCCTTCGAGAGTCAGGAGATGGCGCGCGTCATACGCATTTCCCTGGCCGTCGAAGGCGCGCACGAGCTCGGAGGTGAAGTACGACCGCTTCTCGGCCGGGTCTTCGTACGAGGGGGAACCTGCCTCGCTCGAAAAGAACGTCATGAACGCTTTCACGTTGGCGTTGAGCGCGTCGAGATCGAACCCCTTGTTGAATTTCTCCGAGATGGCGTCCTGCTCCGGCCCCTTGGTCGCGAGCCGCTGATCACGGCAAGCATCCAAGAAGATCAGGACTTGCTTGATATTGCTGGCGCGAATGGTTTCCGCCAGCTCCGTGGCGCTCACCCCCTGCGCCTTGAGATAGCTGTCTCCAGCCCGGTACTTGAAGTCGGAC
>DATGHG010000285.1:0-3115 GCA_035308185.1 Thermoanaerobaculia bacterium | reverse complement strand
GGCATAGCCCTCGCTCCGCAGGCGTTGAGCGGCGGCGTTGCCGGCGGCGCCGGCGCCCACGATGACCACCGATTCCGGTGCGCCGGTGGCGGGCGCAGCCGGGGGTGTTGCCGTCGGCAGCTTCTCGCGCACCGCCACGCGGTCTCCCTGGCGCTCCACCCGATAGCGCGCCACCGGGTTCAGCGCCGGCGCCCGCAGCGCCTCGCCGCTGCGCAGGCTGAAGCAGGCGTGATGCCAGGGGCAGCGCACGGTGTCGCCGACCAGCAGGCCCTCGGCCAGCGGTCCGCCGTAGTGGGTGCAGTTGGCGCCGATGGCGAACACCTCGTCGCCGACGCGGGCCAGCAGCACCGCCTCGCCGCCGGCATGGCCGAGCAGGCAGCCATCGGTGCCGCCCGTGCCGATCTCTGACAGCGCCACCCCTTGCGTCAGGTCGGGGCCACTCAGCTGCTGCTCGCCGCTCATGCCGGATCTCCTCTCGCGCGCCTCACGTCCGTGATGATCTCACGACCCGGACGGCTCCGCCGAATGCCGTCCGGCCGCCTCAGCGGGAGCCGCGGCCGGCCGGCGCCTTGTCGGTGTGAATTGCCGGATTGGGGCGGGCGCGGGTGGTGCGGTCGACGAACAGGACGGCGTCGAAGCGATCGGTGATGACCGTGGTCTCGGTCATGTTCTCTTCGGTGGTGAAGACGGCGCCAGTCTCGCGCATCGGATGCGGCGAGGTCAGCCACGCCGCCACCGGGCCGGAGGCGGGCCGGCCGCGCAGATCGAGCAGCGCCAGCGGGATCCCGGTGCGGCTGAAGGCGGCGGCGAGATCGCCGTCCGGGCAGGGCCCGAGCGAGAACTCCTGCAGGCCGCCGCCTCGAGCGGTCCTGCCGATCGCCTGGAAGGCTCCCTGGTTGAAGACGAAGCCGATGCTCAGGTAGTCGGGGCCGAAGGCCCGGCGCAGGTGCTCTCCCATCGGCGTGTAGCCGGAGCCGGCGGCGTAGTTGACATGGCCGTTGTGCGCCCATACCACCATCCGCGTGCCCGCGGGCTCATGGGCCAGGATCCAGGCGGCATTGTCGGCCATGTCCCGGTCGCGAAGCTCGGGCCCCTTGCCGGTCGCCAGTTCCACCGCCTGCGCGACGATCACCGCATGCTGGCGGGCGAGGTCCCACTCTCGCCGGCTCGAGGCCGCGATCCAGGCGTCCTGGCGCGCGTCGAACTCCGCCACCATCGCCTTGGCCGCGGCCGGCGCGCCTGCGCTCGCCGCCGGCGCCTGCGCGCGCCGATCCCGCCGCCATTCGGCAAGGTCGCTCGCCCGCTCCTTGGCATAGGCGGGATCGACCTTTTCGAGATAGGCGGCGACGACCGCGGCCGCGACCTTCGCGGTCTGCATGTCGAAGCCGAGGAACCGGACCTTGCGCAGGTGGGCAGGATCGGCGTCGTAGGCCCGCATCCAGCGGATCATGTCCAGCACTTCCTCGGTGTTCCAGGTCCAGAAATAGAGACCGGCGAGCGCCTTCGCCGGATCTCCGGTGCCGTGCTGCACGAAGTCGTCGACCGCCAGCGACTCCGGCCAGTTGGCCTCGATGGCAAAGACCGTGAAACCCAGCTCGGAGACCAGGTACTCGAGCAGCCGGTGCTTGAGCTGGAAGAACTCGCGGGTGCCGTGGGTGGCTTCGCCGAGGGCGACGATGCGGGCTCTGCCGACCATCGACGCCAGCGGCCGCAGATCGTCGAAGCCCTGACCGGCAGTGGTGCCGCGCAGCGGCACGACATGGCCGCGCAACCAGCTCACCACCTCCTCGGGCGCGGGCCCCAACCGGGTGCCGGCGAGCGTCACCCGCTGGTCGGGGCCGCCGGCGGCAAGCTCCACCACGGCAGGCTTGAAGATGAAGTCCGCGGCTTCTGGCGCGATCGCGTACCTGCCGGCAGACAGGCAGAGGGAGAAGGTCCCGGCACCGTCCAGCTCGGCGTAGAAGACGTCTCCTTCCTGTTCGCTGTAGCGGCCCGCGCCGATATGGGTGCCGGCGGGGGGGCCGCCGCCGGCGGCCTCGATCGTGCCGATCAGGTGGACGCAGCCCGCCCCAAGCTTGAGGATGATCTGGTGCGAGGACGGCTCGGCCAGCGCGACCGCGGGCTCGAAGGCGGCGGCGAGCCCGGGTGCCGTCGCGGTGAGCGCGTACCTGCCGGCGGCGACGCTGGTCCGGAAGGCGCCGTGCTCATCGGTCCTCACCACCGCTGCCGCGTGGTTCGCGCCGGCGGCGATCAGCGCCACCAGGGCGCCGGCCACCGGCCGTCCCGAGACGTCTTCCACCGTGCCGCCGACCGCCACCGGCACCGCCGGCCGCACCGGTTCGAGGGACACCGCGAGGTCGCTCACCCAGGCCGTGCCGTCGCCGCTGAGCAACGCGCCGAGGAAGATGGCCGACGCCTCCGTCGGCACGTCCAGGTCGATCGCGAAACGGGACCACGGGGTGGTGCCGCGAACGCCGCGGTTTGCCATGTTGTCGAACGCCAGAACACCGGCGCTCCCGTCGACGCGGGTCCAGAGCCCAGCCCAGCCGCGCTCGATGGCCGCCGACTTGATCCAGCCTTCGAAATGGAGATGCCTACCGCGTGCCTGCTCGACGGGAAAGCGGAAGGTGGCGACGCCGAAGGCATTCTCCGCGGCAGGCACGCCTGGCCGGCGCGCCAGGCGCAAGCTCTGCGGGCCGCCGCCCGCACGGATCTCCCGCGGGTCGAAGGCGACGTCGTAGCCCTCGCCACCGAGATACCACCGGCTACGGCTTCCGGCTGCGGCGAGATCCAGCTCGGTGCGCGTCGCGCCCGCCGCTGCCGGCGCCGTCGCCGCGAGGCCGCCGCCGGGGCCGGCTGTGACCGGTGCGGGCGCCGGCGAGGTGCCCTGTGCGGCGACGAAGGCGGGGAGGAGCCAGACCCAGAGCGGCAGGAGGAGCCGCATGACGATGGATCGGACAGGCGCGCAGGTCACTGGGCTCATCGCGGTCCCTGCTTTCAAGGATCGTTCAGGTTTCCCGGCGCAGCGGCTCGGCGATCAGGTGGCGGACCGCCGGGCGGTCGCCGCCGTGGTGGTAGCGGCGGGCCTGCTCGACGAGGTCGCGGTCGGCGACGG
>DATGHG010000284.1:0-6813 GCA_035308185.1 Thermoanaerobaculia bacterium | reverse complement strand
GCGATCCGATAGGTGCTTCGAGTAAGGCTGATGATCTGGATTCGTGGACGGGGATCGTCCGATTGGGCAGCAGCTAATAGAATGATGGAAATGGCAGCCAGCCCGGAGGTTCCTGTGATGAAGCGATGGATCGCACGTGTGCTCGGCCCGTCTGGCCACGGCGTCGCGCGCCTGGCGGCGGCGTTCGGGTTGGCGGTGGCCTGCTGGGCCGTGGCCGGGGTGGGGGCCGGCGCCGGCCGGGCCGCGACGCCCCTGCTGGCGGTGGCGCAGCCGGCGCCGGCTCCCGCGCCTGCCGCCGGCGGTGCGCCGGTCGGCGGCGGCGGTGCCGGGAGCGCCGGTCCGGTGGCCCATGACCCCACCTATACCGCGCTGCGCGCCGCGCGGCCGGATGGGCGGGTCGCGGAGGTGCACGGTCTGGCCTTCGATCGCGACGTCTTCCATTTCGAGCTCGAGTCGGGGACCGTGCATTTCCTGGCGCCGGTCGGCGGACGCACGATCGGAGCGGTGTTCCTCGGCCACGGCACTCTGCGGCTCAGCCCGGCGACGCCGGCGGAGCGGCACCAGCTGGCGTTGCAGCTGGACGCCGGCGGCGACTTCCAGGGGCTCACCGACAGCTTCGACGAGCTGGTGCTGCTGTTCGGCGACGACACCGACCGCGAGATCGCCGCCGCCGCGCCGGTCCGGTCCGGCGCGCCGGATGCTCATGCCAAGCAGGTGTACGAGCGCTGGCTCGACCGCCAGCGGAGCGATTTCCACCTCAACCTACAGCTGCGCGTGCTGCGCGACCTGCTCAACCATCCGGGCCTGACCAGCGGCGTCTTCCTCGCCCTGCTCGCCGGCAAGACGCTGCCGCCGGCGCTGGTGGCGGTGGACCCCGACGGTGCCGGCGGCCTGGTGGGAGGCCTGCGGCTGGGCGCCGAGTCGTCGCTCCTCTACGTCTCCGAGCCGCACCGCGGCGGGATCTGGTACCTGAGCGCCCCGCGCGGCGCCGTCGCCGGCGGCGCTCACAGGGGGGCGCCGCGCCCGCAGCTCGCCCGCGCGCTCCACTACTGGGTGGCGACCAGCGTGCCGCGCGGCACCGATCTCGGCGGCGTCACCACGATCCGCTTCAGCGTGCTGGCGCCGGGCCTGCGCGTGCTGCCCATCCAGCTCATGCCCCGGCTGCGGATCGCCGAGGCCGCCTACGGTCCGGCGCCGTCGCCGCCACCGCCATCCGCCGACGCCGAGCCCGAGCCCGCGCCGGACTCGATCCGCGCCGCGGCGGTCGTCCAGGAGGAGGCCAAGGAGGACGGTGCCGACGCCGCGGTGGTCTTCCCGGAGCCCCTGGCAAAGGGCGCCGAAGTGCTGCTGCGCATCGCCTACCACGGCGACACGGTGCTGCAGGACGCGGGCGACAAGAACTACGTCGTCGGGGCGCGCGACAGCTGGTACCCCAGCCTGGGCACCTTCGCCGAGCCGGCGCCCTTCGACCTGACCTACCGGGTGCCGGCCGGCAACCAGGTGGTCTCGGTGGGCCGCCTGGTGTCGACGCGGGCGCTCGGCCAGCAGAGCGTTTCGGCGTGGAAGACCGACGGGCCGGTGCGAGTCGCCGGCTTCAACTACGGCCAGTTCAAGGAGCTGCAGCAGCACGACCAGGACAGCGGCATCGATCTCCAGGTCTTCACCAACCCAGGCACTCCGGACATCATCCGCACCATCAACGCGATCCTCGAAAGCTCCGGGAGCCGCGAGCTGTCGGGCCTGGGCGTCGACGGCGAGTTCAACGCCGCTCCCCAGGCCACCCTGGGCCACGTCAACACCGCCCGCCTGGCCGAGGCGGCGATGGCCGACGGCGTCAACGCCTGCCGGGTCTTCACCACCTATTTCGGGCCGCTGGCCGAAAAGCACGTCGCCATCACTCAGCAGTCGCAGTTCACCTTCGGGCAGTCCTGGCCGTCGCTGATCTTCATGCCCTACATCTCGTTCCTCGACAGCACCCAGCGCCAGCGCCTGGGGCTGACCGGCGCCAAGGACTTCGTCGACAAGGTGGGGTTCCACGAGCTGTCCCACCAGTGGTGGGGTCACCTGGTGACCGCCGACAGCTATCGCGACGTCTGGCTCGAAGAGGGCTTCGCCGAGTTCTCGGCGGCGCTCGCCGTGCAGCACACCCAGGGTTGGCCGGCCTACCTCCGCTTCTGGCGCGAGGCGCGCAAGGAGATCTTCGCCAGGCCGCCGCACAGCGCCATCGCCAGCGTCGACGCCGGACCGCTGACCCAGGGCTTCCGCCTGGCCACCGAGCGCAGCCCGTATGCCTACCAGGCGCTGGTCTACGAGAAGGGCGCCTACGTGCTGCACATGCTGCGCATGCTGATGTGGGACGCCGGCGATCCCGCGCCGGACCGCCGCTTCATCGCCATGATGCACGATTACGCCGCCACCTACGCCGGCAAGCAGGCCTCGACCGCCGATTTCCAGCAGGTGGTCGAGCGCCACATGGCGCCGGCGATGAACGCCGCCGGCGACGGCAAGATGGACTGGTTCTTCCGCCAGTGGGTCTACGGCGCCGAGGTGCCGCGCTACGTCGCCGACCTGCACCTCGAGTCGGCGGGCGGCGAGGTCCACGTCAAGGGCAAGGTCACCCAGGAGGGGGTCGCCGACGACTTCCGCGCCCTGGTCCCGATCTACCTGGAGCTCGACCGCGGCCGCTTCGTGCGCGTCGCCCAGCTGCCGATGGTGGGCAAGGCGACGGTGCCGGTGGACATCGCGATGAAGCCGCCCAGCAAGCCCCGCGGCGTGCAGATCAACACCCGCGCCGAGGTGCTCGCCCGCGACTAGGCCCGTCCCATGGCTCGCCGCGGGCCGCGACCCTCTCCCTCCGCTATAGTGGGGCGCGCCATGGACCTTGCCGCGCGCCTCGGGCGCTGCCAGCTGCTGGTGGTCACCGGCAAGGGAGGCGTCGGCAAGACCGCCGTGGCGGCCAGCCTCGGGCGCTTGCTGGCCGCGGCCGGCCGGCGGGTGCTGGTGCTCGAGGTGGACCCGCGCGAGAACGTCCACCAGATGCTGGCGGTGGCGCCCTCGGGCGGCGCCATCGTCGCCGCCGGCCCCCGGCTCTGGGTGCAGAACCTGAAGCCCGGCCAGGTGCTCGACGAGATCGTGCGCGAGCGGCTCAAGGTCGAGATGCTCGCCCGCCGGGTGCTGGCGAGCCCCATCTACGAGCAGTTCTCGGCCGGCGCTCCCGGCCTCAAGGAGCTGGCCATTCTCGGGCACGCGCTGCGCCTGCTGCGGCGCGCCGCGCCGGCGGGCCACGCCGGGGACGGCGGTTGGCACGCCGCGGACGGCGGTTGGCACGCCGCCGCCACCGCGCCGGCGCTCGACGTCGTGGTGCTCGACGCGCCGGCCACCGGCCACGGCGTGCGCCTGCTGATGGCGCCGCGCCTGGTCTCCGAGGTGATCGGCAGCGGCCCCTTCGGCGCCCTGGCCGGCGAGCTGGCCGGCTTCGTCGCCGACCCGGCGCGCTGCGGCATCGTGGTGGTGACCCAGGCCGAGGAGATGCCGGTCGAGGAGGCGCTCGAGCTGCGGCAGGCGCTCGCGGACCAGCTCGGCCGCCAGCCCGAGCTGCTGGTGGTCAACGGTCTGTTCCCGCCGCTGCCGGCGGGGTTGGACGGCCCGGCGGCAGCCGAGCCGCCGGACGCGCTGGCCGCGCTGCTCGCTCCGGAGCGCCGGCAGGCACGCGCGAAGGCGGGAGCAGCGCGCGGGAAGAAAGCCTCGCGGGCCGCCGCCGGGGACGCCCCGGAGGCGCCGCGGGCCGCCGCCGCGGCCGTCGCGCACACACCGCCGACGTCCGAAGTGCTTTCCTTCTGGCGGCATCGCCGGCTGCTCAACGAGCGCGAGCTCGAGCGCCTGGCCAACTGGTGGGAGGGGCCGCGGGTCGAGCTGCCGCAGCTCGCCCTCGAGCGCGGGCCGGCGCTCACCGCGGCGCTGCAACGGCTGCTCGCCGCGGCGCTGGCGGTATCTGGAGGCGCGGGCGCGAAGGGCGGCGGTCCCGCTCCGGGCGGCGCCAGCCCCGGAGCCGTGGGCGCGTGAGCCCGCTCGCGGACGGCAGCCCGCTCCTCGTCTGCGTCGGCGCCGGCGGGGTCGGCAAGACGACGCTGGCGGCGGCGATGGGGGTGGCGTCGGCGCGCGTCGGGCGCGACACCCTGGTGATGACCTTCGATCCTTCGCTCCGCCTCAAGGACGCCCTGGGGGTGGGCGAGGAGGCGCGCGAGCGGGAGGTCCGCGTCGATCTCGAGGCCGACGGCGAGCTGTACGCCAGCCTGCTCGACGCCCGCCTCACTTTCGACCGGCTGATCGAGCGCTACGCCCCCGACCCGGCGGCGCGGCAACGGGTGCTCGGCAACCGCTTCTACCAGCACCTGTCGGGGAGCCTGGGCGGCATCCTCGAATACATGGCCGTCGAGCGGCTGTTCGAGGTCGCCGCCAGCGGGCGGTACCAGCAGGTGGTGCTCGACACCCCGCCCACCCGCCAGGCGCTGGACTTCCTGGAGGCGCCGGCGCGCATCGTCGGCTTCCTCGACAGCGGCGCCCTGCGCGTCGCCCTCCGCCCCTGGTTCGACGCCGGCGGCCGGCTCAAGGCCACGTCCCGCCTGGGCGGCCTGGGCCGCCGCGCCGAGCGCTTCCTCGACGAGGTGGTCGGCCTGGACCTGCTGCGCGACATGGCCGAGTTCTTCCAGGCCTTCTCGCCGCTCTTCGCCGGCTTCCGCGAGCGCGCCTCCCAGGTCGAGGAGCTGCTGCGCTCGCCGCGGACCTGCTTCGTGCTGGTCGCCGGCCCGGGCGAGGAACGGATCGCGGACACCCTCTTCTTCGCCCGCCGCCTGCAGCAGGCCGGCTACCGGTTGGGGCCGATCGTGGTCAACCGCGTCCACCCCGAGCCGGCGGAGCCGCGGTGGCTCGCGCCCCCGCTGCCGGTTCCCGCGGCACCCCCGGCTCTTCCGGCACCCCCGAAGATATCGTCGGGGCCGGGCCAGCTGGACGGCGTGGATCTCCTGGCCTGGCTCGGCGAGCGCGACCGCCGCGGTCTGGTGGAGCTGGCCCGCCTGCTCTCCGACGACCAGCCACTGGTCGATCTGCCGCTGCGCGCCGAAGAGCCGACCGACCTCGCCTCGCTGGCCGACCTCGGCGCCGAGCTCGAGGAGCGGGCGGCCGACTGGCGGCGCTACCTGCGGCGCGAGGCCTGAGCCAGGGGCGGCGCCGCCCGGGGGTGGACATGCGCCTCTATTCGATCTTGCCGCGGACCCCGTACCCCCAGAAAGTGAAACATTATTTTGGCCAGCCGCCGCGGCTGACGGATGGCATCGACCGGCGACGCGACATGGGGCCGGCCCGATTGCTGCTCCTCGAACAGCGACGCGAAGGCTTCTTCATCTTTCGTTACGACGCGAACGGCAGCTTTGCCGGCGATACCTGGCACCAGAACCTCGAAGACGCCAAGCACCAGGCCGAATTCGAATACGAAGGGTTCCTGCAACCCTGGCAAGAGGTCCCAGAGGAGGTGAAGGATGCCGTCGCCTTCGGGCTGGAACGTGCCAGCGCATCGAGCGCTTGAGCAGCGGTCGGTTGCAGGGTCGTAGGGCTGCGAGCGCTCCGGCGGCCGGGCGGGGAGATCGTGCCGCGATCTTCCCCGCCCGGTTCGAACCGGTTCCTTACACCCGCCGGCGCCGCAAGGCGATCAGCGCGCCGCAGATCACCAGCAGCGCCAGGATCACCAGGCCGACGACGGAGAGCGTCGGGACCTGCGCGATGGCCTCGACCTGGAAGGTGGTCGGGTCGTTGACGGCGGCCGTCCCCGGGTCGTCGGTCGGGATCGACGATTCGTTGGTGCCGTTGCCGTCGGCGTCGAAGAACACCGTGCCCTGGTTGGAGATGGACTGTCCGGCGGCGCTGGCGCCGATGGTGGCGACGAAGGTGATGGTGACCGAGCCGCCGGCGGCGATCGAGCCGTTCCAGTGGACGGTCCGCGACGGGACGTCGGCCACCGCCGTGCCGCTGCTGGCGTTGGCGCTGACCAGGGTCAGGCTGGCCGGCAGCACGTCGGTGAACTCGTCGCCGGGATTGTCCTGCTGCGCCGAGGTACCGATGTTCGAGATCGTCACCGTGTAGGTCACCTGGCCGCCCGGGGCGAAGTTGCCGCTGACGGTCTTGCTGTGGGTGCCGATCATCGCCGGGGAGCTGACCTGGAAGGTGGTCGGACCGCCGCCGGGGGCCGCCGACTGCGCCGTGGACTCGTTGGTGCCGTTGCCGTCGGCGTCGAAGCTGACCGTCGCCTGGTTGCTGACGGTCTGCAGCGCGGTGCCGGCCTTGATGGTGGCGTGAATGGTGATCGTCACCGAGCCGTGCGCCGGGACGTCGCCGTCCCAGGTGACGGTGTTGGTGCCGACCGTGGCCACGGCCGTGCCGGAGGTCGCCGAGGCGCTCACCAGGGTGAGCTGGGACGGCAGCACGTCGGTCATCTCGTGGCCGGGGTTGTCCTGCTGGTCGAAGCTGCCGCTGTTCGACAGCACGACGGTGTAGGTGACGGCGCCGCCCTCGACGAAGGAGCCGGTGACGGACTTGGTGGCGCTGACGTTGGCCGGCGAGAGCACCAGCACCGTGGCGGTCGCCGCGTTGTCGGCGGGGTTCGGGTCCACCGTGTTGCCGCGCACGGCGGCGGCGTTCGAGACCGTCGAGGCGTTGTTGACCAGGTTGCCGGCGAAGTTGGGCGCGGTGACGGTGAAGGTCAGGGTCGCCGTCTCCCCGACCGGCAGACTGGCGAGGTTCCAGACCCCGGTCGCCGGCGTG
>DATGHG010000283.1:0-14458 GCA_035308185.1 Thermoanaerobaculia bacterium | reverse complement strand
GTCCGGACAGCGCACCAGGACGAGCGGGCGGCCGGCGAGGATGGGCAGGATCCAATCGGCGATGCGCTCGTAGTAGACGGCGAGGTCGAGCTTGGTGAGCCCCAGGCCAGGAAACAACACCTTGTCGGGATGGGTGAGGCGCACGCCGGCAACCGCCGTCTCCCCGGCGCGGCCGGACCGCGCCGGGACGGCCCGGCGCGCCATCGCCGCGGTGGCGTGGGCGGCCTGGTGAGCGGCCTTCGCGGCCTTCGGGGCCTTCGCCGCGGCGGCGCGGCGGGCCGGGGGCTCGGCCGCTGCCGGCGGCGCCGCCGGCAGCTCGCGCCGCACCTCGCGGGCGTCCTTGTCCTCCCGCAGCCCCTGGAAGACGGGATGGCGCAGGTTGCCGTCGCGGGTCCACTCGGCAAACGCCACCTCGCAGACCAGCCGCGGCGCCACCCAGTGGGCGCCGCGGGCTTCCGCGCCGCGCGGCGGGCTGGCGAACGCCGGCGTCCGGCGCTCGAGCCGGTCGAGGCGGCGGCGGAGGTCGAGCAGCACCGCCGCGGTGAAGCCGGTGCCGACCTTGCCAGCGTAGACCAGCCGCTCCCCCTCGTGGACGCCCAGCAGCAGGGCGCCGAGGCCTGCCCGCGTGCCCTCGGGATCGGTGAAGCCGCCGATCACCATCTCCTGGCGTTGCAGGCATTTGACCTTGAGCCAGCGCTTGCTGCGGCCGGCGTGGTAGGGCAGGTCCGCGCGCTTGGAGACGATCCCTTCGAGGCCGTAGCCGCAGGCATGGCGGAAGAAGTCCTCTCCCTTGCCGGCGACGTGATCGCTGAACCGGATCGTGCCATCGCCGTCACCGTCACCGTCCCCGGCCGCGGCGAGCAGGCGGCGCAAGGCCTCTTTGCGGGCCGCCAGCGGCGCCGGCCGGAGGTCGTAGCCGTCGAGGTAGAGCAGGTCGAAGACGAAGTAGACCATGGCGCCGCCGCCGTGGGCGCCGCCAGCGCCGCCGGCACCGCCATCGCCGAGGGACTCCTGCAGCGCCTGGAAGCTGGTCTTGCCGTCGGGCAGCAGCACGGTGACCTCGCCATCCAGCACCGCGGTCTCGACCGGCAGCCGCGCGGCGGCCGCCGCCGCCGGCGCGAAGCGGTCGCTCCAATCCTTGCCGTGGCGGGTGAGCAGGCGCGCCCTGCCCCCCTTGATCTCGCAGATCGCCCGGTAGCCGTCGAGCTTGATCTCGTGCAGCCACTCGGCGCCGGCGGGCGGCGCGCCGACCAGGGTCGCCAACTCGGGCTCGACGGTCCGCGGCAGCGCGCCCCGGCGCGCCCCGGGCACCTCGCTCGCCAGGTTGGCCGGGAGGCGCCCCGGCTCGGCCCGGCCGGTCGCGGCGGTCCTGCCGCCGGCTGCCGGTCCGGCCTTGGCGGCGCGCCGCTTGCCGGCGCCCTTGGCGCCATCCCGCACCAGCTCGGTCGCACCGTCCGCTCCCCACACCCGCGGCGGGTCGGCGGCGATCTCCTCGATGGTCTGGCCGCTCGCGACGCTCGCCGTCTGCTCGCGCACCACCGCGTCGGCGCTGCCAGGACGGGCGGTGGCGTCGTTCTCCTTGATCAGCAGCCAGTTCTCGCGGTTCTCGCCGGCGCGGGCGCCGTGCATGCGCACCAGCGTCCAGCCGCCGCGCAGCTTGTCGCCCGCCAGCTCGAGCTTGAGCTTGCCCGCCTGCCAGGCGGCCAGCGGCTCGCCTTCCTGCGAACTCCAGGTGCCGCGGTCCCAGAGCAGGACGGTGCCGCCGCCGTATTCGCCGGCCGGAATGATGCCCTCGAAGCCGCCGTATTCGATGGGATGGTCTTCGACCTGCACCGCCAGGCGCTTCTCGTGCGGGTCGAGGCTCGGACCCTTGGGCACCGCCCAGCTCTTGAGCACTCCGTCCATCTCCAGGCGGAAGTCGTAGTGCAGGTTGCGCGCGGCGTGTTTCTGGATCACGAACCCGAGGGCGCCGGACTGGCGCCGGGACCGCCCGCCGCGGCGGGCGGGCGGCGCGCCCGCCGGCTCCGGCGTGCGCGAGAAGTCCCGCTTGCGGCGGTATTTCTCCAGGGCCACGGGCTCAGCCGCTCCGCCTGGCGGCGCGCCGATGGCTGGCCGCCGGGGAGGCCGACCTGGTGGCCGGCCGGCGCGCCGGCGGCGGCTTGCGGGCGCGGGCACGGCCTGCCGGCGCCGAGGCCGGCTTCGCCGCTGCCGGCCGCGACCCGCCGCGGCGGCGTCCGGCGTCCGGCGCGGGGCTCGCCTTGCCGTCCTCGAGGCTGCGCCGTAGCAGCGACATCAGGTCCACCACCTTGCCGCGCGCCGGCCGGCGCGGCACCGGTCTGGCCGCGCCCTCTTCGAGCTGGCCGGCGGCGACGCGGGCGTCGATCAGGGCCTTCAGGTCGATGCGGTAGTCGTCGCGGTAGCGCTCCGGGTCCCAGCGGTCGACCATCGCCGCGACCAGCCGCTCCGCCAGCCGCAGCTCCTTGGCGGTCAACCCCTGCCTGCCCGCCGGCAGCTCGAGCTCGGCAGGGTCGCCCAGCTCGTCGTGGAAGCGCATCAGCTCGAGCACGATGGCGTCGCCCGCCGGCACCAACGCCGCGAGATGCTGGCGAGTGCGGATCACCACCTTGGCGATCCCCGCCTTGCCGCTGCGCCGCAGGGTCTCGCGCAGCAGGGCGTAACTCCTGGCCGCCTGGCGCTCGGGCGCCAGGAAATACGGCCTGTCGAAGTAGACCGGGCTGATCTCGGCGAGGTCCACGAAGTCGATGATCTCGATCGTCTGGGTGCTCGCGGGATTGGCGCTCCTGAGGTCGTCGTCGGAAAGCACGACGTAACGGTGGGGCTCGAACTCGAAGCCGCGCACCGTGTCTTCCCAGCGCACCTCCTTGCCGGTCTTGGCGTTGAGGCGCTGGTAGTGGATCGGCGTCAGATCGCGACGGTCGAGCAGGTTGAAATGCAGCTCCCGGCTCTTCTCGGCGGTGTGCAGGCCGACGGGGATGTTGACCAGCCCGAAGGTGATGCTGCCTTTCCAGATCGATCGTGCCATGGCGACATTCTTCCTCGCGGCCGCGGAGAGCGCAAGATTCGTGCCGCTGTCGTTGCAGTACCATGGTGGGGTGAGCCGATCTGCGCGCGTCGTCCTGCCGTGCGGTTTCGCCCTGGCCTGTCTGTTCTGCCTGGGCGCCGGCGGCTGCGGCCGGGCGCCTCGGGGGAGCCGGACCGCGGCCGGCCCGAGCCCGCGTCCGGCGGCCGCCGTCAAGGACGTCGAGATCCAGGAAGACCCGGTGAAGACCGGCGTCGCCGCCGGCGACGCCGCGCTGGCCAGCCAGGTGCGGGCGCGGCTCGCCGGTGAGCCGCTGCTGCGGACGGCGCGCATCGAGGTGGATGCCGAGGCGGGCCGGGTGACGCTGTGGGGTCATGCCGCCAGCGCCGAGCAGCGCGCCGCCGCCGCGGACGCGGCACGGCGGAGCCGGGGCGTCACCTCGGTGGTGAATCTGATCAAGGTGGACGAGTCGCCGGGCGGGTAGTGGGTGTCGCGGGCTTGATTCTTGCTCCTGCCATGGGCGGCGAGCCGGTGCGCAGGGCGCGCGCTGCCGCTTGCGACTCTCAGGAGGGTGCAATGGCAACCAGAACGCTTCGTCTCGCGGTGGCCGTTCTCGCCGGTTCGGCGCTGCTGCCGTGGCTGGGCTGCGGCAGGGATTCCGCCATCGAGATGCGGAAGGACAACCAGGGCAACTCGGAGCTCCAGATCCATGACGAGAAGATCAAGGGCGACCTCCACAAGGCCGGCCAGGAGCTGAGCAAGGACGCGCAGAACCTCGGGCAGGCGGTGGAGAAGGGGGCGCACGACGTCGATCAGCGGATCGGTCCGGCGGCGCGCGAGACGCTGGGCGACGCGGCCCTCACCACGCGGGTCAAGGCCCGCCTGATCGCGGCTCCGGACCTCGGCGGCATCCGCATCCACGTCAGCTCGCGCAACGGCCAGGTGACCCTCGACGGCACCGTCGCTTCGACGGAGAACCGCGCCGACGCCGAAAAGATCACCCGCCGCACGGAGGGCGTGCAGGAGGTGATCAACCATCTGCAAGTCGGTTCCACCGGCTGACCCGCGCCGCCGCGCCCTGGCCTGGTGGATCCGGCGCGCGCGGCCGGCGGTGCGCACGCCGGGCCGCCCGCGGCGCCTGACCACCCCCGCCATCCTGCTGGCCCTGAGCACCCTGCTGACCCTGGGATCCGCTGCCGCGGCCCGGGCGTGGCCGGCCGCGGCCGGCGGCGCGGCAACCGGCCAGGCAGCGGGGCCGGTGATTGGCCCGCAGCTGGTGGTGGAGGCGGCTCCCGGGCTCGACCAGGCGGCGGCGCGGGTGCGCGCGGTGCCGCCCCGGGCCTTGGTCGAGGTGATGGGGCTGCTGGGGCTGGCCGATCCCGGTCCGCCCATCCTGGTGCTGCTCGAGCCCGAGGGCTCGGCCGCGGCGCGCCGCGTGCCGCCCTGGATCGACGGCTACGCCCTGCCGCGGACGGCGGTGGTGGTGCTGCTGCCGGCGCGGGCGCCGGCCTATCCCGACTCCTCGCTCGACGGCCTGCTGCGGCACGAGGTGGCGCACGTGCTGGCGGCGCGCGCCGCCGGCGGCCGGTCGCTGCCGCGATGGTTCGACGAGGGCCTGGCGATGATCGCCGGCGGCACCTGGGGCGCCGACGACAGCGCCCGCTTCCTGCTCGAGCTGATGGTGGACCGCGACGTGCCGCTCGCCCGGCTCGACGAGCGCTTCGCCGGCAGCCAGCGCCAGGTCGCCGGCGCCTATGCCGTCGCCGGCGCCTTCGTGCGCGACCTCGTGCAGCGCCACGGCGCCGGCGCACCCGGCCGCATCCTGGCCGCCGTCGCCGCCGGCGCGCCGTTTCCCGAGGCGTTCGAGGCCGGCACCGGCATCGCCCTGGAGGCCGCCGAGGCGGATTTCTGGCGCCGCCATTCGCTGCAACGGTGGCTGCCGCTGCTCACCAGCTCGACCGTCCTGTGGCTCGGGATCACCCTGCTGGCCCTGTACGCGGCCGGGCGCCGCCGGGCCCGCGCCGCCGCCCTGCGAGCGCAATGGGACGCCGAGGAGACCACGCCCGCAGCCGGCGCCGACGCCGGCGTCGAGTCCGGCGCTGACGCCGGCGTCAAAATACCCGCCCGCCGCCCCGAAATCCCGCCTCGCGGCACCTGATCTTCTATAGGAAGAGGTGTGTCGTACCCATGGGTTCGCTTGGGAGGAGGGTAGGTGATGAAACGTGTCGCCTGGAAGAAATGCGTCGCCGGCCTGGCCTTGCTGGCGTTGCTCTGGCTGCTGGCGCCGGCGCCGGCGCACGCCGCTGCCTGGGGCGGCGGCGAGCAGACGGCCCTGAGCGGCAGCTGGACCTGGATCGCCGCGTTCTGGGAGCGCCTCGCGGCGATGATCCTGGGCGGCGGCAACGGCCCGCGGACGTCCGGCCACGGCTCCCTGACCAGGAAGGACGACGCCGTGAGCGCGACCACCACGGACAGCACCGGCGCCATCCTGCCGACGGACGACAACGGCACGATGATCAACCCGGATGGCTAGCCGTGGGTCGGCTGGCTTTCGGGCTTGCCGGCTGCTGATGTAAGCTCTCTGTCACGGAGGATCGAGCCATGAGCGAGCATCCGAGCGCGGCCGAGCTCGAGGGTTTGGTCCGTGGTGACCTGACGCGGGAGCAGGCCAAGTTGGTGGTGCGCCATCTGCTGCGTGGATGCGAGAGCTGTCTGGCTTTCGTCGCGCCCTACGCTTCCGGGTTGCTGGATCGCTTTGGCCGCCACGGTCATCCTGGCACCGCCGGCCCCGGGGCCGCCGCCCTCGGCCAGACGGTGGTGGCGAGCCTGGCGGGTCGTCCGGGCCGTGCCGGTGGCACCGCCACCCCGCTGCCGGCCGCTCCGGCCCCCACGCCCTTGCCGGCCGCCGCGGAGCGCGGGGGGCGCAATCGGGCAGCGCTCGAGAGCGCCTACGAGCGCGCCATCGATCGCGCCTTCGCGGCGGTCCTGCGGCACGGCGAGCAGGCGGCCCGGACCGGCGCCAAGGTCCGCGAAATGCTCGCCCAGCTGGCCGCCGGGGGACTCGACGGCATGTGCGAGCTGCCTGCCGAGCTGCGCGGCTTCGCCGGCTTCGAGGCCCTGCTCGAGCGCAGCTGGGCCATGCGCCGCGAGGATCCGCGGCAGATGGTCAAGCTCGCGGAGCTCGCCGCCACGGTCGCGGCAGGCCTCGGGGACGAGGGCTTCAGCAGCGGCCAGGTGGACGAGTTCCAGGCGCGGGCGGAGATCGAGCTGGCCAACGCCTACCGCGTCATGGATCGCCTGGACGAGGCGCGGTCGGGCATCGAAGTGGCGCGCCGGCACTTTCTGGCCGGCAGCCAGGACCGGCTGCTGGGAGCCCGCCTGCTCGAGGTGGAGGCCAACATCCACGGCGACCGCGGCGAGCTGGACGAAGCGCTGGCGGCCCTGGAGGTGGTGCTGCGGACCTATCGCCGCTACGGCGATCCGCACCTGGCCGGCCGCAGCCTGATCAAGAAGGGCATCTACACCGCCCGCGCCGGCCGCCGCCAGGAGGCGATCGAGCTGTTCACCGAAGGCATCGAGATGATCGATCCGCGGCAGGACGGCCCGCTGGTGCTGGCTGCCGTCCACAACACCGCCTGCTGCCTGCTCGACGACGGGCGCTGCCGCGAGGCACGCTCGCTGCTCTGGCGCCACCTCGCCTTCTACGAGCAGCACGCCGGCCGTCAGGACCGGCTCAAGCTGCGCTGGTTGCAGGCGCAGATCCATGCCGGCCTGGGCCAGGTCGCCCGCGCCGAGCGCGCCTTCGAGGAGGTGCGCCTGGGCTTGCGCGAGGCGGGCAAGACGCACTGCGAGGCGATGGCCACCGTCGACCTGGCCGGTCTGCACCAGCGCCAGGGCCGCGACGAGGAGGCGCGGAGCCTCGCCATCGCGGCCGCCGAGCTGCTGCTGGGTTTGGCCCTGAGCAGCGAGACCTCGGCCGCGCTCGAGCTGCTGAAGTCCCGCCTCGAGCAGGCCGCCGTGCTGACTCCGGAGCTGGCAGCCCAGGCCATGCACCAGATCGTGCAGATCCTGCGCGAGACCGCCCCCGACGACCAGCCGATCCTGCTGGTGCGGTCCGCCTGACCGGCTGCCGGGCCGGGGTCCGCGTCAGAGCTTCGGTTCGAGGTCGGGGTCGCCGGCTGCCGAGCCGGGCAGGCCGATGAGCTTGCGCAGCGATTCGCGCACCATGTCGTCGATCTCGTTCTGAGAGGTGGCGCCGGGGCGGGCCTGCGGCTGCCGGGCCGGCACCTGGTCCTCGCCGTACATCTGGCCGAGCATCCGGTAGAGGCGATCCTCCGCCGGACCCGCCGGTGCCGCGACCGGGCAGGCCGCCGCGAAGAACCGCCCGGGCGAGAAGCCGATCACGCCCAGGATGGCCAGCAGGTGCTCGATCTTGAGGCCGAGGCCGCCGCGCATCAGCCGGGTGACGGTGCCCACCCGCCAGCCGAGCCGGCGCTCGACGTCCCGATAGGTGTGATTGGACAGCCGGATGGCGCTCTTGAGCAGCGAGATGATGCGTTCACTTTCGGCAGGTGGCATCCCGGCATCCTACTGCGGCGATCAACGCCAGCGGAAGATCCTCAGCGCCAGCAGGAAGCTGACGGCGCCCCAGGCGCAGACGACGGCGAGCTTGGCCGCCACCGCCCCCGGCGACCAGCCTTCGGTGATGATGCCGCGCAAGGCGTCGTTGAGCGAGGTCAGCGGCAGCGCCTTGATCAGCGGTTGCACCCAGTCGGGGAACCTCTCCGCCGAGAAAAAGACCCCCGACAGCAGCCACATGGGCAGCATCGCCACGTTGGCCAGGCCGCTCGCTCCTTCGACGGTGCGCACCCGCGAGGCGATGAGCAGGCCGATGCCGCAGAAGGTCATCGCCCCCAGCAGGCAGGTGGCGAAGAGCAGCCACAGCGAGCCGCGCACGGCGACGCCGAAAGCCAGCCAGCCGACTCCCACCAGCACCACCATCTCCGGCAGCAGGAAGGTGAGCCGGCCGAACACCTGCGCCAGCAGGTAGTGGCTGCGGCGCATCGGCGTCGCGACCAGCCGTTTCAACAGCTGCTTCTGGCGGGCGGTGGTGATGGAGAAGGCGATGCTCCAGATGCCCGTGCTCATCAGGTTGAGGCCGAGCAGGCCGGGGATGAGGAAGTCGATGTAGCGCGAGCCCTTCTCGGTGACCAGGTCGGTGTGGATGGCGAGCAGGTCGGCGCGGCCGGCGGCGCGTTGCAGCGCATCCTCCGCTTCGAGGCGGGCAATGCGCGAGTCGGGGCGGGTCTGGTCGAAGCGGAAGGTCCAGGGGCGCCCGGTCCCGGCCGCGAGATCGCCGGGATCGATCAGCAGCGAGATCTTGCCGGTGCGCAGCGCCTCGCGCGCCTGCTCGGGCGCCATGGTGCGGGTGAGCAGGACCGGCGACCGCGCCAGGGCGGCGGCGGCCGGCGCGGCGCCGGGGCCCGCCACGACGCCGATCGGGATGCGGTCGGGGGCCTTGTCGCGGAAGGCCAGGCCGAGGGCGATGGCGAGCAGCAGCGGGAAGGCGAAGACCCAGAACAGCGCCTCCGGCTCGCGCACGAACTCGCGGATGCGCGTCAGCGTCAGTTGCAGCAGCGGCAGGGAGCGATCGCTCATCGGGCTATTCCTCGCGCAGCGCCCGGCCGGTCCGCGCCACGAAGACGTCTTCGAGCGTCGCGCGATGCGTCGACAGGTGCACCAGTCGCGCCCCCGACCGCTCGACGGCGGCCAGCAGCGCCGGCACGCCGGCGATGAGCGAACCGACGCCCAGCGTCCAGTTGGCGCCGTGGCGGTGGACCTCGCGCACTCCTGCGAGGGCCAGCAGGGATTCGCGCGTCAGCTCGGGCTCGGAAGCGAACTCGACGACGTCCGCGGCGTGCAGGGAGGCGATCAGCTCGGCGGGAGTGCCGAGGGCGATGACCCGCCCGTGATCGACGATGGCCACGCGATCGCAGAGGCGCTCGGCCTCTTCCATGTAATGGGTGGTCAGGGCGACGGTGCCGCCGGCGGCACGGAACTCGCCGATCTGCTCCCAGAGCTGCAAACGGCTCTGCGGGTCGAGGCCGGTGGTGGGCTCGTCGAGGAACAGCAGCTCGGGATCGCCCACCAACGCGCAGGCCACGGCCAGGCGCTGCTTCTGGCCGCCCGAGAGCTTGCCGACCGGCGCGTCGCGCTTTTCGTCGAGGGCGAGGCGCGCCATCACCGCCTCGGGCGCCCGGCCGCGCAGATAGAAGGAGCGGAACAGCCGCAGGGTCTCGATCACCGTCAGCTTGGGGCTGAGCTGCGTCTCCTGCAGCGCCAGGCCCAGGCGCTGGCGCAGCGCCTGGCTGCGCCGGGTCCAGGTGGTGCCGAGCACCTCGACCTCGCCGGCGTCGGGCACCGTGAGCCCTTCGAGGATCTCGAGGGTGGTGGTCTTGCCGGCGCCATTGGGGCCCAGCAGGCCGAAGCACTCGCCGCGCCGCACCTCGAGGTCGAGGCCGTCGACGGCCACCACGTCGCCGTAGCGCTTGACCAGGCCGCGGCAGCGCACGGCGACGTCAGGGGTCCGAGCGCCGGTGGCGGCGGGCGGCGGCGTCCGGGCGGGGTCGGGAAGGGTGGCTTCGATCATGGGTGCGTGCCGTGGGGAAGAATCCTGGAAGAGACCGGGCGGCAACCTAACACACTTGGGCGGCGGCCGAGTGGCGGGCGGCGAGGGGGCGGCCGGGGACGGGCGACCCGCGGCGGGCGGGGGCGGGCGGCCAGCAGCGGCCCGCGGGCCGCCGGCGCCCGGTCCGGGGTGGGCGCTCGGTGCTTGGTCAGTGCTTGGTCAGTGCTTGCTCAGTGCTTGGTTGACTTCGCCGCGGCCGGCGCCGGCGCCTTGCCGTCGAGGACCGCCAGCCGGGCGCGCGCCAGCCGCCAGGTGGTGCCCGCGTCGTCCGGGACGGGCCGTTCGACGCGGGCGAAGAGGCCGCGCGCCACCTCCGGCAGGCCGTACTGCTCCGCGATGCGGCCGAAGACGTACCAGTCCACCGAGCCGGGCTCGGGCTCGTCGGCGGCGGCGAGCGCCTGCACCATCGCCTGGTAGGCCTCGGCCGGCCGGTCGCTTTCGGCGAGCAGCGCGGCGAGGGTATGGAGAACGTCGTGGGTCTTGCCGTCGGGGCGCTGCGTCGCACGCCGCGCCAGCTCGACCGCTTCCTGATCCGCGCGACCGCGCACCAGCAGCAGCCAGGCGAGGCCGTTGAGCTCTTCGGCTGCCGCGCCGGTGGACTCGGCCAGCAGCCGGTAGACGCGTTCGGCGCCGTCGAAATCGCCCTGCTTCCTGGCGGTCTGAGCGAGCGCCAGGCGTGCCTGGCGGTCCCCGGGCAGGCGCTCGAGGCGCCGCTGCGCGAGCTCGACGATGGCGCCGACGCGGCCCAGCTTCTGCAAAGCGCCGCCCTCGAGCAAGAAGGGCAGGGCCGCTCCCGGCCTCGCCGCGGCCAGGCGCCGCGCCAGCTCGATCGCCTCGTCCCACTGCTGCTGCTCGCCGGCGGCGATGGCGAGCGCGAGGTCGAGCGCGAGCTGCCGGTCCGCGACCGTTTCGGCGGCGCGGCAGGCGCGGAGGACCGGCGCGACGGTGGCGGCGTCGCTCGCCGACACCGCCAGCGCCGCCGCGGCGCAGCGCGCCGGCTCCGCGCCGGCAGCGACGCCGCGCGCCCAGAGCACGGCGAACGGCGGCGCCGGGAGCTCGCCTGCCGGGTCCTTGGTCAGCTCCCGCGCCCAATCGAGCCACTGGCGGGCGCCGGGCAGATCCCCCACCCCAAGCCGCCGCAGCGCCTCCATTCCCAGCATCGCCGGCATGGTGCTCACGCCGGCGATGCGGTAGTCCCCGCCCTCGCGCACGACGAAGCACTGGATGTCCTCGTCGAGGAACGGGATGTGGTAATCGATGCGATAGCCCAGGGCGTCGTCGCCGCTGGTGGTTTCCTTCGCCGCGGCGAAGAAGAGCTCGAACACCAGGTCGAGCGGCAGCCCGCCTTCCTTGGCGAGCTGACGCCGCAGGGCTTTCCCGATCCAGGACAGGTCGGTCGACTGGCCGTCGTGCGCCGCTTCCGCCGCGAGCACGCTCTTGCTGACGAGCCCGATGAGCGCCTTGGGGTCGGCGTCGCCGTGCGCGAAGGCCAGGAAGAGCCGCCGCGCCACGGTCGAGGGCTCGCCCGCGGGCAGCGGGATCTGGTCCAGCGGGCGCACCTGGCGCAGCATGGCGGCTCGGGCCAGGATCTCGGAGGCGGTGGGCGATAGCGGCGCGGCGCGTTCGAGCAGCGCCGCCGCCGCCGCGCAGGCGCGCAGGCGCAACAGGGTCTGCGCGGCGGATTGCAGGATCGGCAACTGCCTGGCCGGCTCGTCGGTCGTCCGCTCGACCTCGTGGATGGCCGCCTCGGCGCCGCCGGTCATGGCGGTGGCCACGGTGACGGCCGTCCGCTTGGTCTCGGTGTCTTTCATGGTGGCGGCAAGCTCGAGCGCCTCGGCGTGCCGGCCGGCATAGACCAGATCGATCAGCAGGTTCTCGTCGTAGGTGTGGATGTCGTCGTCCTTGCGCACGGCCTGGTATTCGGCGATCGCCGCTTTCAGGTCCGCGCCCGCCGCAAACCGCTGTCCCTGGTCGTCGTGCTCGAGCAGGATCGCGTAGTCGATGCGCGTGGTGGCCAGCGCGGGATCGAGCTGCTTGGCCTTGACGTAGGCCGCGAGCGCCCGCTGGCGCGCGAAGCCCGGCCCGAAGCGCCGGCCGATCGCGTCGTGCTGCAGCACCCAACCGAATGTAGACCAGGCGGCGGCGGACCGGGGCTCGATCGCCACCGCGCGCTCGGCTTCCCGCCACGCCGCCTCGCCCAGGCCGCCGGCGAGCAGCGCGCGGGCGAGCCGCTGGTGGGGCAGGGCCCTGGTTGGCGCTGCCGCGGCTTCGTTGCGGAACTCCAGCAGGGCCTCGCGGATGTGGCCGGCGGCGGCCTGCGCCTCGCCGACCTGCCGGAACCGCAGCAGCACCGGCCGCTCCTTCTTCAGTTGGACGAGCGCCGAATGCAACGCGGCCAGCTCGGCGGCGGAGATGCGCTGCCGCCCCGAATCGAAGCGCAGGGTGGCGGTGACGATCCCCCGTTCGCCGGCGGCGTACTGCTCCGCCAGGGTCGCGGTGCCCAGCCGCCGGACGCGCGAGGTGGGCAGGTCCTCGGGCTCGTAGCCAGCCGGCGGCACCACGCGATAGCGGACCTCGACGGTGTGCGGCAGCCGGAACCAGTAATCGAGCCGGCGCGGCTCGGCGTCCTCGCCGGTTGCCGGTTTGGAGTCGTTCTCCTTGTGCTCCGCGGTCAGGTCCGCGGGCAGCAGGTCGAAGAGCTCGGTGTAGAAGGCCGCCACGACGGCGGTGGCGGGGTCGGTGTACGCCCGCCCTGCCGCGCTCACTTCCAGGCGCCGCGACAGCGGGCGTGAGAGATCCTGCGGGTCGGAGCTCGCGAAGGGGTTGGCGGTCTTGCCGCGGAACGTGTCTCTGGCGTAGTCGTCGCCCTCCTGTCGCAGCGCCGCCGCCGTGGTGGCGGCGAGACGGGTGCGCAGGAGCTGCTCGGCGGTGCCGGCGTACTCCAAGGTCTCGACGACGCGAGCGGGCCCGGAGTCGGCGAGGAAGAACTCGCGGGTCTTCTGGATCCGGTTCTCGGCGGAGCTGGCCGCGGGAGTGCGGACGAGGCCGGCGATGCCCGGCGCCGCGACCAGGGCGTAGCGGCCCTGATCCGACACCGGCAGCTCGCCGGCCCGGGCGTAGCGGTCGGTGGGGTCGATCCAGAGCGCGGGCGTGCCCGGCACGTAGACGATGGCGTGATCGAAGGCGCCGAAGCCGGGCAGCTCGGGGTCGACGTCGCGCTCGGCCTGGCCGGCCTCGAGCAGGGCGACGTAGGCCGGGACGTCGAGGGCGCGGAGCGCGGCGGCGAGCAGCACCGCCTTGTCCTTGCAATCGCCGAAGCGGCGGCCGAGAGTCTCGGCGGGTGGCCGCGGCACGATGCCGCCCTCCCCGAGCTCGACGGCGGCGTAGCGGATGTCGGCCATGTGGGCGAGCAGGCGCTCGATCACGTCGAGCTGCGAAGCCGCGGGCGCGTAGGCGTGGGCCGCTTGCAGCCACGCCGCGAGCGGCGCGCCGGCCACCGCCTGGTCGACGATGCGCGAGTACTTCTCGGCGACGTCGCGCCAGGAAGCGGCGTTGGCGAAGGCGATCGCCGGCCACCGCGGCGCCTCCGGCGGCAGGCCGGCCGGGAGATGCGCTCTCGCCGGCAGGTCGCGGGCTTCGAACACCAGCCGCTGCCGGCCGGGTAGGGGCTCGCGGCGCGGCGTCAGGCCCGGTAGCAGCTCCAGCGCGTAGCGCAGGTTCATGTCCGCCGGCGCCTCGAGCACCACGCGGAGATGGCGCACCGGCACGTTCATGGCGAGGACGTGGCGCTCGAAGGTGCCGCGGTCGAAGGGCGGCGTCGCGTCGACCACCGTCTCCTCTTCCTCGATCACCGCGCCGGCGCCGGTGGCGGGCAGAGGGCCGCGCAGCCGCTGCCGCTCCGCGAAAGTCTCGGCATCGGGGCCACCCACGGTGCTCCGCTCCAGCACCTTGGGATCGAGCTGGTGCTCCTGTCCATCCGGTGTCACCACCCGTGCCCGCAGGCGCGGCGTCTGCTGGTACCAGGGCAGCCAGCTGACGTGGACCTGGGACCAGCTGGGACCGGCGGTGGTGCCCTGCATGCGGTAGACCAGCCGATGGGTGCGGCTCAGCCGGCCGGCGTCGTCGAAGCTGTAGATGTGCTCGGCAAAGAGCACCGAGACCGGCAGCTCCGCCTCGGCCTTGGCCTGGGCGGTGGTGGCGGCGGTGGCGGCGGCGAGCAGCTCCGGCGGCGGCGCCGCGAAGAAGCGGCCGTCCCAGGGCTCCTCGGCCGGGGCCGGAATCGCCGCCGCCGGCTCGGCAGCCGCGGCGAGGGCACAGGCGGTGGGGAGGAGCACCGCGACGATGGCCGCTGCGAGAGGAGGGGCGGCTGAGGCAGGTAGCGCGGCGATGGCCGCCGCGAGCGTCAGCGCGGCCGGGGCGGGCGCCGCGGCGAGGGCCGCCGCGAGGGCGGCGAGACGACGCGGCCAACGCCGCGGGCCGGGCCGCGGGCGCTCCGGCCGCAGGTCCGGATTGGCACCGAGCTCGTTCGACATCCCGCCTCCTCCAGGAGAAGCTTCAACTCTATCACGGCGATGGCGGCGTGCCGAGGCGTGGCCGTGCCACTCGTGCACACCGCGAGTCACAGCACCGCACCCTCGAGCTCGCCGCAATCTGACCGCCGAGGTGATCCGCGAGCTGTCGACTTTCGGGGTAGAATCGAACCCGGCGCAGACCGACCTCGCTATGGCAGA
>DATGHG010000282.1:0-4678 GCA_035308185.1 Thermoanaerobaculia bacterium | reverse complement strand
TCCCAGCAGCTCCACCCGCGAGCCGTCCTCGGCCTCGGCCTCGGCCGACAGGTGACCCTTGCCGAACGGGCGCGGCGAGGCCGCGGCGCTCCGGCGGCGCCGAAGCGGTAGAGCGCGGTGAGCAGGCCGACCGCCCCGATGAGCGCCAGCATCAACAGCACCCGGAAACGGGTCATGGTGCGGCGCATCTTCGGGCGTGCCATGGCAGGGCTATTCTAGGCGCTGGCGGTTACGAGCGATGCCGCGGCATCGAAGCGGGCGACCCAGGGAGCGGTCCGGTCACATGCACCGGCTGTCGACCAGCCGCAGCACCGGGCCGCCGTGCCAGCCGTCGATCTCGGGATGGGCGAGCACCTCGAAGCTGCCGGCCAGGTCCTCGGCTCGCGCCGCCCAGTTCCATCCCAGCAGCTCCACCCGCGAGCCGTCCTCGGCCTCGGCCTCGGCCGACAGGTGACCCTTGCCGAACGGGCGCGGCGGCCGCCGCAGGCGCAGCGGTCCGGTGCGCAGCAGCGGCTGGGGATTGCCCTGGCCGAATGGCTCCAGCCGGCGGATCTCGGCGACCAGCTCGGCGGTGATCGCCCGCGGCGCCAGCTCGAGGTCGTAGAGGTGGCGCTTTTCGAGCCAGCCGGGCTCCCAGGACGCGGCCGCCGACCGCTCCCACTCGCCGCGCAGGCCCTCGAGCTGGTCGAGGTCGAGCGACATCCCGATGGCCTGGGCATGGCCGCCGAAGCGCCGCAGCCGCGGCTGCCAGGCGGCGAGGAAGGCGTGCAGCGCGACGTCCGGCACGCTGCGGCCGGAGCCGGTGGCGAGGCTGCCCTCGACGCTCAGCAGCACCGTCGGCCGGTGGCATTCCTTGGCGATGCGGCCGGCGGCGACGCCGACGACCCCCTTGTGCCAGTCGGCGCTCCAGGCCACCAGGATGGACGGCAGCGGCCGGCGCTCGAACAGCACCCGGCGGGCGTCGTCCACCACCCGGGATTCCTCGGTCTGCCGTTCGCGATTCCAACCGTCGAGCTCGGCCGCCAGCGCCTGCGCGCGGTCCGGATCGCGGCTCAGCAGCAGGTCGAGAGCCCGGTTGGGGTCGTGCAGGCGGCCGGCCGCGTTGAGCCGCGGCCCCAGCCGGTAGCCGACGTCGGCGGCGGTGAACGGCGGCCGCAGGCCGGCCTGCTGGATCAGCGCGCGCAGGCCGTGGGACCGCGCGTCGGCGAGCGCGCGCAGCCCGAGCGCGGCGATGATGCGGTTCTCGCCGCGCAGCGGCACCATGTCGGCGATCGTGCCCAGGCAGGCGATCCGCAGCAGCGGCAAGGGATCGAGCGGCCGCCCGCAGCGCTCGGCCAGGGCGGTCCCGAGCTTGAAGGCGAGGCCGGCGGCGGCGAGGTCCGGGAAGGGGTAGGAGCAGCCGCTCTGGCGCGGGTTGACCTGGATGGTGCCGGCAGGCAGGTCGACGCCCGGCAGGTGGTGGTCGGTGATCACCACGTCGAGCCCGGCGGCGAGAGCGGCGGTCACCGCCTCGCCCGAGGAGCTGCCGCAGTCGGCGGTGAGGATCAGCCGGCACCCGAGCTCCCGCGCCCGCTCGACGTGCACGCTCTGGAAGCCGTAGCCCTCGCGCAAGCGATCGGGAAGGATCGGTTGGGTGGCGATGTGGCAGGCGCCCAGCACGGCGGAGAGCAGCGCGGTGGCGCTGATGCCGTCGACGTCGTAGTCGCCGACGATGGCCACCCGCTCGCCGCGGTCACGCGCCGCCAGCAGGCGGTCCACGGCGGCTGCCATGCCGGCCAGCCGGAAGGGGTCGTGGAGCTGGTCGAGCGACGGCGCCAGGAAGCCGGCAGCGGCCGGCGCATCGGCGATGCCGCGGCGCGCCAGCAGCGCCGCCAGCCAGGCGGGAAAACCGCTGCTCTCGAGGCCGGCGGCGGCGGCGGGCACCGGCGCCGGCACCCACCGCGGCCCTGCCCCGGAAGCGCCGGTCATCCCTCGTCGAAGGCGCCGAGGGAACGAAATCTCTGGTAGCGGCGCGCCAGCAGCTCGTTGACGGTGAGGCGCTCCAGCTCGCCGAGCGCCTGCGCGATGGTCTCGCCGACGCGACGGCAGGTGGTCTCGGGATCGGTGTGGGCGCCGCCGAGCGGCTCGGGGATGACGGCGTCGACCACCCCCATGGCCAGCAGGTCCGGGGCGGTCAGGCGCATCGCCTCGGCAGCCTCGGCCTTGCGCTCCTGGTCTTTCCACAGGATGGCGGCGCAACCCTCCGGCGAGATCACCGAGTAGGTCCCGTACTCGAGGACGAAGACCCGGTCGCCGACGCCGAGGGCCAGGGCGCCGCCGCTGCCGCCTTCGCCGGTGATGGTGACCACGATCGGCACCTCGAGGTGGGACATCTCCAGCAGGTTGCGGGCGATGGCCTCCGCCTGGCCGCGCTCCTCGGCGTCGATGCCAGGATAGGCGCCGGCGGTGTCGACGAAGGTGAGGACGGGGCGGCCGAATTTCTGCGCCAGCTTCATGATGCGCAACGCCTTGCGGTAGCCCTCGGGGCGCGGCTGGCCGAAGTTGCGGTGGATGCGCTCGCGGGTGTCGCGCCCTTTCTCGTGGCCGATGACGGCGACGCTGCGGCCGGCGAAGCTGGCGAAGCCGCAGACGATGGCGGCATCGTCGCTGTAGGCGCGATCGCCGTGCAGCTCGACCCAGTCGTGCATCAGGTAGCCGACGTAATCCAGCGTGTAGGGGCGCTCCTGATGGCGCGCCACCTGCACCTTCTGCCAGCGGCTGAGGCTGCCGTAGATCTCGGCGGTGGTCTTCCTGAGCGTCGCGCGCAGCTGATCGAGCTCTTTGTCCTGGCCGCTGCCCGAGGGAAAGCTTTCCAGCTCCTGGATCCGCCGCCGCAGCTGGACCAGGGGCTCTTCGAAGGATTCGGAGGTCTGCATCGCCGGTCAGGACGCTAGCACAAATGGGATTCACATCAGCTGCTGCGGATCGATGTCGATGGTCAGGTCGTAGGGTGGGCTCTTGGGGGCCACCTCGACCAGCAGCCGGTGGAGATCGCGGAAGGCGGCGGCGCGGGCCAGGAGCTGGAAGCGCCACTCGCCGCGCAGGCGCTCGAAGGGGGCGGGAGCGGGACCGCTGAGGCGGACGCCGCGGCAGAGGGGGTGCGCCGCCATGGCGTCCGCCAGCTCCTGGATGGCGGCCTGGGCACGCTCGCGCTTGCGATCGTGCACCAGCAGCTGCGCCATGCGCGTGTAGGGCGGGTAATGGAAGACGCGGCGGAAGCGCATCTCCTCTGCCAGGAAGGCGGCGTCGTCGCCGGTGAGCGCGGCCTGGATGGCGTAGTGGTCGGGATGAAAGGTCTGGATGACCACGCGGCCGGGCAGGTCGCCGCGGCCGGCGCGGCCGGCCACCTGGGTCAGCAGGTTGTAGGTGCGCTCGACGGCGCGGAAGTCGGGAAAGCTCAGGTAGGTATCGGCAGCCAGCACCGCGGTGAGCGAGACGCGCGGGAAGTGATGGCCCTTCGACACCATCTGGGTGCCGATCAGGACGCGGGTGTCGCCGCGCTCGAAGCGTTCGAGCACCGCCGCCAGGCCGCCCGGGCGCCGCGTCGTGTCGCGGTCCAGGACGTCGACGGCGACGCCGGGGAACAGCTCGCGGAAATCTTCCTCGACCCGCTCGGTGCCGGCGCCGATCGGTTCGAGCGCCTCCTCCCGGCAGATCGGGCACGCCTGGGGAGCGTTGATCGCCTGACCGCAGTAGTGGCAGATCAGCCGCCGCAACCTGAGGTGGTAGGTGCGAGGCAGGCCGCAGTCGGGACAGCGCATCGCCTCGCCGCAGGCGCGGCAGAGCAGCATCGGCGCGTAGCCGCGCCGGTTGCGCAGCAGGATGACCTGCTCCCCCGCCGCCAGGGTGATGCCGATCTCGTGACGCAGGCGGGCCGAGAACGGCGCGTCGCCGGGCCGGCGGCGGATTCCCTCCTCCTGGCGCAGATCGACCAGGATCCCCTCCGGCAGCGCGCCCTGCCCGAAGCGGGCGGTCAGCTGCAGCAGGCCGAGCTTGCCGCGCTCGACGTTGTGGCGGCTCTCGAGGCTGGGCGTCGCCGACACCAGGAGGGTCGCGGCGCCGGCGCTGCGGCCGCGCACCAGGGCGAGGTCGCGCGCATGGTAGCGCGGCGTCACCTCCTGCTTGTAGGCCGGGTCCTGCTCCTCGTCCACCACCAGCAGGCCGAGGTCGGCGACCGGCGCGAACAGCGCCGAGCGCGGCCCGAGCACGACCGTCGCCTCGCCGCGGCGGACCCGTTCCCATTCCTGGTTGCGCTCGCCGGTGCCGAGGCCCGAGTGCAGGATCGCCAGCCGCTCGCCGAAGCGCTCCAGGACGGCCCGCGCCAGGGCCGGCACCAGAGCGATCTCGGGCACCAGCAGGATCGCCGCGCGTCCCTGGGCGAGGGCGGCGGCGGCCCCGCGCAGGTAGACCTCGGTCTTGCCCGAGCCGGTCATCCCGGACAGCAGCAGCGGCGTGAAGCGGCGGTCCGCGATCGCCGCGACCACCGCCGCGGTGGCGCTCTCCTGATCGGCACGCAGCCGCATCAGCGGCGGCGCGGCGGCCGGCGACGGCAGCCGGTGGCGGTCGAGCGAGAGCCGCTCCACCTGGGTGAACTCGCGCAGCACGCCGCGTGCGGCGAGCCGCTTGAGCACCCCGGCAC
>DATGHG010000281.1:0-2299 GCA_035308185.1 Thermoanaerobaculia bacterium | reverse complement strand
GGCGCCGCACGCTTCGCCCGCCGCCACCGGCTGCCGGTCTTTGGCACCGCCGGCACCCTCGGGCAGATCGCTTTCGACGACGAGACCGCACGGACAGCCACCGTGCTGCGCTCGGGAGAGCCCTGCGAGGTGGCCGGCTTCCAGATCGAGCCGTTCCTGCTGCCCCATGACGCGCGCGAGCCGATTGGCGCGGTGGTCGAGGACGCCTCCGGCCGGCGGCTCGGGTTGGTGGCCGACTGCGGCTGCCACAGCCACCTGGCCTGGGCGCGCCTGCGCGAGCTGGACGTCCTGCTGCTCGAGACCAACCACGATCTCGACATGCTCCGCAATGGCCCCTATCCGTGGCCGCTCAAGCAGCGGGTCGCCGGGCGCCATGGGCATCTCTCGAACCGCGAGGCCGCGGACGGGCTGCCCGAGCTGCTCTGCGACCGCCTGCGCTGGGTGGTGCTCTACCATCTGTCGCGCACCAACAACCTGCCAGCGCTGGCGGCGGCGACGCTCGGCGAGGCGCTGGCCCGCGAGCGCTGCGGCGCCCGGCTCGAGGTGAGCGGCCAGTTCCAACCGACCCCCTGGCTCGAGGTAACGGGAGGAGATCCGAGTTGATCGCAAGAGTGACCGTCTATCCCCGGCGCGAGATCCTGGACCCGCAAGGCAAGGCGATCCGCGACGCCCTCGCCCGGGTGGGATTCGCCGGCGTCGAGGAGGTGCGCGCCGGCAAGAGCTTCGAGATCCGCCTCGGGGTCGAAGACCGCGAGCGGGCGCTGCGCCAGCTGGGCGAGATGTGCCAGAAGCTGCTGGCCAATACGGTGGTCGAGGACTATGCGGTCGAGATCCTCCCAGGAGAGCAGCCATGAAGTGCGGTGTCGTCGTCTTTCCCGGCAGCAACTGCGACCATGACGTCTACCATGTCTGGAAGCACGTGCTGCAACAGGATGCGATCTTCCTCTGGCACCAGGACGAGACGGTCAAGGACTGCGACCTGGTGGTGCTGCCGGGCGGCTTCGCTTACGGCGACTACCTGCGGGCCGGAGCCCTGGCGGCGCTGTCGCCGGTGATGGCGGCGGTCCGGCGCCATGCCGCCGCCGGCGGCCTGGTGCTCGGCATCTGCAACGGCTTCCAGGTGCTGCTCGAGGCCGGCCTGCTGCCCGGGGCGATGCGGCGCAACGCCAGCCAGCGCTTCGTCTGCCGCGACGTCTGGCTGCGGGTCGAGCGCGACGACCTGCCGTTCACCCGCGGCCTGCGCGCCGGCCAGGTGCTGCGCCTGCCGGTGGCCCACGCCGAGGGCAACTACGAGGACGCCGCCGAGCATCTGGACGCGCTGGAGGCGGCCCGGCTGGTGGCGTTCCGCTATGTCTCGCCGGCCGGGGAGCTCGATCCGGCCTGGAACCCCAATGGCTCGGCGCGCGCCATCGGCGGCATCTGCAATGCCGCCGGCAACGTGCTCGGCCTGATGCCCCATCCCGAGCGCTGTGCCGAGGAGATCCTGGACAACACCGACGGCCTGGCGATCTTCGCCGGCGCCTTGCGGGCTTTCCAGGCCGCGCGCGGCCTGAAGCCCGAGGAGCTCCGCCCGCCCCAGCCGGCACGGCCCCAGGGCACCCGCAGAAGCGATGGCCCCCCCAAAGCGCCGGCCCGCCTGGCGCCGGTGAGCCGCTGATGCCGAGCGCCGGCGGGACCGAGCCGCCGGTCACCGAGGAGTTGGCGCGAGCGCAGGGCCTGACCGCCGAGGAGCTCGAGCGGCTGCGCACCTTGCTGGGTCGCGACCCGAACTACACCGAGCTCGGCATCACCGCCGCCCTGTGGTCCGAGCACTGCTCCTACAAGTCCTCGAAGGCCTATCTCAAGGAGTTCCCCACCAGCGGCCCGCACGTGCTGCAGGGGCCGGGCGAGAACGCCGGCGTGGTGGACGTCGGCAACGGCTGGGTCGCCATCTTCAAGATGGAGAGCCACAATCATCCGAGCTTCATCGAGCCCTACCAGGGCGCGGCCACTGGCGTCGGCGGCATCCTGCGCGACATCTTCACCATGGGGGCGCGCCCGATCGCCTGCCTGGACGCGCTGCGCTTCGGCGAGATCGACGCGCCCCGCATGCGCTACCTGATCGACGGCGTGGTGCGCGGCATCGGCGGCTACGGCAATTGCGTCGGCATCCCGACGGTGGGCGGGGAGACCGGCTTCCACCGCTGCTACAACGGCAACATCCTGGTCAACGCCTTCGCGCTCGGGATCGCGCGCCGCGACCACGTCTTCAAGGCGCGCGCCAGCGGCACGGGCAATCCCATCCTCTATGCCGGCAGCC
>DATGHG010000280.1:0-23157 GCA_035308185.1 Thermoanaerobaculia bacterium | reverse complement strand
CCCGGCGCCCGCCGCCAGGGCCCGCGCCGCACGCCGCGCCGCCGGGGCGCCGCCCTGCTTGGCGGCCCAGCGCAGCAGGTCCGTCCACAGCAGCTCCGCGTGCTGGGCGCCGCGCCCGCCCCCGGGGCGCCGCCCGCCCGCCGCCTGGATGGTGGCGCCGTGGTGATGGAGCACCCGGAACTCGGGCACCACCGCCACCGACCAGCCGGCGGCGCGCGCCCGCAGGCAGAGATCGAGGTCCTGGGCGTAGAACCGGAAGCGCTCGTCGAGCGGCCCCACCTGCTCCCAGGCGGCCCGCCGGATCGCCATCGCGGCACCGGTGACCCAGGCGACGTCACTTCGGCCGCGCCCGCCACCCCTGCCGCTCTCGCCGCCCCCGCCGCCCCCGCCTCCCCCCCCTCCGACACCGCCGGCCGGGCGCAGGCGCCGGTAGAGCGGCAACCGCCCCAGCAGCCGGGGCAGGCCGCTCGCCAGGCCGAACAGCCAGGCCGCCGTCGGCTCGGCGCCGCCGCTCCACTGGGCGGTGCCGTCGGGGTAGTGCAGCGCCGCGCCGGCGATACCCAGCCTAGGCTCGGCGGCAAAACGCGCCAGGAGGGCGGTCAGGCCGTCGCCGTCGGCGCCGACCTCGGCGTCGCTGTTGAGCAGCAGCAGCACCTCACCGGCCGCCGCCGCCAGGCCGAGATTGGCGGCCCGGGTGAAGCCGTGCTGGCGGTCGAGCCGGAGGATGCGCACCGGCGGCCAGCCCGCCGCGACCGCCTCGGCGGTGCCGTCGTCCCCGGCGTCGTCGACCAGCACCAGCTCCATCCCGGCGAGCTCGGGGCGGGCGCCCCTGGCCGACGCGAGCGCGCCGATGCAGGCCAGGGTCAGCTGCCGGGTGTTGCGGCTCGGGACGACGACCGACAGCGCGGGCGGCGGTGGGCTCACGCCGCGCCGCTGGCGCGGGCCGCCACCGGCGCGCGGGCGGCCGGCGGCGAGCCCGCCCCGCCCGCCACGCCCAGCGCCGCCAGGCGGTCGACGATGCGTTGCGCCGCCGCCTCCCAGGTCCAGCGCGCCGCCATCTCGCGGGCGGCCGCCTGGCCGCGGGCGCGCGACTCGTCTCGGTGCTCGTAGACGTGGCGCAGCAGGTGGCGCAGGTGCTCGGGGTCCGGATCGGCCCAGCGAAAGCCGTCGTAATAGGGACACTTGGCCCGCGCCGGCACCAGCTTGCGGACCCGCAGCGGGTAGGCGATGCGGTCGTGCACGAACTCCTGGTGAGCGCCCCAGTCGGTGGCGATGGCGGGCAGGCCGCTGGCCATGGCTTCCATCAGCGGCATGTTCCAGCCCTCGCCGCGGCTCACCGACACGAAGGCGTCGGCCGAGCGGTAGAGCGCCCCCAACTGATAGTGGGGGAACTCGAGGTTGAACAGGTACGAGACCTTGCCGCCCGCGGCGCGCAGCTCCAGCCGCCGGATCTCGTCCTTGATGCACAAGCCGGGGTCGGTGTTGATCACCTTGCACAGCAGGCGCACCGGCTCGCGCGCCGAGAACTCGTCGTTGAAGGCCCGCAGCAGCAGGCTCGGCTCCTTGCGCTCCCCCCATTCGAAGAGCGCCAGGAACACGAAGTCGCCGGCCGGGTTCGGATAGGAGGCGACCCCGGGATGGAAGTAGCGGACGTCGACGCCGAGCGGCATGACGTGGATCGGCCGTTGCAGGCCGCAGTCGACGAAGGCGCGGCGGTTGAACTCGCTCGGCACCCAGACCTCGTTCATGCGGTTGGCCTGCGCCACCCATTCCGGCGGGAAGCCGTCCACCTCGAGCATGGTGAAGCCGATCTTGTAGCGGCCGAGGTTGCGCGCGAAGACGTCGCCCTGACCGTAGACCACGGCGACCTCGGGGGCGCGCGGCGCGGCGCGGCCGCGGATGACGTTCAAGCGGTAGTCGCCGCTCGACTCGGGCTCGACCGGCGGGAACACGGTCTTCGGGCCGTAGACGTAGCGGTAGACCGCGTGCACGCCGCGCTCGTCGAGGGCGCGCAGCAGCTCCCGGCAGCTCATGGCGTAGCCGGTCGGGAAGTTCATGATCGACTGCCACAGCAGGCGGTGGCGGTAGCGCGCTTCGAGCGCATGCTGCCATTTGCGGCGGAAGATCGCGCGGCTGCCCTGGAACAGCTCCATCAGCGCGCCGTCGTCGTCAGCGGTCGAGCCGTGCTCGTCGTGGACCAGCGTCACGCCGCCGCAGAGCAGCGTCCGCCAGCCGGCCTGCCGCGCCCGCAGGCAGAAGTCGGTGTCTTCGAAATAGCTCTCGAAGTCGAGCGCCAGGCCGCCGATGGCATCGAGCACCTCGCGCCGCAGGTAGGCGCAGGCGAAGACGACGCCCTCGACCTCCTCGGTGCCGGTGTGCTGGCCGACGTCGCGCTCGAGCGCGCCGACCTGCTGCCCCCAGCTGGTGTCGGGCATGATGTAGGTGCCGGCGTGCAGCAGGCGGCCGTCGGGCAGCACCATGCGGCAGCCCACCACCCCGACGTCGGGCGCCGAATGGGCGCAGTCGGCGAGGCGGCGGAGCCAGTCGCGCTGGATGAACTCGAGGTCGTTGTTGAGCAGCACCACGTCGGAGCCGGCCGCGGCGGCGGCGATGCCGGCGTTGTTGCCGCGCACGAAGCCGAGGTTGGCCGGCAGGCGCAGGGTGCGTATCCAGGGGATCCTCGCCAAACGCTCCGGCGTCTCGTCGGTCGAGCCGTTGTCGACCACCAGCACCTCGGCGCCGTCGAGGTCGGTTGCAGCCAGGGTCTCGAGGCAGCGCTCGGTGAGGCGCCAGTGGTTCCAGGCGAGGATGACGAGGGTGATGCGCCGCGACCCGCTCATCGTGGGGCCGGCCGCGGTGGATACGACGACTCCCACAGCGCTTCGAGGGTCTCCGGCACCTCGGCCGCGGTCAGCTCGCGAGA
Source organism: Thermoanaerobaculia bacterium (assembly GCA_035308185.1). Classification (GTDB taxonomy): domain Bacteria; phylum Acidobacteriota; class Thermoanaerobaculia; order Multivoradales; family UBA5704; genus JASLEW01. The sequence continues at coordinate 20,234 of DATGHG010000280.1, read as the reverse complement.
TTCCTCCCAGAAGCTCGGGTCGCAGGCGATCCGCGGCCGGGGCGACAGGCCGGCCGCCACCCGGGACCACTGCGCGAGGTCGTGCGGACAGAGCAGCCGTTGCAGCAGCCGCAGCTCGCGGGAGCGGCGCTCGAGCGCCGCTTCGAGGGCCGCCACCCGCCCGCTGAGCCGGGCGATCCGCAGCTCGGGGTCGGCAGCGGCTTCCGGGGTCGCCGCGGCTGCCGGGACCTCGGCGGTCACCAGGCGCGCCCTACCATCGCCCGCAGGCGTTGGGTGAAGCGCCAGGCGCGCGACTTCTGGACCGCGTAGTAGAAGAATCGCAAGTGTCTTATCTCATCCTGGAGCCGCAGATCCGCGAGCTGCGGCCGGCCGCCGTCGAATCCCGGACTGGCGTCCGGCGCATACAGGCCGTCGAGATCTCCGACCGAGCTGCCAAGGCGCTGTTCGCGGTCCGTCAGCTCCTGCTCGCGCAACTGCCGATCGAAAGCTTCGCCCTGCTCGCAGCCGAGTCGCCGCTCGCTCGCCAACGCCGCGCTCGCAGCCCGCTCCCGGTCGTCTGCCATTTCTAGTGCCGCGAGGAATTTACCGTCTTGCCGCGGGCAGTCGCCGCCCGGCGGGGCAGCGTGCTTGAGGCGCCTCGGTCGGGTCACTATACTTATGCACGTTTCAGGATGCAACCGGACCGAGGACCTCGTGAACGCTCAGCCCCGCCTCGATCCTGCCCCCGTCCGCGCGCAAAAGATCTGCGTGGTGATGCCGGCCTACAACGCCGAGAAGACGCTCGAGCGGACCTATCGCGATCTGCCGCTCGATTGGGTCGACGACGTCGTGCTGGTGGACGACGCCAGCCGCGACCGCACCGTCGAGCTGGCGCGGGAGCTCGGCCTCCATACGCTCGTCCATCCGCGCAACCGGGGCTACGGCGGCAATCAGAAGACCTGCTACCGGGAGGCGCTGGCGCGCGGCGCCGCGATCGTGGTGATGGTCCATCCCGATCACCAGTACGATCCCCGCTACCTGCCCGAGCTGGTGCGGCCGCTGCTGGCCGGCGATTGCGATGCGGTCTTCGGCAGCCGCATGCTGGGCGGCCGTCCGATCGAAGGCGGCATGCCGAAATGGAAATATTTCGCGAACCTTTTCCTTACCGCCGTCGCCAACGCGGTTTTCTACGTTTTCCTTTCCGAGTATCATTCCGGACTGCGCGCTTACAGCCGCCGCTATCTCGAAGCGGTCGACCTCGAGGCCAACTCGGACGATTTCGTTTTCGATACCGAGATCATCGCCCAGGGAGTGGACAAGGGGATGCGCATCCGGGAGATCCCGATCGCCACCTGCTATTTCAAGGAGGCATCGCAAATCGGTTTCTGGCGCAGCGTGCGCTATGGCTTCGCGGTGCTCGGCGTGCTGGCCGCCTACAAGCTGCACGCCAAGGGGATCCGGCATTCCAGCCTCTTCCGCTGAGCGCTACGTCCTCAAGGATTTTCGCGGCTCGAGCCATCGCCTCCTGGCCTCCTGGGTGCGGGAGCTGCCGCCGGGCGCCAGGCTGCTGGAGCTGGGCCCGGGGGCGGCGCACGTGGCCCGCCTGGTGCGGCGCTCCGACCTGCGCTGGCAGGGGCTGGACAGCTCGGTGGATTGCCTGCCGGCGATGATCGAGATCCTCTCGGGCGGCGCCATCGTCGACCTCGAGAGCATCCCGCGCCTGCCGCGCCGCTGCGACGCGGTGCTCGCCGCCGACGCTCTCGAGCACCTGAGCGATCCCGGCCGGATGCTGGGGCTGATCCACGACGCGTTGCCGGTGGGCGCACCGCTGGTGCTGTCGGTGCCCAACATCGCCAACGTCTACGTGCGGCTCAACCTGCTCTGCGGGCGCTTCCCCTATGCCGATCGCGGCCTGCTCGACCGCTCCCACCGCACCTTCTTCACCCGCTTCCTGCTGCGGCGGCTGCTGGCGGAGGCCGGCTTCCGCATCGAGCGCGAGGCCGTCTCCACCATCCCGCTGCCGCTGGCGCTGCCGCGCCTGCCGCCGGCGGCGCTGGCGGCGGCGGGGCTGGCGCTCGCCGGCTTCACCCGCGCGCTGCCGACGCTGCTCGGCTACCAGCTGCTGGTGGTGGCGCGCCGGCTGTAGCGGCCCTGGGCCGCGTGCTAACATCCCGCCGCCGTGAGCTCCGACAACGACCCGCAGGGCCTGCCGGCAGCGTCCGCGGCGCCGGCCGTCGCCGGCGGCCTGAAGCTGTCGGCCATCATCCCGGTCTACAACGAACGCTACCTGGTGCGCGAGCTGGTGAGCCGCGTGCTGGCGGTGTCGGTGCCCGAGATCCGCGAGCTCGAGCTGGTGATCGTCGACGACGGCTCGCGGGACGGCAGCCTCGAGATCCTGCGGGAGCTGGCCGGCGAGCACCCCGGCCGCATCCGCCTGCTCGAGCAGGGCAGCAACCAGGGCAAGGGTGCCGCCATCCGCCGCGGCATCGCCGCGGCCAGCGGCGACCTGGTGATCTTCCAGGACGCCGACCTCGAGTACGATCCGCGCGACTACGGCCGCCTGGTGCGGCCGTTCCTCGAGGACGGCGCCGACGTGGTCTACGGTTCGCGCTTCCTGCCCAGCGACCGGCGGCGGGTGCTCTATTTCCGGCACACGCTCGGCAACCGCCTGCTGACGCTGCTCAGCAACTGGTTCACCGACCTCGACCTGACCGACATGGAGACCTGCTACAAGGTCTTCCGCGCGCCGCTGATCAAGTCGCTGCCGATCCGCTCGCACGATTTCGCGATGGAGCCGGAGATCACCGCCAAGGTGGCGAAGCGCGAATGCCGGATCTTCGAGGTGCCGATCAGCTACCTCGGCCGCACCTACCGCGAAGGCAAGAAGATCCGCATGCGGGACGCCTGGAAGGCGCTGCGCGCCATCCTCCGCTTCTGGCTGATCGACGACCTCTACGCCGAGGACGAGTACGGCTCGCACATCCTGCACAGCCTCGAACGGGCGCAGCACTTCAACCGCTGGATGGCGGACGCGATCGCGCCGCACGTCGGCGCGCGGGTGCTCGAGATCGGCGCCGGCATCGGCAACATCACCACCGAGCTGCTGCCGCGGGACCTCTACGTCGCGAGCGACATCAATCCGCAGTACCTGGCCTACCTGCGCAACCTGGCGCTGGGCAAACCCTACCTGCGGATCGACAACATCGACGCCGGCGACCCCGCGGCACTGGCCCGCTGGCAGGGCTGCTTCGACACCGTGGTCTGCCTCAACGTGCTCGAGCACGTGCCCGATCCGCTGGTGGCGCTGCGCAACATGCGCTCGGCGCTGCGGCCCGGCGGGCGGCTGGTGCTCTACGTGCCGCAGGGGCCGTGGCTGTACTCGAGCCTCGACCAGGTGCTGGGCCACCGCTGCCGCTACCGCAAGGAGCAGCTGGCCGAGGAGCTCCGCCAGACCGGGTTCGAGCTCGAGGGCATGCGCGACTTCAACCGCGTCGCGGTGGCAGGCTGGTGGTGGAACGGCAAGGTGATGCGCAAGAAGGAGTTCGGGCGATTGCAGCTGAAGCTGTTCAACATGCTGCTGCCGTTGCTGCGCGGCATCGAGCCGCTGGTCCCCGGCCCCGGCCTGGGGATCATCGCCACCGCGGTCCGCCAGGACTGAGAAGTGGATCGTCTGAGCCGGTACTGATCAAGGACGACCGTCAGCGGAAAACAGTCACCGCGAAGAGCACGATCCCGGCGGCGCCCGCGGCCATCGAGGCGTACCAGACCCAGCGGCTGCGGCTGAGGGCGGCGACGGCGCCCAGGGCGATCGAGACCTGGAAGAGTGCCACCGCGTTGGCGTAGCCGTGGTGGGAGTGGAGGAGGTGGTCGGCCTCGCGCGAGCGCTCGTCGCGGCGGTGCTCGAGCTCCCTGGCCTTGGCGTCGATCTGCTGCTGCTCGCGGCGGTAACGGTCGGCTTCCTCGGCGAAATGCGGCGGTGCGGCCTTGCCGGCGGCGAGCCACGCATTGGGGGCCATCTGCTGGAGCTCGCGCTTGATCCCCTTGGCCTGGTAGTAGGTCCACTGGTCGGACGCCTGGGCCTGCAGCGTGGTGGCTTCCGTCTTGTACACCAGCGCCTCGTTGACCGTGCTGCCGGCGAGCAGGGCGGCGACGGCGGCGAAGGCCGCGAGGATGGCGGTGGTCAGGGCGATCTGCTTGAGGAAGGAGCCGCCCTCCTTTTCGAGCTCCTCGTGCACGGCTTCTCGCAGCTGCTCGGTTTCGACTTCCGGACCTTCGGGCATGATCGTGGGCTCCTGGCGGCGGGGGGCTCGGTTTGCCGGCGCGTACGCGGATTCTAATGCACTGGATCAGCCCAGCGCCGCGCGTTCTCCGGGCTCGGTGTCGGAGTCGGCGGAGTCGGCGGCGGCGGTGGCGATGGGCAGCGCCACCTGCGGGCGCTCGAGGATCAGGCGCTGGCAGTCGGCGGCGGTCAGCGGCGCGCAGAAGAAGTAGCCCTGGACCTCGTCGCATCCCTGGTCGCGCAGCAGGCGCCACTGCGGTTCCTTTTCGACGCCTTCCGCCACCACCCGGATGTCGAGGCTGTGAGCGAGCGCGATCACCGCCGAGGCGATCTCGAAGCTGCCGCTGTCGTCGGTCAGCGAGCGAATGAAGGAAGCGTCGATCTTCAAGGTGTCGATCGGGAAATTGCGCAGATAGGACAGCGACGAGTAGCCGGTGCCGAAGTCGTCGATGTCGATCCGCACCCCGAGCTCCTTCAGGCCGCGCAGCACTCCCAGGCTTTCCTCGGCATTCTGCATCGCCAGGGTCTCGGTGATCTCGAGCTCGAGGCACGAGGACGAGACGCCGGTCTCCCACAGCACGTCCTTGACTCTTTCGATCAGGTCGGGGCGCTGGAAGGGGCGCGCCGAGAGGTTGACCGCCAGCCGCAGCTGCGGCACCCCCAGGTCGTGCCAGATGCGCAGCTGGCGGCAGGCGCTGCCCAGCACCCACATGTCGAGCGGGTTCGACAGACCGCTCATCTCGGCGATCCACAGGAAGTCGGCGGGCATCAGCAGGCCATGCACCGGATGCTGCCAGCGCAGCAGGGCTTCGACGCCTTCGACGCGGCCGCTCTCGGCGTCGAGCATCGGCTGATAGAACAGCAGCAGCTCGTCGTTGGCGAGCGCCCGGCGCAGGTCGTTCTCGAGCGACAGCCGCTCGAGGGCATGGGCGTCCATGGCGGCGGCGTAGAGCTGAAGGCCGTCGCGGCCCAGGGACTTCGCCTGGTACATCGCGACGTCGGCCTTCTTCAGCAGCTCTTCGGCCTCGGCGCCGTCCTCCGGGAAGCGGCTGATCCCGAGGCTGGCGGTGCTGACGATCTCGTGGCCGTCGAGATTGAACGGACGGCGCAGCGAATCGAGCACCTTCTCCCCCAGCCGCACCATGTCGCGCTCGCCGCCCACCGCCGGCAGCAGCACCGCGAACTCGTCGCCGCCCAGCCGCGCGATGGTGTCTCCCGGGCGCAGGCTGCTGCGCAGCCGGTCGCCGACCAGGCGCAGCATCTCGTCGCCGCGGCGGTGGCCGAGCGAATCGTTGATGCCCTTGAAGCGGTCGAGGTCGAGCACGAAAACGGCCACGCCGAGACCGGTGCCGGCGGTGCGGGCCATCGCCAGCCGCAGGTGCTCGTGGAAAAGGTTACGGTTGGCGAGCTCGGTCAGGGCGTCGTAGTAGGCGAGATGGGCGATCTGCTCGGCAGCGCGGAAGGCGCGCAGGCGCTCCTCCTCGAGCAGCCAGATCACCATGCCGATCCCCATCACCGCCTGCGCCATGAACGCGAGCGGCGCCAGATAGGCGCCCGCCGATTCGTAGCGCCCGAGGGCGGTCACCCAGCCGGCGTCGAGCAGCGGCCGCGGCCCGAGCGCCGCGGCCATGGCGGCATGCTGCAACCGCTCGAGCCCGTAGAGCACGAAGGCGCCGCCCACCAGCTGCCGTCCCAGGCCGGCGGTTTGGCGGGAGGCCCGCAGCACGGCGACGCCGGCGGCTGCGAAGGCGAGGCCGGCGATCAGCGACTGCAGGCCGGAGCGCGCCAGCAGCTGTCGCTCCGGCGCGGCCATCGCCGTGGCGGCCGCGGTGGCGATCGCCAGCAGGGCCAGGCAGCCGAACAGGAAACGGCCGCGCCGGCGGGAGAGGGTACCGCCGGTCGCCACCTCGTAGGTGCCGAGCAGCAGCCAGCCGATCTGGCAGTAGCCGCCGACCAGCGATGCCAGGAAGATCGCCAGCGGCAACCACGAGGCTGGTGGCAGGTTGCGGACCGCCGGCAGCCGGGCGGTGCCGGCCGCCAGCAGGAAACAGGCAAAGGCCCACCAGCTGAAGGCCCAGTGGCGCAGGAAATCGCGGCGGTAGTGGCGGTGGAAACTGGCCAGGACGGCAGCGATGAGAATCGCGAAAACAGCCTGGGCCAGGTAGCCCGCGACTGCCACGAGAGGCAAGTTGGCGGCCATAGCGGAATTGGACGGTCAGTGTACCAGCTTCCACCCCCGACCGGAGGGAGGATGGAGCGGAATCGGTTGGAGATGCCGGCAAGGTCCGCGGTGGCGGCTGCCGGAGTCGGCAAAGGCGGCCGGACGGCACCGGCGCGCGGTGCATTACGGAGCTCGCCGGCAATAGTTTCAACCCTGCGCGGGGGACGCGCTGATAGACTCGCGCCCGCCGCGCGCCGGCCGGCTGCCGGCGAAAAGATGCCGTGCTGCTTGCGCCGAGGATGGACGCCCGATGAGAAGCCAGTCGAGCCAGTCGAACGAGCCGCGCCAGCAGCGGTACCGCCGCCGGCCGCTTGCCGCCGCCACTCTTGGCCGCCGCATGGCCGCCGTCGCTGCCGGCACCCGAAGGGTCCGCTGCGTGCTGGCGCTCGGCGCCGCCTTCGGCTGGCTGCTGCCGCTGCCCGCGGTGGGAGGCCCGCTGGTCGGCGCCGATTCGACGGCGGCTGCCCGGGCGCCAGGCGCCGCTCCTGCTGCCGCCGCGGGCGCCACGGGCCAGGGCGGGGCGGCGGCTCATTCCGGTGAGGCCGCGGGGAGCGCCGGCCATGGCGCGCTGCCGTCGATCGCGGTCCAGGTCGCGGGCATGGAGCACCGTGCCGGGTTGCTCGACCTCTATCTCGACCGCCGCCACGGCAAGGTCTGGCTGCGGGTGCCGCCGCCGGGCGGCGAGGGCGGGGAGGTGGCGAGCTACCTCTACGTCGAGGGCCTGGTCAGCGGCCTGGGCTCGAACCCGGTGGGATTCGACCGCGGCCAGGTCGGCGATGCGCGGCTGGTGACCCTGCGCCGGCTGGGCGCCAAGCTGCTGGTCGAGGAGCAGAACCTGCGATATCGGGCGCTGGCCGGCAGCGCCGCCGAGCGGCGCGCGGTGCGCGAGTCCTTCGCACCGTCGGTGCTGTGGGGCGGCGAGGTGGCGGCCGAGGACCCCGACGGGCAGGCGCTCGTCGACGTCACCGGCTTCGTCGCCCGCGACGCCCACGGCATCGCGCCGCGCCTCAAGCAGCTGGGCGAGGGCCGGTGGAGCCTGGACCGCGACCGCAGCGCGGTGGATCTCGATTCGTGCCTGGCCTTCCCCGAGAACCTGGAGCTCGAGGCGGTGCTCACCTTCGTCTCGGACGAGCCGGGCGCCCAGGTGCGCGCCACGGTGCCGGCCGCCGGCGCCATGACCCTGATCCAGCATCAGTCGCTGCTGCGCCTCCCGGACGATGGCTACCGGCCGCGGCGGTTCGATCCGCGATCGGGCTCCTTCGGGGTCGATTTCTTCGACTACTCGGCGCCCTTGACCGAACCGATCGACGCTCACTGGCTGGCGCGCCACCGGCTCGAAAAGGTCGATCCCGCGGCGCCGCGCTCGCGGGTCAAGCAGCCGCTGGTCTACTACGTGGACTCCGCGGCGCCGGAGCCGGTCCGCAGCGCCCTGGTCGAAGGCGCCGGCTGGTGGAAGGAGGCCTTCGACAAGGCGGGCCTGATCGACGCCTTCCGCGTCGAGGTGCTGCCGGCGGGCATCCATCCGCTGGACGCCCGCTACAACGTCATCCAGTGGGTGCACCGCTCGACGCGCGGCTGGTCGTATGGCGGCGGCATCGTCGATCCGCGCACCGGCGAGATGCTCAACGGCCACGTCACCCTGGGCTCGCTGCGCGTGCGCCAGGACCTGCTGCTGTTCGAGGGGCTCCTGGGCACCGCGCACACCGGCAGCGGCGCGCCCGACGACCCGGTGCAGCTGGCGCTGGCGCGCATCCGCCAGCTGGCGGCCCACGAGGTGGGGCACAGCCTGGGGCTGGCGCACAATTTCGCGGCCTCGACCTACGGCCGCGCCTCGGTGATGGACTATCCGGCGCCCCTGGTGGCGATCACGCCGGCGGGCGAGCTCGATCTCTCGCATGCCTACGCCACCGGCGTCGGCGAGTGGGACGTGCAGGCGATCCGCTACGCCTACATGGAGGTCCCGCCCGGGCCCGACCGCGACGCCAGGGAGCGCGCCGCCCTCGACGCGATCCTGCGCGAGAACCTGAGCCGGGGACTGATCTATCTCACCGACGAGGACGCCCGCCCGCCTGGCGCCGCGCAGCCGCTGGCGAACCTCTGGGACAACGGTCCCGATCCGGTGGCCGGGCTAGAGCAGGCCCTGGCGGTGCGCCGCATCGCCCTGGCCCGCTTCGGCGCGGCCAACGTCGCGGTCGGGCGGCCGCTGGCGACGTTGCAGGAGGTGCTGGCGCCGGTCTATTTCCATCATCGCTACCAGCTCGAGGCGGCGATCAAGGTGATCGGCGGGCTCGACTACGCCTACTCGATGCGCGGCAGCGGTCCGCAGGTGGCGCGGCCGCTGGCCGCCGCCTGGCAGCGCCGGGCGCTGGCGGCGGCGCTGGCGGCGCTGGCGCCGGAAACTCTCGACATCCCGGAGAGGGTGGTGGAGCTCATCCTGCCGCGGCCGCCGGCGCACCCGCCCAACGTCGAGCTGTTCGTCGGCGGCGCGGAGCCGGCGTTCGATCCGCTGGCGGCGGCGGCCGCTGCCGCCGACCTGGCGGTCTCCGGCCTGACGCAGCGCGAGCGCGCGGCGCGGCTGGTCGATTTCCACCGCCGCGACCCGTCGCTGCCGTCCTTCGAGGAGGTGCTGGGAGCGCTGGTCGACGCGGCCTTCGGCGGTCCGGCGGGCGGTGGCGGTGGGGCGCCGGGCCGAAGGGCCGCGGCGGCCCGAGCGGCCGCGCCGGCACCGGCAGCTGGAGCGGTCTCGGAGGTCCGTTCGGCCCCGGCCGGAGCCGGCGAAGGGCGCGGCGCCGAGTTGCGGCGGGTGGTGCAATGGGTGGTGGTGCGGCGGCTGCTGGATCTGGCCGGCGATCAGGCGGCGGCGCCGGGAGTGCGGTCTCGCGTCGAATCTCGCCTCGTCGACCTGCGGCGCGCCTTGGAGCGGCGACCGTCCGCTGCCGCCGGCGAGCGCGTCGATCCCGCCGATCGCGCCACGCGCGAGATGTTGGCCCGTGAGATCGCGCGCTTCCTCGATCGTCGGGCCGCCGAGGGCGGCGCTCCCGGCCAACCGCCACCGCCGCCGCCCGGCCAGCCGATCGGCGGCGGCGCCGCCGGTCGCGACGCCGCGGCCATGGAGGCGCCCGCCGCCGGCGCCTGGCCGGTTTCCAGGAGAGGAGCGCCGCCGACGCTGGCCGGCTGCTCCTGGGACGAGTGAGCCGCGGCCGCGGCGGCGGTGCCGGCCGGAGAGCCCGGAAGGGCAGTGCGCCGGCGGTGCCGGTGCCAACCTCGCCGGAAGGCCGGGCGGGATCCTCGCCGCCAGCCGCCGCCGGTCGAGGTCCGGACAAGGCGGGCCGGCCGGCGGACACCGCCCGCTCCGGTGTGGGCCTGGAACCGCAGGCGACCCGCAAGGCGAAAGCGATCCGGGCGCCGCGCCAGGGCGGTCCGACGGCAGGGAGCCGCGGCGGCGGGCCGCGCCACCGCTGGCAGGTGGTAGTCCTTGCCGCGGCCGCCGCCGGCGGCCTGTTGCTGGCCCTCATGCTGGCCCGGTCGCACGGCGCGCTGGCCTCCTCTGGAACGGCAGACGGCGGCCGGTTGCCGGCACCACCTGGTGCCGCCGCGCCGGTTGGCGGCGAAGGAGCGCCGGCCGGCGAGGTGGCGGCGCCCGGCGGCCCGCCCGCGAAGCCCATGCCGGGCGCCGCCGAGCGGCTGAAGGTCAAGGTGCTGTCGGTGCGGCCGCACGATCCCACCTGCTACACCCAGGGCCTGGTGTGGGACCATGGCGCGCTCTACGAAAGCTGCGGGCTGTACGGTCGCTCCAGCGTGCGCCAGGTCGACCCGCGGACCGGCGAGGTGCTGCGCCGCCTCGACGTGCCTCCGGGCTTCTTCGCCGAGGGGCTGGCCGAGGTCGGCAACCACCTGGTGCAGCTCACCTGGAAGGAGGGAGCGGCGTTCGTCTACGACCTGCGGCGCTTCGAGCGGACCGACGAGCTCCACTACCAGGGGGAAGGCTGGGGGCTGTGCGACGACGGCCGGCGGCTGGTGATGAGCGACGGCTCGGACCGGCTCACCTTCCGCGATCGGCAGACCTTCGCGCCGCTCGGTGGCGTGGACGTGCGGCTGGACGGCAGCCCGGCGCGCCAGCTCAACGAGCTCGAATGCGTCGGCGGCGCGGTCTACGCCAACGTCTGGATGACCGATCAGATCCTGCGCATCGATCCCGCCAGCGGCCGGGTCGGCGCGGCGATCGACGCCGGCGGCTTGCTCGACGCCGCCGAGCAGGCCCAGGCCGACGTGCTCAACGGTATCGCCTACGACCCGGCGAAGCGGACGTTCCTGATCACCGGCAAGCTGTGGCCGAAGCTGTTCGAGGTGGTGTTCGTGCCCGTTGCCGGGCGGTAGTCTCCGGGGCTCCGGGCTCCGGGGCTCCGGGATTCCGGCGCGCCGGCGGCCGCGGGGTCAGGCGACCGGCGCTTCGATCTTGAGCATGCGGCCCCAGGCGGTGCGGAGGTTCTCGGGCAGATCGAGGGTCGGGAAGACCTCCCTGACCTCGTCGCGGCTGACGTAGGCCCAGATGTCGTCCCATTGGGCATAGCGCAGCAGGTGCGAGATGACCCAGGCGCGCTGATCGCTGGTTCCCTGGCGCAGCAGATGGCGGGCTTCGTCGGCGGTTACCTTCTGATCGGGGAAGAAATAGAGGAACTCGGAGCGATTCGCACCCTCGCGGTTTTTTCCCGACCCGTTCATGATGCCAGTATAGCGGTCCGTCACCGATTCGCAACCGCGCGCGACCGCGCGCACGGTGGCCTTGGCGCGGCTGCTCCGCCGCCTGCCGCGGGCGGTCCCGCGGCCCTTGACCGCGTCCCTGCTCTCCGTTACATTGCGAGCGACTCGAGGCCTAGGGCGGGCATAACTCAGCTGGTAGAGTGCAAGCTTCCCAAGCTTGATGTCGCGGGTTCGAGTCCCGTTGCCCGCTCCATTCGACCTCGTTCCCCAACCATCCGACCGGTACCCGACCATGCCCATCTTTCGCCGCGACCCGCCCGCCGGTCAGTCCAGGTCCGCCGCGGGCGACTCGTCGTCCGGCGACCTGTCGGGCGGCGCGCGGCGCGCCACGGTCACCGTCGTCGCCCCCGGCACCAGGGTCCAGGGCAAGGTGACCGGCGCCACCGAGTTGCAGATCGCCGGCGAGCTCGACGGCGAGGTCCGGGTCGAGGCGCTGGTGGTGGTCGTCGCCGGCGGTGCGGTGACCGGTCCGATCCACGGCCAGGTGGTGAGGGTCGCCGGCCAGGTGGCGGGCAACGTCAGCGGCAGCGAGCGCGTCGAGGTCGGCGCCGGCGGCAGCGTCGAAGGCGACATCACCGCGCCGCGGGTGACGATCGCCGAGGGCGCCTTCTTCAAGGGCAAGATCGAGATGCAGTCCGAGAAGAACCGGGAGCCGCGGCGTACGGGCAAGGCAGCCGCCGACGCCCCCCCGGGCAACGCCAACGCCACCAAGGCGTCCAATGCCTCCAGCAAGGTCGAGGCGGGGAGCAAATAGCGTGCGAATCGGAGTCCCGAAGGAGGTCAAGGACAGCGAGTACCGCGTCGGCATGATCCCTGCCGCCGTCCATGCGCTGTCTTCGGCGCGCCACGAGGTGCTGGTGCAGCTCGGGGCAGGCGCCGGCAGCGGCATCCCGGATCAGTCGTACGTCGATGCCGGCGCCAGGCTGGTGCCGGACGCCGACGCCGCCTACGACGCCGACATGGTGGTCAAGGTCAAGGAGCCGGTGGCGAGCGAGTACGACCGCCTGCGCCCGGGCCAGACGCTGTTCACCTACCTGCATCTCGCGCCGCTGCCGGAGCTGACCGACCAGCTGCTCGCCAAGCGCATCGCCGGCATCGCCTACGAGACCATCACCGACGATCACGGCAGGCTGCCGCTGCTGACCCCGATGTCGGAGGTCGCCGGCCGTATGTCGGCGGTGGTCGGCGCGGTCTACCTGCAGAAGGGGCACGGCGGCCGCGGCACGCTGCTCGCCGGCGTGCCCGGCGTGCCGCCGGGCGACGTGGTGATCATCGGCGGCGGCATCGTCGGGCTCAACGCGGCGAAGATGGCGCTGGGCCTGGGGGCGCGGGTCACCATCCTCGAGGCCAACCTCGATCGCATGCGCTACCTCGACGACGTTTTCCACGGCACGCTCACGACCCTCGCCAGCAACCACCACAACATGATGGCGGCGCTGCGCCGGGCCGACCTGCTGATCGGCGCCGTGCTCATCCCCGGCCGCGCCGCGCCGAAGCTGGTCACTCGCGAGATGCTGCGCCAGATGAAGGAGGGCGCGGTGGTGGTGGACGTGGCGGTGGACCAGGGCGGCTGCTTCGAGACCACCCGGCCGACCACCCACTCGAACCCGGTCTACGTCGAGGAGGGAGTGGTGCACTACTGCGTCGCCAACATGCCCGGCGCGGTGCCGCGCACCTCGACCTTCGCCCTCGCCAACGCCACCACCCCCTATGCCCTGGCGCTGGCCAACAAGGGAGTCAAGCAGGCGGTGCTCGAGGATCCCGGCCTGCTGGCCGGAGTCAACACCTACGCCGGCCACATCACCTGCGAGCCGGTGGCCCAATCCCTCGGTCGGCCCTTCCGGCCGCTGCTCGAGCTCTTGTAGCCCGACCCGGAGGTCGCCCCTGGCGATCAGGCGTCCCAGCCCGGCAGCGCCGGGAAGGGCTCGCCGGCGGCGTCCTGCCAGAGGTCGATCAGGTCCACGGGCACCGGCGCCTCGAAGCGCCGCCATTCTCCGGGTTCCCCGGCCGGGAGCGCCAGGCGCCAGGCGTGCAGGGCGGGGCGAGGAAAATCGCGCAGCGGCGGTTGGGCGGGGCGCGGCAGGGCGCGCCAGCGTGCTTCGCCATAGACCGGATCGCCCACCAGCGGGTGGCCGATGCTCTTGAGATGGACCCGGATCTGGTGGGTGCGGCCGGTGCCGAGGTCGAGCTGCAACAGCGCGACGGCGGAGCGCGCCGCCAGCACCTGGTAGCCGGTGCGCGCCGGCCGGCCATCCGGACGGACGGTCATCTCCTGGCGCCGCTCGCGATGGCGGCCGATCGGTGCTTCGATCACGCCGGCGGCCCGCGCGGGCCGGTCGTGGACGATCGCCAGGTAGCGCTTCACCACGGCACGTCCGGCGAAAGCGCGGCTCAAGCGCTGGTAGGCGGCGGCGGTGCGCGCCGCCACCATCACGCCGCTGGTGCCGCGGTCCAGCCGATGCACGATTCCCGGCCTGCCGAGGCCGCCGACGCCGGCCATCTCCGGATAGCGCGACAGCAGCAGGTGAGCGAGGGTACCGGTGGGGCGCCCCGCCCCGGGATGCACCGTCAGGCCGGCGGGTTTGTCGAGCACCACCAGGTCGTCGTCCTCGTGCAGCACCGTCAGATCGCCGGGCTCCGGCACCAGGGTCTCGACGGCAGGAGGAGGCGGATCGCACTCGACGAGGTCGCCGGGCGTCACCGCATCGGCGGCCTTCGCCGGACGGCCGTTGAGCCACACGCGGCCGGCGCGGATCCACTGCTGGACCTGATTGCGGGGGAGCTGGCAGGCGGCGGCGACGTGGCGATCGAGCCGTTCGCCGGCGGCGCCGGTGCCGCCGTTTGCCGGCGCGCCGGCGTTGACGCCGGCAGCGGCCACCGTCCAGGACCGGCGGCCGGTGCCGCTCAAGCGACCGGCGGCTCGGGTGCGGGTGCGACCGGCGGCTCGGGTGCGGGTGCGACCGCGCGGCGCGATCGCAGGCTGTCGATCGCCATCAGCACGATGCCGATCGAGATCGCCGCGTCGGCGACGTTGAAGGACGGCCAGTGATGGATGCCGACATAGACGTCGATGAAATCGGTCACCGCGCCGCTCGCGATGCGGTCGATGAGGTTGCCGACCGCGCCGCCGACCACCAGCGCGAGGGCGATCAGCAGGCCGCGGTCGCGCGGCGAGGCGTAACCGAAGTAGGCGGACACGGCGCTCAGCGCGACGAGGCCCAAGCCGGTCAGCAGCCAGCTCGCGTTCATGCCATTGTTGGCGAACAGCCCGAAGGCGACGCCGGTGTTGCGGACGTGGGTGAGGTTGAGCAGGCCCGGCACGATGGGCTGGGCCACGTGGTGGGCGAGGTGGACCTCGACCAGCCACTTGGTCCATTGATCGAGGACCACGACCGCCAGCGACACCAGGAGGTACCGCAGCTTGCCGGGATCGCCGGCGGCGATGGTGGTGGCGGCGCCGGCGGCGGCGGGCTCGAAGTGCTGGATGTCTTCGGTCAAGCGGGATCTCCACTCAGGGGAACCAGGCAACGGCGGCGGCGGCCACCTGCCGCAGCCTGGCGACGGCGGCCCCGCTCTCGGGGGCCTCCGGATGGAAGAGCCGGATGGCGGCGATACCCGCCGCCCCGGCCTCGGCGATCTCCCCAAACCGTTCTAGTGTAACGCCACCGAGGGCATAAACGGGAATGCCGAGGCGCGTGGCGCGAGCCAGCAGCCGCGGCCCGGTGGGCCCGCCGCCGGCGGCCTTCCCCGGCGTCGGGTAGACCGGCCCGAAGACCACGTAATCGGCGCCGCCGTCGCGGGCTCGCTCGATCTCTTCGAGCCGGTGGGTGGAAACGCCGATCAGCGGGCCGCGGCCGAACCGGGACCGCAGGGCGCCGGCCGGCACTCCGTCGGCGGGGAGGTGAACGCCGTCGGCGCCGGCGGCCAGGGCGAGGTCGGCGCGGCCGTTCACCAGCAGGCGTGCGGGCGGCGGCATGGCGGTGCGGGCCTGCCGCGCCAGCTGGTAGAGCGGCAGGTCGTCGAGATGCTTTTCGCGCAGCTGCAGGGCGTCGATCCCGGCCGCCGCGAGAGCGGCGAACCAGGCCGCGGCCGCCTGGCCCGCGCCGCCCCCGGCGCCCCCGGCGGCCCCGGCGCCAAGGGCGGTGCCGGCGGTGTTTGGGTCGACGGCGGCAGCGGCGTCGGCGGCGCCGGGAAGGCTGGCGAGCCGGCTGATCGCCAGCAGCCGAAACGGGCGACCCGGGGGCGGGGAGGGTGCGGCCGGGCCGCTCGGCTGCTGCTGGCTCGCGCCCGCCATCGGCTAGACGTTGGGGTCGACCCGCAGGCGCCGGTAGAGCGCGCCGGTCAGGTCGTGCATGCTCCAGACGAGGTGCACCAGGCCGAAGCCGCTCACCGCGCCGCGGAACGCGGGATGCAGGACGAGCGCCCGCAACGCCGCCGACGGCAGCATCAGCACGGTGCGATCCCAGCCGGGGCTCCATGGCGAGAACAGCAGGAAGAAGCCTGCCTCGAGGCAATAGATGATGAAGAAAGCGCGAAGCAGGCCCTGAATGCGCATGAGGAGAGGGATTGTAGCGCGGTGGATCGGGGGGCGACGGTCAGCCAGGGAGCGGCGAGCCGCGCCGTGACTGCTGCCGGCCGTCCGGGCTGTAGACCGGCGGGGAGGCGCGAGGAGGAGGAGGAGGAGCGGCTCGCACCCCAGGTCCATGGCTTCCTGGTGGAACGAGCGGGCTCAGGGAAGGTTGGTGCGCGGGTGACCGAGGTCAGCGGCGTCCACGGCGCCGATCGCCGTCCACTCCCAACGCGGGAAGCGCCGGCCTTTGGCCGGCGCCCGCGGCGCCTCCGGCACCCCGAGTCGTCGGGGTTCTCCGGGGGCGCTCCGGCCTGGGTCGTGGATCAGCCGCCGTGCCGGCTGTGACTGCCGCCTCCGCCGCCACCGCCGTGCCCGGACGAGCGAGGCGACGACGAGCGAGGTGACGACGCGCGTGGCGGCGCCGACTGGCGGGGCGCCGAGGCGTGCGGCGCCGACTGGTAATGGGGAGCCGACTGGTACCTGGGCGCAGACTGGTAGTGCGGTGAGGACTGATTGTGCGGTGCCGATTGGTAGTGCGGTGCAGACTGGTAGCGAGGTGCTGCTTGGTAGTGAGGCGCCGACGGGTAGTGAGGCGATGACTGGCCCCGCGGCGCGGCATCGTAGTGAGGCGCGGATTGGTACCGCGGTGCGGTTTGGTAGCGAGGCGCCGACTGGAAGGAACGCGATTGATTTCCAGGGGTGCCCTGATAGTGAGGCGCGCTCTGGTACCGGGACGCCGAATCGAAGCGTTGCATCACCTGACCGTGCGGCGCCGCTCCGCCGGGCTGCCGGTCCGCCTGTGGCCGCGCCGGCGCCGGATGCGCGGGATACGACTGCGTCCTACCGCCGCCCTGGTAGGAGCGGCCCGCTCCGAAGCTGCCCTGTTGCTGCGCCCGGGGCGATGCGGGAGCGGGGCGACTGCCCTCGGTGCCGCGCCGGAAGCCCTCTGCCGGCGAGTTGCCGCGGGCGACCGTCGCCGGCCGCGCGCCGAGGCTGTGGGGTGCCAAGGGGCTGCCGGCCAAGCGGCCGGCGCCGCCGGTGGCGCGCACCGCGTGCGCCACCTCCGCCGGCAGGTTGGCCTCGCGGTGGACGAAGGACGTCACGTCGGCGAGACGGCCAAGCCCGCGTGCGCCGAACCCCTCCCGCGCGCCAAGGAGATGATCGAAGGCGCGGTGGGGGTCGCCGCGCAGCACGGCCCGGGTGATGCCCCGCGCGTCGCTGGTGATGAGCCCGCGCTCGAGCGCTCCGTGGGGGAAGAAGCCGCGGCCGCCGCCGAAGCCGAATCGCTGCCAGTCCCGACCATAGAAGTGGCCGATGCCGACGAAGTTCCAGTGGCGGAAACCAAGGAACTCACCGCCGGCCCAGCCCAGCAGGCCGAAGCGGAAGCTGGCGAAGCGGCTGCCGTAGAACCCGGTGTAGAAGCCGATCGGGCACCAACCGGCGTAGCTGGGCCCCCAGTACCAGTACACCCATGCCGGCGAGAAGGCGTAGCCGGGCTGCCACGCCCAGCCGTAGGTGGGCAGGTAGTCCCAGGTGCCATAGTGGTACGGCACCCAGCCCCAGGGCTCCGAGGAAACCCAGAACTGGCCGCTCGGAGTCTCGTCCCAGTGACCCTGCCAGTAGGGAGACCAGCCGCTGTCCACGTCGTTGGGTTGCCAGTACTGCTGGTTGTCGACGTTCAGCCAGTGACCGTAGCGGTCGAGAGGTGCCGCCTCGTCGCGCAGGCTCGGATCGACGTAGCTCGACTGGGCGACGCGGGTCTCGGCGTCGAGCTGGCGCCCCCAGCTCTCGAGGGCGTCGAAGTCGCCAGCCTGGCGCAGGTCGATGCCGGCCCGGTGCTGGTTGTCGACCATGGCCTCCTCACCGGCATGGACGGTCTGGTCACCGCCCTCGGCGACCACTTCGGCGGTGCCGCGCCGCACGACGGCGGAGCTGAAATCGCCGCGGTCGGTGGTGATCCGATAGCTGCCAAAGGCCTGGATGTAGACGCTGGCGTTGGGGGTCAGCACCGTCGGCAGCTCCTGGCCGATGGAATCCTCGGCGACGTTCAGCTGCAAATTGCCCTCGTCGAGGCGCAGCTCGGTCGCGGGGTCCTGCCGGTCGGCGGAGTTGGCCAGGCGGGTGAATTCCAGCCGGGTGTCGCCGTCCAGGCGGACCACGTTACGGTCGGCGAGGACGACTTCGACGTGCCCGCGCGAAGGCACCGAGATGCGGTCGCCGACCATGATCGGCTGATTCACCTCGGCCGGAGCGGCGACGCCGGTCCTGGCCTGCGTGACGGTGGCGGAGCCCTCCACCAGGCGCAGATAGCCGTAGGCGCCGACGATGGGCTGCGGTTGCGCCTCGCCGGGAGCGGTATCTGAGGGATTGGAGGGATTTGAGGGGTTGGAGGGCGAGAGCGCCGGAGGGGCTTCGCCGGAGGGCGCTCCCGCCGTGGCGTCGTCCTCGGAATATGGGGGCTGGGCCGCCGCCGTCATGGCGGCGCCAAGCAGCAAGCCGAACGCCAGTGCCGCCGGCGCGGCCGCGCGGCGCAGGCCTCGTTCGCTGTGGCGATTCGACCGGATTCGCAGGTTTGACATGATGGGATTCTCCTTCCGGAACCTTACTCTCGAGCCTTCTACATCGCAACTTCCGGGCCAATCCATCGGTCGCCCCGCTTCGCCAGGCGGCCGGCCGCCCGGGAGATCCCCCTAAGTCCCGCTGGCAGGCCCACTTCCGGCTGGCTCACCGCTATAATGCCAGCGCTTGGATCGCCCCGGCCCGGGCCGACCGCGGCCCGGCGCCGTCCACCCGGGGCGTCGGCGCCGTCCCTGGCGAGGTGCGGCGGACCGCCGCGTCCGAGCGGACGGTCCGTGCGAAAGGGGGGCACTTCGTCGTGGCACTCAAAGGCTGGTTCGGCGGCAAGAGCAAGCAGCCGCAGCAGGAGTACACGATCGACGACCTGATCGTCCTCGAGCGCTACGAGGAGGCGGCCGACGGGCTGCGCGGCAAGCTCAAGGCGAACCCGCAGGACCTGCACTCCCATCTCAAGCTTGCCGAGGTCTACACCGAGCTGCGCCAGGTCGACCGCGCGGTGGACGAGTATGCCTTCGTCGCCGACGAGTATGCCCAGGACGGCTTCTACGAGAAAGGGATCGCGCTGCTCTCCCGGGCGGCGAAGCTGGCCCCCAACGACGTCTCGCTGCGCGAGCGCATCGAGGCGCAGCAGCGGGAAAAGAGCATGGAGCACGTGCGAGTGCTGGCGATCGAGGGCCTGCGTCAAGCCGGCGGCCAGCAGGACGGCGCCTCGACTCTCGAGTTGCAGCGCTTGTGGCACAACCTGGCCCTGGGGCACCTGGTGCAGACCATGCCGGGTGAGCAGCTCAAGCGACTGTTCGCGACCATGCAGCTCCACCACCTCGAGAACGGCGCCGTGATCGCCCAGGAAGGCAGCCAGGAGCCCTTCATGCTGGTCATCGCCCGCGGCAGCGTCGCGGCGACCGTGCAGCTGGGGCGGAGCGCCCCGACGCTGGTCCGCGAGTTCGGACCGGGCGACGTGGTGGGAGAGTCGGCGCTGCTCGAGCGCGGTGCCTGGCCGGCGGACTATCGGGCGAGCCAGCCGGTGACGGCGTTGCAGCTGACCCGCGCCGGTCTCGAGAAGTGCCTGGTCGGCCAGGCCGACCCGCGCGGTTTCCTCGAGCAGCTGCGCGGCCAGCATCTCGACCGCGACGTGGCGGCGGCGGTCAGGACCCTGCGGGGCGCTGCCTGAGGCGGCCGGATGGCGATCCTGCCCATCCGCGTCTATCCCGACCCGGTGCTGAGGGTGAAGACCCGGGCGGTGAGCGACTTCGGCGCGGCGCTGGCGCGGCTCGCCGCCAATATGATCGAGACCATGGTGGCGGCGCCGGGCATCGGGCTGGCGGCCCCCCAGGTGGGACAGGAGGTGCGTATGGCAGTGGTCGACCTGTCGGTGGGAGAGGATCCGGCGCAGTTGCATGTCCTGGTCAATCCGGAGATCGTCTGGCGCGACGGCCTGGAGACCGACGTCGAAGGCTGCCTGTCGCTGCCCGGCATCTCCGACAAGGTGGACCGCCCGACCGCGATCAGGGCGCGCGCCGTGGATCTCAAGGGGCGGCCCTTCGAGCTCCTGGCCGAGGACTGGCTGGCGCGCGCCGTGTGCCACGAGATCGACCACCTCGACGGCATCCTGTTCACCGACCATCTGCGCGGCCTGCGGCGGGAGCGGGCGCGGCGCCAGCTGCGCAAGCTGGCGGCCGAGCGCGAGGAGGTGCTCGCGTGAGGCGGGCCATGCTGGCGGCATCGGCGGCAGCGGCGGCAGCGGCAGCAGCGCGGACGTCGGGGGCCGCGCTGGCGGCGCGGGCTTCGCGGATGATGCGGTTGGCGCTGATGGCGGCGGCGGCGCTGGCGGCGGCCTGCGGCGGCGG
>DATGHG010000279.1:0-17670 GCA_035308185.1 Thermoanaerobaculia bacterium | reverse complement strand
GATGGTGGGGCGCTGCAGCAGGTCGGTCGCCGACACCTGGTGACCGAGGTCGCGCAGGCGGTTGCGCAGGCGGAGCAGCAGCAACGACTGGCCGCCCAGCTCGAAGAAGTTGTCCTCGGTGCCGACGCGATCGAGCGCCAGCACCTCTCGCCAGAGAGCGGCGAGCTGGCGCTCCAGCTCGCTGCGCGGGGCGACGAAGCGGCCGGCGGCCGGCAGCCCGCCGGCCGGCGGCAGCGCGCGGCGGTCGAGCTTGCCGTTGGGCAGGCGGGGAAGGGCCGGCAGCTCGCAGAAGGCGGCGGGGACCATGTAGGCGGGCAGGCGCTCGGCGGCGAAGCGCCGCAGCTCCTGGCCGCCCGGCGGCTCGCCGGCGCCGTGGCGCGCCACGACGTAGGCGGCGAGCGCCGCTTCGCCCCCGGCCGCCGGGCGCGACGCCGTCACCACCACCTCGGCGACCCCGGGATGCTGACCGAGCACCGCCTCGATCTCGCTCAGCTCGACGCGGAAGCCGCGCACCTTGACCTGGTGATCGATGCGGCCCAGGTACTCGAGGTCGCCGCCGGGGAGCCAGCGGGCGAGGTCGCCGGTGCGGTAGAGGCGCTCGCCCGGACGCTCGGCGGCGGGGTGGGGCACGAAGGCGGCGGCGGTCTGGGCGGCGAGGCCGCGGTAGCCGCGCGCCAGGCCCGGTCCGGCGATGCACACCTCGCCCGCCACGCCGATGGGCGCCGGCTCGAGCCCCGCGTCCAGGACCAGGATGCCGGTGCCGGCGATCGGCCGCCCGAGCGGGGCCCAGCCGCTGCCACCGCCGGTCAGCCTGGCGGTCGCCGACCAGATCGTGGTCTCGGTCGGCCCGTACATGTTCCAGACCTCGCCGGCGCGCGCCACCAGCGCCGCCGCCAGCGCCGCGGGCAGCGCCTCGCCGCCGCAGAGCGCGCGCAGGCGCCGATCGCCGGTCCAGCCGGCCTCGACCAGCAACCGCCAGGTGGCGGGCGTCGCCTGCAACACGTCGATCCTGCCGCCCTGGCCGTTGCCGTCGGCGGCGGACGGCGTCAGGCGGGCGGCCAGGCGCGCGCCGTCTGCCGCCTCCTCGGGCGTCGCCAGCGCCACCTCGCCGCCGGCGAGCAGCGGCAGCCACAGCTCGAGGCCGGAGATGTCGAAGCTCAACGAGGTGACGGCGAGCAGCCGCTCCGCCGCCGCGAAGCCGGGGCGCGCCCGCATCGCGTCGAGGAAGCTGACCAGCGCGCCATGGGAGATCTGCACCCCCTTGGGCCGCCCGCTCGAGCCCGAGGTGTAGAGGACGTAGGCGAGGTTGTCGGAGCCCGCGGCGGGCCGGCCGGCGGCGCTCGCCCCCGCGATCCGCGCGGCGTCACGGTCAAGGCACACGGCCCGCGCCAGCCCCGCCGGCAGGCTGGCGGCGAGCGCCTCCCGGGTGACCACCAGCGGCGCCGCCACGCCGTGCATGGCGTCCTCGAGCATGACGGCGAGGCGCGGCCGCGGGTAGGAGGGGTCGAGCGGCACGTAGGCGGCGCCGGCCTTGAGGATGCCGAGCAGGCCCACCAGCAGCTCCGGCGAGCGTTCCAGGCAGAGGCCGACCGGCGTCTCCGGTCCGGCGCCGCATTGGACCAGATGGCTGGCCAGCCGGTCGGCGCGGGCGTCGAGCTCGGCGTAAGTGAGCCGTTCGGCGGCCTGGCTGACGGCAACCGCCCGGGGGGAGCGGCGGACCTGCTCCGCGAAGAGCTGGTGCACGCAGGAGGCAGCCGCTGGCGCCGCCGGCGCCGCCGGCAGGCTCGCGCTCCACTCGTGCAGCAGCTGATGCCGCTCGGGCGCGGTCAGCAGCGGCAGCGCCGCGAGCGGGCAGGCAGGATCGGCCGCCGCCCCGAGCAGCAGGTTCTGGAAATGCGCCACCCAGCGGCGGACCGTCTCGCGGTCGAACAGGTCGGACTGGTAGTCGCAGGCCAGGCGCAGCGACTCGCCACGGTCCGCGAAGTCGAAGAACAGCTCCACCTTGGCGCCGCCGCAGGGTCCGCCGGCGACCTCCGCCGCGAGGTCCGCGAAGCCCGTGCCGGCCGGCTGCCGGTCGAGGTTGCAGAGCACCGCCGCGAGCTGCGGCCGGCTGAAATCGGCCGGCAGCGCCAGCTGGCGCACCACGGTCTCGAACGGCGCCTGCAGGCGCTCGTAACCGGCGGCCACCTGGCGCCGCACGGTGCCGGCCAGCGCGGCGAAGGTGACCGCCGGTCCGCACGCCATGCGCACCGGCAGCAGGCCCAGGTCGTAGCCGACGTGCGGCGAGAAACCGTCGGCGAGGTCCGTCGCCGGCAGCCCGGCCACCAGGTCGTCCTGGCCCGACAACCGGTGCAGCAGGGTGCCCAGGACCGCGGTCAGGGTGGCGATCAGGGTGGCGCCGCAGCCCGCGGCGAGGCCCCTGGCGGCCCGCGTCAGGCCGGCCGGGAAGTCGATTTGCAGGCGCTCCCCGCGGTAGGTGAAGAGCGGCGGGCGCGGCCGGTCGCAGGGCAGCTCGAGCGCCGGCGGCGGCGGCGTCAGCAGCCGCAGCCAGTGTTCGAGGGCCGCCGCCGCCGGCGCGCCGTCCTGCCTGGCCAGCTGGCTCCGGC
The DNA here is from genome assembly GCA_035308185.1 of Thermoanaerobaculia bacterium. GTDB lineage: Bacteria > Acidobacteriota > Thermoanaerobaculia > Multivoradales > UBA5704 > JASLEW01. Next base: position 15,064 of record DATGHG010000279.1, on the reverse strand, counting down.
GGCGCTCGGCGAGGGGCGCCGCCGGGGGGAGGAGCGCCGCGGCGCCGCCGGTGCCGCCGGCGCCGCCGGCGACATGGCGCTCGGCGCCGTAGAGCGCCCCGAGCTCGCCCAGCAGCACGCCGTGCGAGCGGCCGTCGGCGACGATGTGGTGGCAGGTGATCAGCAGGCAGTGGCGGCGCGGTGCGAGCGCGAAGAGCCGGGCGCGCAGCAGCGGTCCGTGCTCGAGGGAGAACACCTGGCGCGCGCCGCGCCGCAGCCAGTGCCGGAGCTGCTGCTCGCGGCGGCGCTCGTCCAGGCGCGACAGGTCGATGCGCGGCAGCGGCAGGCGCAGGGTCGCGGCGACGAGCTGCTCCTGGCCGTCGGCGGTGAAGGTGGACCGCAGGGCGTCGTGGCGGGCGACCACCCTTTGCAGGGCGCGCGCCAGGGCCGCGGCGTCCAGCTCGCCGCGCAGCCGCACGGTGGTCGATTCGTTGTAGGCGCACGCGGCCTCGTCGCCGAGCTGCGCCAGCAGCCACAGCTGGCGCAGGCCGGCGGTGAGCGGCAGCGCCTCGGGGCGCCGCGGCGCCGTCGGCGCCGGCCCCGGCGCCGGCCCGGCGGCAGCGAGCGCCGCGGGCTCCGCGGCCGGCGCCGGAGCGAAGAACCCGCCCTCCACCATGGCGGCGGCGCTCGCCTCGACCGCCGCGACGATGCGTTCGACGTCGGCGTCGGAGTGGGCGGTGGAGAGAAAGCAGGTGCGCCCCTCCCAGACGAAGACGCCGTTCTCGATCAGGTGGAAGAAGAAGAGGTCGGCATACGGCACGTGTGCCGCCAGCTCGAACAGGAAGAGCGAGGAGAAGTGCACGATCCGCACCGGCAGGCGCTCGGCGGCGAACCAGCGGTTCAGCCGCGCCGCCATCTCCGCGGTGCGGCGGTTGAGGCGCCGTTGCAGCTCGCCACCGTCCTGTTCGAGCCGGTCCACCACCGCGCGGGCCGCCGCCATCGCCAGCGGGTGCTTGCAGAAGGTGCCGGCGAAGTAGGTACGGTGCACCGTCGGCGCGGAGAGGTCGCCGAAGCGCCAGGCGCCGCCGTCGATGGCGTCGAGGTAGCGCGCCCGGCCGGCGATGACGCCGATGGGCATGCCGCCGCCCAGCACCTTGCCGTAGGTCACCAGGTCGGCGGTGACGCCGAAGAGGGCCTGCGCGCCGCCGGGGTGACAGCGAAAGCCGGTGATCACCTCGTCGAACAGCAGCGCCGCGCCGCTGTCGTCGGCAAGGTGCCGCAGCTGGTGCAGGAACTCCCGCGGTTGCAGGTCGGGGCGCCGGCTCTGCACCGGCTCGACCAGCACCGCCGCCAGCTCCGGGCCGGCGTCGCGCAGGGCGGTGAGCGCCGCGTCCTCGCCGTAGGGCAGCAGCACGACGTCCTCGGCGAGGCTCTCCGGCACGCCGGGCGCGGCCGGCCGCGCCCGGGCCCGGCCGCGAATCAGCACGCCGTCGAAGGTGCCGTGATAGGAACCCTCGAACATCGCGAAGCGGCGCCGGCCGGTGACCGCCCGCGCCACCCGCAGCGCTGCCATCACCGCCTCGGTGCCGGAGTTGCAGAACGTCACCCGCTCGACGCCGGTCAGGCGATGGATGCCCTGCGCCACCTCGCCGGCGAGATCGGACTGCGGGCCGAGGTGCAGGCCCCGGCGCAGCTGGCGCTCGAGGGCGGCGGTGACGAAGTCCGGCGAGTGGCCGAAGAGGCTGACGCCGAAGCCCATCGACAGGTCGACGTACTCGTTGCCGTCCACGTCCCAGATCCGCGACCCGGCCGAGCGCTCGGCCATCAGCGGATAGATCAGCTCTTTCATGCGCAGCCGGAAGCCGACCACGGCGCGGTTGTCGGCCCAGGCGCCGCGCGATGCGTCGGTGCGGCGCTTGGATTCCCGGGTGCGGCGGTTGAAGCGCTCGGTCAGCGCATGCAGGTGGCGCTCCTGGCGCGGCGTCAGGTCCGCGGCCGGGGCGGTCGGCGCGGCCGGCGTGGCCGCCGCGGCCGGGGCGGGGCCGGCGGTGGTGGGGCTGGCGGTGGCGGAGCGGGCGGCGGGGCCGGCGGCGGACCGGGCGGGAGCTGCCGGCGGCGCGGCGGCATGGACCTCGAGCAGCCTCGACAGCAGCTCGGTCTGGCGCTCGATGAGCTGCTCGAGCCTGGCGACGGACGGCGGCTCGGCGGCGTCCTGCGGCCGCGGCGGTTGCACCGCGGCCGGCGGCGGCGCGGGCGGCGCCGCGAAGCTCGCCGCCGGCAGCACCGCGTCGAGGTGCGCGGCCACCGCGTCGAGCCCGTTGACCTCCTCCATCAGCTGCACCAGCGACAGCCGCACGCCGGTCCGGCGCTCGACGCTCTGGCTGAACTGGATGAGCAGCAGCGAGTCGATGCCGAGCTCGAAGAAATTGCGGGAGCGATCGATCTCCGCCGGCTCGCTGCCGGCGAGCTCGTCGAGCACCTCGCCCAGCATCGCGGCGATGCGCTCGCGCCGCGTGCCGGGGGCGGCGGCCGCCGCGACGGCCGGCTCGCCCAGCGGCGGCGCCGGCGCGCTCGCCGGCGCCGTGGCGGCCACCGGCGCCGGCACTGCCGCCGGCGCGGACGCTGCCGCGGCGGCGCCCTCGATCCAGCAGCGCTGGCGCTCGAACGGGTAGGTGGGCAGCGGCAGCCGGCGCCGCGGCGCGCCGCCGTGCACCGCCGTCCAGTCCACCTGCAGGCCGCAGAGCCAGAGCCGGCCAAGCGTCTCGCGCACCGCCGCGGCCGGCGAGCGCGTGCCGGCGGCGGCGAGCGTCGCGAGGATGGGGCGCTGGCGGCGCGAGCGGTCGCCCTGCCGGGCGAGCGTGGTCAGCGCCCGCCCCGGTCCGACTTCGAGCAGGATGCGCTCGGGCTCCTGCAGCAGCTCGTCGACCGCGGCGCCGAAGCGCACCGTGGCGCGCAGCTGGCGGAGCCAGTAGGCGGGATCGGTGGCTTCCTCCGGCCGCATCCAGGTGCCGGTCAGGTTGGAGAGCAGGGGCAGCTCGGGGGGGTCGAGCCGGATCTCGCCGAAGACCCGCGACAGGGGCTCGATCACCGGCTCGACCATCGTCGAGTGGAACCCGCGGCTGGCAGCCAGCGGGCGGCAGGCGACGCCGCGCGCCGCCAGCCTCCCAGCCAGCTCCTGGACGGCGGCGGGCGGGCCGGCGACGACGCAGCGGTCGGCCGCGTTCACCGCCGCCAGCGCGACCTCCTCGCCGAGCAGCGGCAGCAGCTCCGGCTCGGGCAGGGAGACGGCGAGCATGGCGCCGGCGGCGAGGCCCTGCATCAGCCGTCCGCGCTCCGCCACCAGCCGCAGGGCGTCGGCCAGCGAGAAGACCCCGGCCAGGCAGGCCGCGGTGTACTCGCCGAGGCTGTGGCCGGCCAGCGCCTGCGGCCGGATCCCCCAGCTCTGCCAGAGTCGGGCGAGCGCGTACTCGACGACGAAGAGCGCCGGCTGGACGAGGGCGGTATCGGCGAGCCGCCGGCCCTCCGCCGCGGCCGCCGCGGCCGGCTCCTCCGGACCCGCCAGCAGCAGCGGCAGCAGGTCGCGGCCCAGCCGCGGGGCGAGCAGCTCGCAGCAGCGGTCGAGCTGGGCGCGGAGCTCCGGCTCGGCATCGTAGAGCTCGCGGTCGATGCTCGGCCAGTCGCCGCCCTGGCCGGGGAAGAGGAACGCCACCGGCCGCCTGCGGGTCTCCTGCACGCTGTCATGGAGCCGTCCGGCGGGCCGCGACCGCAGGGCTTGCACCGCGTCCTCGCGGTCGCGGCAGACCAGCGCCCGCCGATGATCGAAGGCTTTCCTGCCGACCTGGCAGGTGTAGGCGACGTCCGCCAGCGCGAGCTCCGGATGGGATGCCAGGTGGTCGCCGAGGCGGGTGGTGACGGCGTCGAGCGCGCTCGCGGTGCGCGCGGAGAGCACCAGCACCTGCCAGGCCGGCGGGCAGGCCGGCGGCGGCGCCACCGCCGGCGCCTCTTCGAGGACCAGGTGGGCGTTGGTGCCGCCGATGCCGAGCGAGCTGATGCCGGCGCGGCGCGGGACGTCGCCGCGCGGCCAGGCGAGCAGCCGGTCGGCGACGTAGAACGGGCTCGCCGCGAAGTCGCAGGCCGGGTTCGGCTGGCGGAAGTGCAGGGAGGGCGGGATCTCGCCGTGCTCGAGCGCCAGCACGGTCTTGATCAGGCTGGCCATGCCGGCGGCGGTGTCGAGGTGCCCGATGTTGGTCTTCACCGAGCCGATGGCGCAGAAGCCCCGGCGCTCGGTGTCGGCGCGGAAGGCGCGGGTCAGCGCGCCGATCTCGATGGGGTCGCCCAGGTGGGTGCCGGTGCCGTGGGCTTCGAGATAGCTGATGCTCTCGGCCCCCACGCCGGAGATGGCCAGGGCGTCGGCCACGGCCGCCGCCTGCCCGACGATGCTCGGCGCCGTGTAGCCGATCTTGGCGGCGCCGTCGTTGTTGACGGCCGAGCCCTTGATCACGGCGTGGATGGTGTCGCCCGCGGCCAGGGCGTCCGCCAGCCGCCGCATCGCCACCACCCCGGCGCCGCTGCCGGGAACCGTGCCCTGCGCGGCGGCGTCGAAGGCGCGGCAGTGGCCGTCGGGAGACATGATGCCGCCCTCGCGAAAGCGGTAGAAGCCCTTCTGGGGTATGTGGATCGAGCAGGCGCCGGCCAGCGCCAGGTCGCACTCCCCGTTGAGCAGGCTCTGCCAGGCGAGATGCACCGCGACCAGCGAGGTGGAGCAGGCGGTGGCCACCGCCACGCTCGGCCCGCGCAGGTTGAGCTTGTAGGACACCCAGGTGGTGAGGAAGTTGTTGCAGTTCCCCATCAGCAGGCGCCCGGCGCCCAGCGTCTCCACCAGGTCGGGCCGGTGATAGAGGTTCTGCAGCAGGTAGGTGCTGATGCTGGTGCCGGCGAACACCCCGATCGGACCGGCGAAGACGTCGGCGTCGTAGCCGGCGCTCTCCAGCGCCTCCCAGCAGCACTCGAGCAGCACGCGCTGCTGCGGGTCGGTGATCTCGGCCTCGCGCCGGTTGAGGGAGAAGAACGGCGCGTCGAACAGCTCGGCGTCGGCGAGGAAGCCGCCGGCCTTGACCAGGTGCGGCGCCGCCAGGTCGGCGGCGCTCGCTCCCGCGGCCTGTAGCTCCGCGTCGGAAAAGAAAGCGATCGATTCGACGCCGGCGCGGAGGTTGGCCCAGAACTCCGCCAGGGAAGCGGCGCCGGGTACCCGCAGGGACATGCCGACGATCGCGACGTCGCTCGCGTCGTCCTCCGCGGCGGCCTCCCGAGCCGCGGCGCCCTCCGGCCGGCTCACTCGCCGGACCCCTTGACGCCGTTGCCGCCCTTGGCGTTGCCCTTGGCGCGCCGGCGCCGTTGCACGCCGTGCGCCGCCTTGCGGCCGTCGGCCCTGGCCTGCGCCGCGGCGGCAGCGGGCGCGGCCGGTTCCGCCGCGGCCAGGTACGCGGCCAGCGCCGCGATGGTCGTGTGCTGGAACATCCGCGTCACCGGCACCTCGCGGCCGGCCATCTCGACCAGGCGACGGTGCACCTTGAACATCAGGAACGAGTCGCCGCCGAGGTCGAAGAAGTTGTCGTGGATGCCCATCCGCTCGACGTGCAGCACCTCCCGCCAGAGCGCGGAGATGCGGCGCTCGAGCTCGGTCTCAGGCAACGCCAGGTGGACCGCGAGCCGCGCCCGCTCGGCGCGCGGCGCCGGCAGCGCCGCGCGGTCCAGCTTGCCGTTGGCGGTGAGCGGCAACGCGGCGAGCGGCACGAAGGCCAGCGGCAGCATGTATTCGGGCAGCTCCCGGCGCAGCCAGCTCAGCAGCTCGCCGTTTGCCGGGCAGGAGCCGTCTCGCGGCACCAGGTAGGCGACCAGGCGCGGGCTGCCGGGGACGTCCTCGCGCAGCTCCACGGCACAGGCCGCGATGCCGGGGTGCCCGGCGAGCACCGTCTCGCACTCGCCGAGCTCGACCCGGTACCCCCGCACCTTGACCTGGCGGTCGGCCCTCCCCAGGTATTCCAAGGCGCCGGCGCCCGCCGCCCCGCGGTCGCCGGTCCCGGCCCGCACCAGGTCGCCGGTGCGGTAGAGGCGCGCACCCGGCTCGCCGGCGAAGGGATCGGGCAGGAAGCGCTCGGCGGTGGCGTCGGGGTGGCCGAGATAGCCGCGCGCCAGGCCGTCGCCGGCGACGTGGAGCTCGCCCGGCAGCCCCGCGGGCACCGGTTCGAGCCGCTCGTCCAGGACGTAGAGCCGGGTGTTGGCGATGGGCCGGCCGATCGGCACCGGTCCGGCAGCCGCCGCGCCGGCGCCGACCGCGTGCACGCAGCAGCCGACCACGGTCTCGGTCGGCCCGTACTCGTTGATCAGGCGGGTCCCCGGCGCCTGGCGGCGCCAGGGCGCGAGCTGCTGCAACGACAGCGCCTCGCCGCCGAGCACCAGCGCCCGCGTGCATTGCGCCATGGTCGCGGCGGGCAGCGCGGCGGTGAGCAGCTCGAGGTGCGCGGGAGTGAGCTTGACCAGGCTGCAACCGGCGGCGGTGCGCAGGTGGGCGGCGAGCGCCTCGACTCCCGGCCCCAGCGGCAGCAGCTGCACGGTGCGTCCCGCGAGCAGCGGTGCGAACAGCGCGGTGATCGTCAGATCGAAGCCGATGGGCGAATGCACCGGCGCCCCCGTCCCCCGCGCCAGCTGGTAGGCGGCGACCGCCCAGCCGAGATAGTTGACGAGGCCGCGGTGGGTCACCATCACGCCTTTCGGCCGGCCGGTGGAGCCCGAGGTGTAGAGGACGTAGGCCAGGTTGGCCGCGGTGGCGCCGCTGTCGAGGCGGCAGGCGCTCTCGGCGGCGATCGCCGCGCGGTCGCGGTCGACGCAGACGCTCGGCAGCGCCGCGGCCGGCAGCGTCGTCAGCAGCGCCTCCTCGGTCACCAGCGCCGCCGCCCCCGCCTGGCCGAGCATGAAGGCGAGGCGCTCCCGCGGGTGGGTGGGGTCGAGCGGCAGGTAGGCGGCGCCGCTGGCGAGGATGGCCAGCAGCCCCACCATCATTGCGAGCGGATCCATGACGCAGATCGCGACGATGCGGTCCGGCCCGAGCCCCAGGCGGCGCAGCCGGCGGGCCAGGCGGTTGGCGCGGGCGTCGAGCTCGGCATAGGAGAGCGTCCGCTGCTCGCAGGCCGCGGCCACGGCCGCCGGCGTGCGCTCCGCCTGCGCCGCGAACAGCCGATCGAGCGTCGGCAGCGCCGGCGCGGGTGCGGCGGTGTCGTTCCACTCCCGCAGCAGCTGGTGCCGCTCCGCCGGCGCCAGCAGCGGCAGGCTGCCGACGGTGGCCTCGGGATCGGCGGCCACCCCGGCCAGCAGCGCCAGGAGGCTGCGCGCCAGACGCGCGGCGTCGAGGCGGCCGCCGGCGTCGCCGGCGTACTGGATCTCGAAGCGCAGCCGCTCGCCGCCGAGCAGCCAGGCGAGCTTGAGGCGGAACGGCTCGACGCAGACGTGGCGGCCGCCGACCGCCAGGGCGCCGATCGACTCGGGCCAGGTCTCGGCCTCGAAGCCGACGGCGCCGGCCGCACCCTCGGCCGCCGGCTCGGCGTACGGCGAGAGCAGGTAATACTCCTGCCATTCGCCGGCGGTCGCCCAGCTCTCCTGCGTCCGCCGCAGCGCCTCGCCGAAGGGCGCTGCCGGATCGCGGCGTCCGCGGATCGGCACCGCGCTGGCGAAGGGCCCCAGGCCCGGGCCCAGCTCCTCGAACTTGCGGCCGTCGAGCACCGCGGCCACCACCACCTCCGGCTCGCCGCTCAGCCGCAGCAACAGGATCTGCCAGCAGGCGAGCAGCAGCGCCGGCAGCGGCGCCCCCCGGCGGGCCGCCAGCGCCGCCAGGGCCGCGGCCGGCGCGGGGTCGACGACGCCGGCGACGGCCGCGACCTGGTCCGCCTCGACCTCGCCCGCCGCGGCCGGCCGGCGCTCCCAGGGCAGCGGCAGGGCTGGCGTGGCGCCGCCGGCGCCCTGCCAGACGGCATAGCCGGCCGCCGCCCCGGGGTCCGCCGGCAGCGAGTTCTGCCACTGCGCGAACTCGACGAACTGCACCGGCAGGGTGCCGGCCGCCTCTTCCGCGTCCTCTGGCGTGCCTGGCGTGCCGCGCTCCCCGTCGAGGTCGCGCGCCAGCTCGTGCAGCAGGTTCAACAGCGTGCGCGCGTCGCCACAGATCGCCGGCAGGCTGAGCACCAGCACGTGGTCCGCCGGTGCCAGGGTGAGCAGCGTGACGCGCAGCGGCGGTCCCAGCGCGGCGTCGAACGGGCGCCGCCCGATGCCGGCGGCGACCTGCTCCACCGCGCGCCGCCGCGCCGCGTCGTCCGCCAGGCGCGCGAGATCCAGCTCCGCCCACTCCGCGGTGACCGCGGTCGCCGCCGCGATCACCTGCAGCGGGTAGCGCATCCCGGCGCGGCGCTGAAAGGTGGTGCGCAGGATGCCGTGCCGCGCCCGCGCGCGGCCGAGAGCGCGGCGCAGGGCCGCGCGGTCGAGGTCCCGCCGCAGGCGGGCCTCGCATTGGCAGCGCAGCAGCGAGCGCTCCGGCCCCAGCCGCCAGAGGCGCTTCTGCTGCGGCGACAGCGGGAACCCCGCGACCGCCGCCCGGCCGTCCGCCGGGCGCGGCTCAGACGTCGTCATAGGTCCGCATCTCGCCCAGGGCGACCAGGATCTTGCGCTCGCCCTGGAAGGGGTTGCGCCCGTGCGCCGCCAGCAGGTTGTCGAGCATGACGACGTCGCCGGCGCGCCAGGGGAAGCACACCTCCAGCTCCGCGTACACCGCGAGGATCTCGGCCATCATGGCGTCGGGGATCGGCGAGCCGTCGCCGAACCAGCAGTGGCGCGGCAGATCCTCCTCGGCGAAGGCGGCCGCCAGCGAGCTCCGCATCTCGGGCTCGAGACAGGACACGTGCCAGTGCTGAGCCTGGTTGAACCAGCTCTCCTCGCCGGTCTGCGGGTGCCGCACCACCGCCGGCCGGACGCAGCTGGTGCGCAGCCGGTCCGCCGCCTTCCACTCGACGGCCAGGCCCTGGGCGGCGCAACGCGCCTCCACCTCGGCGCGGTCGGCGGTGCGGAACACGGTCTGCCAGTCGAGGCCGGGGCCGGCGCCATAGTTGCGCACGTACCTCACGCCCAGCCGCTGGAACCGTTCCCTGATGCTCGGGTCGAGCCGCCGGCAGACGCCGCGACTGTCGACCAGCGGCGTCTCCCCGCCGCTGTCGGCAGGGCGCAGGCAGCAGAACAGGATCTTCAGCGGCCACTCGTGATTGAACGAGTTCTCGTTGTGCCAGAGCAGCCGCTTGCCGGCGGGATAGAAGACCGGAGTGTAGACGCTGCCGGTCACCGCTTCGCGAGGATGCTCGCCGTTCTCGGCGAACAGCTCGCCGCAGAGGTTGCGCGCCACCGCTTCGAAAGCTGGCGCCGAATCGATCCCGAAGCCGCGGAACAGGATGGCGCCGAACTGGCCGAGCCGCTGCGCGAGCAGGCCGCGGTTGCCCGCCACCCAATCGGCCAGATCCACGTCGGCGACCGCGGGAGAGAAGACCGTCGGCAGCGAGCCGCCGTCGCCGAGCCCGCTCTCGCGCACCAGATCCGCGCCCTCCGCGCTCAGCGCCTGCGGCGCGAGGCTGCTCCATTGCGCGCGTTCGAAGCGTCCACCCTTGGCTGGTTGGGTCATGGTTCCTCCACCTGGAAACGCCGGTCCGCCGGTGCCGCCGGCAGGCCGCCGGGTGCGGCCCCGCCCTGGCGCAGGCGGCGGTGCCGCCCCATCGCGGCCTTGCGGGACGCGGCCTTGGCACGCCGCTCGGCCGACGACGCCTCGTGGTCGCCGGCCTCGCCCTCGTCGAGGAAGGCTGCCAGGTCGCTGACGGTCGAATGCTGGAAATGCGCCAGCAGCGGGATCTCGCGGCGCAGCTCGAGCTGTAGGCGGTGATGCGCCTCGACCATGAGCATCGAGTAGCCGCCCAGGTCGAAGAAGTTCTCGTGGATGCCGATGCCCTCGCGGCCGAGCACCTGCCGCCAGACGGCGGCGATCGTGCGCTCGAGCTCGTTGCGGGGCGCGACGGCGCCGTTGCCGGCCGCGGCGCCGGCAGGGCGCTCGGCCGGCTCGGTCCGCGGCTCGCCGCTGCCGATCGGCTCGATGCCGCCGTCGTGGCGGAAGCGGGCCCGGCGACCGGTCGGGGCGTCCAACCAGAGCTCGCCGGCGATGCCGATCGGCACCGGCCTGCCGCCGCGGTCGACGATGCGGGCGCCGCGCCACTCGCAGAGCAGTTGATGGCGCTCGGCGGCGGACAGCAGCGGCAGGGCCGAGAGCCGCTCTGCCGGCGCCCGGACGGCGGCCTCGAGCAGCGCCGTGTAGTGGGCGATCAGCCGGGCCACCGTCGCCGCGTCGAAGAGGTCGGTGCTGTACTCCACCTGTCCGGTCAGGCCGTCCGCGACCTCCCGCAGCGAGAAGGTGAGGTCGAACTTGGCGGTGCCGGTGTAGACCGCCTCCCATGCGATCGCCAGGCCGGGCAAGGCAAACGGCGGCAGCGGCGTGTTCTGCAGCGCGAACAGCACCTGGACCAGCGGCGCCGGCGCCGGGCCCCGCCGCGGCTTGAGCTCTTCCACCAGCTTTTCGAAGGGCATCTCCTGGTCGGCCAGCGCCGCCAGCACCACCTCCCGGGTCCGCGCCAGCGCCTCGGCGAAGCTGGGGTCGCGGCCGAGGTCGATGCGCAGCACCAGGGTGTTGACGAAAAAGCCGATGAGCGGCTCGGTCTCGACCCGGTGGCGATTCGCCACCGGCGTGCCGACGACGACGTCCTCGCGCTCCGAGTAGCGCAGCAACAGGGTGGCGAACGCCGCCAGCAGGCCCATGAAGCGGGTCGCACGCGCCCCCTGGACGAGCGTCGACAGGGCCGGCGACAGGGCCGGCGCCAGGCGGAAAGTGCGGGTCGCCCCGCGCTGGCTCGCCACCGCCGGACGCGGCCGGGCGGCGGGCAGGTCGAGCGGCGGCGGCAGGTCCCGGAGCCGCGTCCGCCAGCGGGCGGCGAGCTCGTCGAGGGCCGGGCCGGCCAGCGTGCGCCGCTGCCAGAGGGCATAGTCGCCGTACTGGATGGGGAGCGGTGTTTGCAGCGTTGGCGGTGTTGGCGGCGTTGGCGGTGTTGGCGGCGTCGGCGGTGTCGGCGGCGTCGGCGGTGTCGGCGGCGTCGGCGCCGCCGGCGGCGCGGCGGCCAGACGGCCGTAGAGCAGCGACAGCTCGCGGACGAAGACGCCGAGCGACCAGCCGTCGCAGACGATGTGGTGCAGGCTCACCAGGACGACGTGCTCGGCGGCGCCGAGGCGCAGGAGCAGCACGCGCAACAGCGGGCCGCGCGCGAGATCGAACGGCCGTGCCGCCGCCGCGCGCGCCAGCCGGGCGACGGCGAGCGCCTGCGCCGGCGGCAGCCGCGCCAGCAGGCCCTCGCGCCCGGGCTCGCCCGCCGCGCCCGCCGCGCCGGCGAGCCGCTCGAGGTCGATCAGCGGCAGGGCGACCCGGCCCGCCGCGGCCGGCAGCACTTCCTGGCGCGGCCCGCGGTCGGTCATCCGGAAGCCGCTGCGCAGGATCTCGTGGCGGCGAACGATCTCGGCCACCGCGGCGGCCAGGGCCGCCGGGACCAGCCGGCCCGACAGCCGCAGCATGGCGGGGACGTTGTAGAACGGGCTCGCCGGTTGCAGCTGATGCAGCAGCCAGAGCCGCTCCTGCGCGAAGGAGAGCGGCAGCGGCAGGTCACGGCCGGCGGGCCGGATGGTGGGGACGGCCGGCGCCGCCTCGACGGTCGCCGGCAGCGCCTCGACGGTCCCCGGCGCCGCGGCGCCGGCGCCACCCGCCGCCATGCGGGCCAGCAGCAGCTCGCGCCTGGCCGGCGTCAACCGGAAGGAGCCGCGCGCGGTCATGGCGGGTGCGGACGGCGCCGCACTGGGACGATAAGCGTTACACCAATCATTGCAGCCTAGGCCATCGACTCGCTTTTCATCAGTTTTGCAGTATTGCGTATCTGATCTACTATTCGACTTAGCATACCGCCGCTGCTGCCAACACCGAAATACCCCCGCACCCCTTGCAGGTCGATTCAGGCAACGCCGACCATGCGCAGCTCACAGGCGTAGCGATGACCCGCGGCGTCGGTCAGCCAGGTGTCCTCGATCGTCGGCAGCATCTCCTCGACGACCAGGGTCTCGTCCTCCCGCCCGCCGCCGGCAGCCACCGCCGTGCGCACCAGGCGGCAGAAGAGATCGACGTAGAGCGGGCTCGCCAGGTCCAGGTAGCAGGGCTTGTCCTCGCCCGCCGCGCGATAGAAACAGAAGCGCGGCAGCCGCTGGCCGCGCGCCCACCGGCGGGTCGCGAGGAAGCGCTGCGCCGGGTCCCTCGCCGCCGCGAGATCCAGCTCCGCGCGGCCGAAGCGCCAGCGCTCGCGGGCGATCACCAGGCCGTCGAGGGTCAGGCGCGGCTGGTGGCGGCGCACCGGCAGGGCCCTGCCCAGCAGGCGGCTGCACTCCTCGGTGAGTTGCAGGCCGAACAGCTCGATGGCGGGGAAGGAGAGCCGTCCGTCCCGGGTGCGGGCGGTCAGGCGGTGGCCGTCACGCTCGACGACCACCGCCGCCGCCGGCAGCGGCCGGCAGCTTGGGCGGCTGGGGGCCTGCTCCGCGAGCTCGTAGCGGTAGAAGCCGGGCGGCACCAGGCTGACGTTGTTGCGCTGGGTGAAATATTCCTTGTCGAGCTGCGGCATGACGACCGGGCCGTCGCCCATGTCGCGCTCCACGTTCGCGAGCAGGCTCTCCGGCAGCGGGTGCTGCGACACGAAGCTCGACCACGAGAGGGTGTTGCTGGCGTGGATCTCGCCCAGCACCAGCTGGAACTCGCCGGCGCGGAATGCCGCCTCGCCGCGCGCGGCGATCATGACGTCCGGGCTGAAGTAGCGCGCCAGGCTCCAGGCCGGCCGGACGTCGCCGAAGGCGGCGCCGAACCGCCCGGCGATCTCAGCCACGGTCCGCTCGACGCGCGCCGCGCTCGCCGGCAGCTCCAGGATGGCCGCCCACCGCCGCTGCAGGTCGTGCTCGAGCTGGACGAAGCAGTCGTCGCGCTCCGGCTTGTAAAACAGCGCCGGCAGGGCGCGGGATACCAGGACGAAGCTGTCGACGGCGCCGGCGCCGCCGTGGCAGATCTCCTGGTGCAGCGCGGCGAGGCGCCGCTCCACCCGGGCGGCGAGCTCGCCGGCGAGCCAGCGCGCGCTCTGCAGCAGCAGGCCGAGCGGCGCCAGACGGCGGGTCACCTCCGGGCCGAAACGCACCTCCGCATCCCGGCGGCACTCCTCGTAGACCAGGCCGCGGGCGGCGTAGAACTGCCCGTGGCGGCGCCGCGCCGGCGCGCCGGTCAAGCGGGTGAAGGCCTCTTCGAGCCGGCGCATCGCCAGCTGCACCGGAGCGGCGCCGCCCGCCGCCCGCGCCAGCTCCTGGCGGGCGCCCTCGAGCTCCGCGAGCGGCGCCAGCAGCCGCTCGCGCAGCGCCGCCGGCTCGACGCCGTCGAGCTGACGCCGCACCGCGTCCTCGGGCCGCAGGTCGAGCGGCGCCTCGAGCGTCCAGACGACGGCGCCCAGCCGTTCGAGCTCGGCGAGCAGCGCATAGACCGCCGCCGCGGTGGGCGCGGCGGCGCGGCCGGCGAGCGTGGCGGCGATCGTCCTGGCGGTGCGCCGGCCGTCGCACTCGGCAAGCAGCTCCGCCTGCTCGTCGGTGAGCCGGATCTCCCTGCCGCCGGGTTGGCGGAGGCCGCGGCCGGCGAGGTGGCAGCCCAGCCGCAGCCGCGGCGCCAGCGACGGCCGGAGGCCGGGCTCTGCCGCCAGCCGCGCGGCCAGGGCATCGATCGCCCAGCTCTCGAAGTAGACCTCGCGCCGCGCCAGCAGGCGCGGTCCGGGACGGACGCTCACCGCGGCGCCGTCACCGCCCACCTCGGCCCAGCCCACCGGGCCGAAGAAGCCGATGGTGTCGTTCTTCACGCAGTAGCGTTGCAGGTAGGAGGCAACCAGCTCCTCGTGGCGGCGCAGCGCGGAGTTGCGCGGGGTGCCGGCGCGGCTCAGCAGCTCGTCCAGCGCCCTGCCGACCGCCCCCGGGCTCTGCCAGGCGACGGCTTCGCGGAAGCGGTCCCATCCCGCCAGCCGCTCGATCTCGGCCGAGGTGCGGGCGAGGTCCGCGGCGTAGACCTCTGCGAGCCGCGCGCCGGCGGCGCGCAGGGCGTGGCCGGCCGCCGCGAGGCGCTGCAGGGCGGCCGCGGGTGCGCCGCCGCCCGCGGCGGGTGCTTCCTTGGGGCGCCTGCCCTCGGTCAGGCGCCGGCGCGCCGCACGCCAGCGGGCGGCGTCGACGCCGTCCGGCGAACCGCCGCCGCGCGACCCCGCCAGGGCCTGGTCGCACGCCGCGATCGCCTGGCCGCGCAGCTCGGCCGCCTGCCGTTCGAGGTCGAGCACGCGGTCCGCCTGGACGGCGCTCTCCGGCCGCGCCAGCTGCAGCACCCCGGCGGCGGGGAAGCCCGCGCCGCGCAGCACCGCGCAGCGCCACAGCGCCCAGCGGCTCGCCGGCAACGCCACCAGGTGATCGGGCAGGAGCGGCTCGGTCCCAGCGGTGCCGCCGGTCACCGGCGGCTTCTCGTCACGGCCCTGCCTCGTGCCGCTCCCGCAGCTCGCGAGCCACCTCGTCGTCCGACATCGCCGTCACCTGAAGCAGCTCCCGGGCAGCGCTGTCGACCACCGGTTGCAGCAGCGGATCCCGCTGGATGAAGGCGGCGAAGCCCGCCACCGTGGCATCGGCGAACAGCGCGCTCAACGGCAGCTCGACCTTCAGGCCGTCGCGCACCCAGGCGGCCAGCTGGGCCGCCAGCAGGGAATGGCCGCCGAGATCGAAGAAATCGTCGGTGACGCCCACCCGCTCGCGTCCCAGCAGCTCGGCGACCATGCCGGCCAGCACCTCTTCGACCGCGGTGCGCGGCGCCACGTAGCCCTGCTGCCCGGGCCGCGCCGCGCAGCACCGCGCAGCGCCACAGCGCCCA
>DATGHG010000278.1:0-5783 GCA_035308185.1 Thermoanaerobaculia bacterium | reverse complement strand
CTGGGGCGAGCCGGTGCCGGTGGGCGTCGCCGGCGAGCTGTGGGTCGGCGGGCCGGCGGTGGCGCGGGGCTATGCCGGGCAGCCGGACAAGACGGCGGCGCGTTTCGTCCCGGACGGTTGGAGCGGCGAGCCGGGCGAGCGGTTGTATCGCACCGGCGACGAGGTGCTGTGGGGCGAGGACGGCGAGCTGCGCTACCTGGGGCGAATCGATCGGCAGGTGAAGATCCGTGGCTACCGGATCGAGCCTGGCGAGATCGAGGCGGCCCTGCGCCAGCAGCCGGGAGTGCGGGATGCAGCGGTGGTGGTGGGCGAGACGCCGTCGGGAGAGCGCTGCCTGGTGGGCTACGTCGCGGCGGCGCCGGACCCGGACCCGGCGGCGGCGGCGGCGCGATGGCGCGCGGCGTTGCGCCGGCATCTGCCCGACTACATGGTGCCGGCGGCGATCGTCAGCCTGGAGCGGCTGCCACTGAACCAGAGCGGCAAGCTGGATCGCGCGGCGCTGCCGCTGTCGCCGCCATCTCCGGCATTGCCGGACGGCGGCGACGGCGCCTGGGAGGCGCCGCGCACGCCGGTCGAGCAGGTGCTGGCCGGGATCTGGGCGGAGGTGCTCGGCTGCGAGCCGGTGAGCCGGGGCGCGAACTTCTTCGAGCTCGGCGGCCACTCGCTGACCGTGACCCAGGCCGTGGCGCGCATCCGCCCCGCCTTCGGCGTGGAGCTGCCGGCGCGGCAGCTCTACGACACGCCGGTGCTGCACGAGCTGGCGCGCCAGATCGAGCGGCGCCGCGGCGGCGACGTGGACGCCGGCCCGCCCCTCGCCGCCAGGCACGGCACCGGCCCCTGGCCGCTGTCGTACGCGCAGCAGCGCCTGTGGACGGTCGATCAGCTGGCGCCGGGCGATCCGGCCTACAACATCGCGGCGGTCGTCCGCCTCCGCGGCGAGCTGCGCCGGGACGCCCTGGAGCGGGGCCTCGGCGAGATCGTCGCCCGCCACGAGAGCCTGCGCACCCGTTTCGCCGACCAGGACGGCGAGCCCATCCAGGTGATCGACCCGGCGGCGCCGCTGCGCCTGCCGCTCGCAGAGGTGGCGGGAGAGACGGAGCTGCTGCGGCTCGCCCACCGCGAGGCCCGGCACCGATTCGATCTGCGGCGGAGCTGGCCGCTGCGCGCCGTGCTGGCTCGCCTCGGGCCGTCGGAGCATGCGCTGCTGCTGACCCTGCATCACATCGCGGCGGACGGCTGGTCGTTGGGGGTCCTGGTGCGCGAGCTGGGCGAGCTCTATGCCGCCAGCCGCGAAGGGCGCCCACCGCGCCTGGCGCCGCTCGCCCTGCAGTACAAGGACTACGCCCGGTGGCAGCGCGAGCGGTGGCGCGGCGAGCGCCTGCAGCGCGGCCTCGAGCACTGGCGGCGCCAGCTGGCCGGCGCGCCGCCCTCGCCGCTCCGAGATGGCCTCGACCGCACCGCCGGCAACCGCGATGGCGCCGGCACCGGCGGGCACGACCAACAGGGTGCCGAGCACCGCTTCGTGGTGGGACCGGAGCTGACGCGGCGCCTGCAGGAGCTCGCGCGACGCGAGGGGGTGACCCTCTTTATGGCGATGCTCGCGGCGTTCGTGATCGTGCTGCGGCGGCACGGCGCCGGGGAAGACCTGGTCGTCGGCACCGACGCCGCCAACCGCGACCGCGTCGAGCTCGAGGAGCTGATCGGCTTCTTCGTCAACCAACTGGTCCTGCGCTTGGACGCCGGCGGCGATCCGAGCGCGCGCGAGCTGCTGCGACGGGTGAGGGAGACCGCGCTGACCGCCTACGCTCACCAGGAAACGCCCTTCGAGCAGATCGTCGGCATGCTGCAGCCGGCGCGCGAGGCCGGCCGGCATCCCCTCTTCCAGGTCAAGCTCGCGCTGCAGAACGCCCCGCTCCCCGCCTTGCAGCTGGCGGGATTGGAGGTCAGCGCCGCCGGCGCCGACGTGGAACGGGTCAAGCTCGATCTGCTGGTCGACCTCACCCCGCGTGCCGGCGGCCTCGCCGGGCGCATCGAGTTCGCGACCGCGCGTTTCGACCTGCCGTTCGTCGAGGGGCTGGCCGCCGACCTGGTGGCGGCCGCGGAGCTGCTGGCCGATGCGCCGGAGTCTTCCCTCGCCGAGCTGGTGCGGCGCCTCGACGGCCACGCCGAGCGGCGCCGCGCCGTGGTGGCGGAGGCCCTGCGCGCCGGCAACCGCCGCAAGCTCGCCCACCTGCTCGCCCGCCGCCCCGACGCCGCTCAGGAGGTTCGTTGATGCCGCCAACCCCGACGTTCGCCGGCCGCCGGCAGGCCATCCGCGCCGACGGCAGCAACCTGGTCACGGCCGAACGCTTCACGCCGGACAGCCGGCTGCTGCGCATCGTCAAGCCCAACGTGGACGGGTTGCGGCTGGTCGATTGGGCGCGCGAGCACGCCGCCCTGGTGGAATCGTGGCTGCTCGACAACGGCGCCGTGCTGTGGCGCGGCTTCGCGGTGCCGGCGCTCGAGGATTTCCGGCAGCTCCTGGCCGCGGTGGCGGGCGAGCTGCTCGAGTACCGGGAGCGCTCCTCGCCGCGCCACCAGGTGTCGGATCGGATCTACACCTCGACCGACTATCCGCCGCAACGCCCCATCCTGTTCCACAACGAGAACTCGTACCAGCGCCGGTGGCCGCTGCGCATCGCCTTCCATTGCGTGACCTCTCCACTGCAAGGCGGCGAGACCCCCATCGCGGACGTGCGGCGCGTGCTGGCGCGCATCCCGACGGCGCTGCGCGAGCGCTTCGAGCAGCATGGCGTGCTCTACGTGCGCCATTTCCGCGGCGGGCTCGGTCACTCCTGGCAGCAGGCGTTCCAGACCGACGACCGGGCCGTGGTGGAGAGCTACTGCCGGGAGGCCGGGCTCGATTGCGAGTGGCATCCGGGCGATCGGCTCACCACCAGGGCGCGGCGCCCGGCGGTGGCCACTCATCCGCAGACCGGGGAGCCGGTGTGGTTCAACCATGCGGCGTTCTTCCACAGCTCGAGCCTCGATGCGGCGACCCGCGAGGCGCTGCTCGCCGAGGTGGGTGAAGGCGAGCTGCCCAATCAGACCTTCTACGGCGACGGCACGGACATCGATCCCGCCGATGTCGAGATCCTCCGCCAGGCGTACCGGCAGGAAGCGGTGACGTTCCCGTGGCGCACGGGCGACGTCCTGCTGCTGGACAACATGCTGACCGCTCACGCGCGCGAACCATTCTCGGGACCGCGCCAGATCCTGGTCGGCATGGCGCGGCTCTACCCGAACGGGTGACGATGGGGCACGGTTCCGCCACAGCCGTCTCGCCTGCGCAGCACGCCCTGCTGCAGGCCGGTCCGGCGGCTCTCGACCGCCGGGCGCGGGCGGTGGCGATCCTGCATGGACCGGTGGCGGTGGACCGCTGGTGCGCGGCGATCCGGCAGCTGGCCGGCGAGCAGGAGATCCTGCGCACCCGCATCGGCCGCGTCGACGGGCTGCCGGCGCCGGTGCAGAGAATCGACGAGAGCGCCGGCGTCGAGATCGCGGTGGGGGCCGACGTCGGGTGGGAGGCTCTCGAACGCCACCCGGGTCAGGGCGCGGTGCTGCGTACCTCGCTCTCCCCGACCGCCGGCGGCGGCTGGCGGTGGCGGATCAGCCTGCCGCTGCCCAACGCCGACCGCCGCGGGCTGGTGAACCTGGCCGCGGCAGTCGGCCGGCGCTACGCCGGCCTGGCGGACGAGCTGCCGCAGTACGCCGCCGTCGGCGAGTGGCAGCAGGAGCTGCTGGTTGGCGAGGAGACGGCGGCCGGTCGCCGTTTCTGGCAGGAGCGGCGGCCGTCGCTCGGCGAGCCGTTGGCGCTGCGGGCGCCGGTTGGCGGCGGCGCCCGGGCCTGCCGCAGCCTCGACGGCGCTCTGTGGCAGCGTCTGCTCGAGCTGGCCGGCGAATGGGGCATCTCGCCCGAGCTGGTGGCGCTCGCGGGCTGGCAGGCATTGGCCGCACGGCAGGCGGCAGACCCCGGCATCAGGAGCTGGTTGGGAGTGCGGGTGGATGGGCGCCAGTACGAACCGCTGGCCGACTGCCTCGGTCCGTTCGCGAAGGATCTGCCGATCCCGGCCCGCCTGATCCCCGGCGAGGGCTTCCGCCAGCTGGTCGCCAGGCTGGCCGGGGAGGTCGCGGACGCGGCGGGTTGGGAGGAGTATCTGGCGCCGGGCGACTGGTTGCCGGAGCTCGGCTTCACCTATGACGCGGCGATCGGCCCGCTGCGTTGCGGCGAGGTCGAGGTGGAGATGGTGGAGGCGGACGCGGCGGCGGCAGAGGCGAGCGGCACCGCGGTGCGGCTGTGGTGCGTCGAGCGGGGCGACGGCCTGGAGGCGACGGTGGCGACCGCGCGGGAGGGGCGGTGGGTCGACGTGCTCGAGCAGTGGGAGGAGCTGCTGCGCGGAGCGGCGGCGGCGCCCGAGCGGGAGGTGGGCGCGCTGCCGTTGCTGCCGGCACGGCAGCGGTCGGTGCTGCTGGGATGGGGCCGCGGCGAGCGAACGGCGGCGAACGGCGGCGAGGGCGGCGGCGGCGTGCTGTCGCAGATCGCGGCACAGGCGCGGCGGCGCGCCGACGCGCCGGCGGTGGTGGAGGCGAGCGCCGGGGCGGCCGCGTGGAGCTACCAGGAGCTGTGGCGGCGCGCGGCGCGGGTGGCGCGGGCGCTGCGGCGGCTCGGGGTGGGCCGGGAAAGCGTGGTCGGGCTCTATCTGGGCCGCAGCCGCGAGCAGGTGGCGGTGCTGCTCGGGGTCTGGCGCGCCGGCGGCGCGTACCTGCCGCTGGCGCCGGCGGATCCGCCGGCGCGGCTGGCGGCGATGGTCGAGGCGGCGGGCGCCTGCGGGGTGGTGAGCGCCGGCGCGCCGGCGGACCGGCTGCGCGCGGCCCTCGGCGAGCGGCAGGACGGCCCGGCGGTGGCGGTATGGGAGGCCGCCGACCTGCTCGGCGAGGGCAAGTGTGGCGAGCCGGAGCCGGCGCGCGGCAGCGAGGCGTGGCCGGAGCAGGCGGGCGGTGGTGAGACGTGGCCGGAGCAGGCGGCGTACGTGATCTACACCTCGGGCTCGACCGGGCAGCCCAAGGGTGTGGTGGTGCCCCACGGCGCCCTGGGCAACTACGTGCGCTGGGCGCGCGCCGCCTACGGCGACTCCGCGCCGATCGACAGCCTGGTGCACACGCCGCTGAGCTTCGATCTGACGGTGACCAGCCTGCTGGTGCCCCTGGCCGCGGGCGGCAGGGTCGAGCTGGTGGGCGAAGCCGACCCCGGGGAGAGCCCCGCGGGTAGCGCCGGTGGCGCGAGCGCCGCCGGAGTCGAGGGCGTGGAGGGCCTGCGCCGGGCGCTCGAACGAGACTTGGCGACCGGCGGCGGCGCGGCGGGGCTGCTGAAGCTGACCCCCTCCCACCTGCGGGCGCTGGCGGCGGGCTGGGAGGAGTCAGGCGAGACGGCGCGCCGCCAGCGGTGCCGGGCGATGGTGGTGGGCGGCGAGCCGCTGGCGAGCGACCTGGCCGCGAGATGGCGCGCTGCCGGCGGGAGCGACGGGGCCGCCGGCCGACGGCTGTGGAACGAGTACGGGCCGACCGAGGCGGTGGTGGGGTGCAGCGCCTGGGAGGCCGGCGAGGACGACGCGGGAGCCGGCAACGTGCCGATCGGCCGGCCGCTGGCCAACGTCGACCTGTACGTGGTCGACGCCTGGGGAGAGCTGGTGCCGGAGGGCGTCGCGGGCGAGCTGTGGGTGGGCGGAGCGGGCCTGGCACGCGGT
>DATGHG010000277.1:0-5119 GCA_035308185.1 Thermoanaerobaculia bacterium | reverse complement strand
GCCAGTTGGTTGACATAATATATCTTATCGGACTTTGTTTTTGTGTATGAGATCATCGGCCTTCAGCCCACCATGATCAAGCCCGTACCCTCTTCGCCACCCACTCCCGCCACCACGCCTCGCCACCTTGGCGGCGGGCTCGGTGGCAAACTCCCCAGGTGGAACACGAAGGTGTTCAGCCTGGTCGTCTGGCTCTTCTCGGTCAGCAGCCGCTACCTTGGAACCGCCGTCTGGCTCCACATTGTCCTCTGGATGCTGACCCTCGCCTTCGGCTGGCGCTTCCTCCACCTATCTCTCCGTGCATCCGGCGCTCGCGGCGTCATGCTTCCCTGGCTGCTGCTTTTCTGCCTCGTATCCTTCCAGGTGGCGACCTTCCTCCGCCCCGTCCTGGTCCGCGATCCCGGCGAGCCCTTCTTCGCGGCCGGCAAGCTCTCCATGTTCGAGCATCTCGGGCGCGTTTTCGATCGCGACGAACAGCTCCGCCACACTCTCCACCCACCTCCACCCCGGAGGTAGGGTGCGCATGGTGCCTACCGCGCCACCGCGGCCGAGCTCCCACCGTCGCGGCGGATTCGGTTCTGGCCGCCTGGCCGCAGACGTGCCTTTCCCCAGGCCGTCAGTCGCCCTCGGACTGGCCGCCGCAGGCCGCCTGCATGCGCGCGGCGAGCCTGGCTCCGGGATCGGGCCGGCCGTCGAGCGCGAGATACTGCATCTCCACCCTCACGTTGTCGGTGCGCAGGCCGACTGGTCCGTCGAAATGCTCGATCACCGATCCCAGGGTCCCCTCCCAGACCGGCCGCCCGTCCGCGAAGACCGCCAGATCTCGCCCCCGCAGCTCGGCACGCAGGCGGTGCTCGCTACCCACATCCGTGCGCGGCAAGGGCGCATGGCGCACCGGCTTGATGTTGGTGTACCCATGCGTGCCGCACTGCGCGTGCATTTCCTGGCCAGGGTTGCTCTTGATCGAGACGACCAGTTTCGCCTCGGGCTCGATACGCCACATGACGTAGACCAGGTTGCAGCTGTCCTGCGCGCGAAGCTTGATCCCCAGCTGCCGCCGCACCTCGCCGGACCCGAGCGGCTTGGTGCCCCGGCTCGGCCCGCGATAGGTGAAGCGGATCTCGGCGGCCTGCGGCGTCGGGACGACCGCTACCGCGCGCACCTCCGGCTGCTCGATCGTCAGCCGCCCTCCGGGCGCCGCGCCGATCTCGCCCTTGGTGACGCAGAGGTCCTGGCGGCCGATGGGCGTCTCCGCCGCGGCCGGCGGCGCCGCCAGGAGACCCAGCCATCCCACCGATGCCAGGCAAGCGAGAGTCTTCATCCCATTGCCTCCAGGACCTCCATCGTCGCTGGGTCGAGGCGGAGCGCCGCCGCCGCGACGTTCTCCTCCAGGTGCCCCACATTCGACGTGCCGGCGATCGGCAGCATCATGGGCGACTTCCCCAGCAACCACGCGATCGCCACCTGCGCGGGCGTCGCCCCCAACCGCCGCGCAACCCGCCCCAACGGTCCCCCTGACTTCGGCAACTTGCCGGTGGCCAGCGGGTACCACGGGATGAACGCGATCCCCTCGCGCGTGCAATAGTCCAGCACCTTGCTGGAGCCCCGTTCCACCAGATTGTATTTGTTCTGCACCGAGCCGACGGCCGTCATCCGGCGTACCGTCTTGATCTGCGCCACCTTCACCTCCGACAACCCGATGTGCCGCACCTTCCCCGCGCGCTGGAGCTCGACCAGGGCGCCGATCTGATCTGCCACCGGCACCTTCGGATCGATCCTGTGCAGCTGCAACAGGTCGATTCGGTCGACCCTCAGCCGCCGCAGGCTCCCCTCGCAAGCCGCCCGCAGGTGCTCGGGCCGCCCATTCACCACCCAAACACCGGGACCCGGCCGCTCGAACCCCGCCTTGGTCGCGATCACCAGGCCGGCCGGATAAGGGTGCAAAGCCTCGGCGATCAACCGCTCCGCCACCTCCGGCCCATACGCGTCCGCCGTATCGATGAAATCGACTCCCAGCTCCACCGCCCGCCGTAGGACGGCGATCGCCTTGCCCCGATCCGCCGGCTCTCCCCAGACGCCCTTGCCGGTGAGCTGCATGCTGCCGAACCCCAGCCGCCGGACCGTCAGGTCGCCGCCAATCGTCAAGGTCCCGCTTGCCGCCGCCGACGCCGCCGCCGTCGTGCTCTCAACCTCCGTCATCGGTCGTTCCTCCCCTATCCAAGGGCTTTGCGTCTCGGGGATGAGGTCTACGCACACACCATGCCGGAGCCGCCGACTCGTCGCGGCTCGGCCTGCCAATCGCCAACGCCGGGCACCGGCTCAGCCAAAGCGGTCGGCCAGCCCGGCACGACGGGCTGCCCCGTTTTCGTCACCGGCTGGGGAGGGCAGTGGCCCTCACGGCGCCGGGACCTGCGCTCGCGGTTGCGGCGGCAGCACCGCTTCGCCCAGCCCCCGACGCGCCAGGCCCTGACCCCGTGCGCGGAACTACTGGCAGCGGCAGGTGTCGGTGCCCGGCGAGCAGAACCTGGGGACCGCGAAGCAGTGCCCCGGCTTGCCGTTCGGCATCGTGCACGCCGTGCCGACGTTGACGCCGCTGCAACCCAGCGTCTCGCTACAGGCGCAGAGACCAGAGGCCAGGGCGACCGCGGGCATCACGGCCAGGCCGATCGACAGAACGCGCGCCGGACACGAGACCGGCCCGGCCTCGATCTCGAAGACTGCCGAGGGAGCCGCCGCCGCGGTCGCCGGCTCGGGAGCCGGGGGCGCCGCTGGCGGCGATGTGGCCACCGATGCCGTGGCCGCAGCCGGTGACGCAGCCTGGTCGGCCGCGACACCGGCCGCTGCGCCGGCCACCATCCAAGCCATCGCCAGGAGCCCCAGGGAAAGGACGACCTTCTTCGACCGCATTCGCTCTCTCCTTTCTTCCGTGTTGCTGTGATCCGTCATTCACGCAGGAGTCTGGAGCTTACCACCCACCTCCCGTCCGCTTCGTGCCCCTGTGTATACTGAACGCATGGACCTTGCTGGCGGAGACAGGTTGCTGACCACGGCTGACTATCACGAGCTCGGCCGGCTGGGAGTGCTCTCCGAAGACGATCGCGTCGAGCTGATCGAGGGCAGGGTGGTTCCCATGGCGCCGATCGGCCCCCGCCACGCGGGTTGCACGAATTATCTCAATAGCTTACTGGCTCGGTACCTTGGGGCGCGGAGGCGTCCCACGGCCCAGGGGTTCGCCGATTTCTCCGACATTGCCCTGCACCATCGGGGCGCCCGGATCGCCTTCCAGGCGTTTCCCGATCTCCAGATCGACGTTGCCGAGTTGCTGGGCAACCGCCCGTAGCACCACGACCTACCCCACCAGCCGCCTCTCAGCCGTCGTCGACCAGCCGGCCCTCAGCCGTCCTCGGCGTGCCACTCGGCCGCCAGGTCCTCGTCTTCTTCCAGACGGAGGCGCGCCAGGCCGACGCCGGCCGGCAGCGCCGGGGCGAGCTGGTCGTGGATCCACCGCACCAGGGCTTCGCTCGACGGGTTGAGGGCGCCGGCGGCAAACTCGGGCACCGCCGCGTTGAGGTGCTGATGATCGAGGCGCTCCAGCACCAGGTCCGCCACCAGGGCGTCCAGCTGGCCGAGGTCGGCGACGAACCCGGTCAGCGGATCCAGCGGACCGCGGACGGTGACGAACAGGCGGTAGTTATGGCCATGCCCCGGCAGGTTCGCGCACTTGCCGAAGCGGGCCCGGTTCTCCTCGTCGCTCCATTCCGGACGCCGGTAGAGATGGCTGGCGCTGAAGCGATAGCGGCGCTCGAGCCGGAAGCTGGGGTCGCGCAGCGCGCCCTCGCCGGCAGCCTCGACTCCACCGCTCCCCGCGCCGGCGCCGGCCGTCGACACCGCTCCGGTCCGCGGATCCTGCAGCGGCTTCATGCGTCGGGCTCCCCCGCCGGGGTCACCGGCAGCTCCGACGCCTTCGCCACGGCCGCCGCCGCCGACACCTGGCCACGCCAGAGCTGAGAGCCGCCGGTCACCTCGACCCACGAGCCGGTGGAGAAATCGCTGCGCAGCAGGAAGTCGACCGCCCGGGCGACGTCCACCGGGTCACCGAGCCGCTTGAGCAAGGTGCGCTGCCGCATCCTCTCGAGCTCCGCCGCCGACACCCCTGCCGGCGGCAGCACCGGTCCTGGCATCACGCCGTTGACCCGATACCTCGGCGCCAGCGCCTTGGCCAGGGCCTTGACCAGCGCGACCAAAGCGGCCTTGGCCACGCTGTGCGCCACGTACCCCGGCCAGAGCTCGAGCGCGGCGGCATCGCCGATCGCCACCAGGTCTCCCCCCAACGCCCCTCGCCGGCGGGCCAGTTCCTGGGCCAAGAGGAAGAAGGCGCGCAGGTTGAGCGCCTGCACGCCGTCCCAGTCCGCGGCGCTGGTGTCGAGCAGCGGCTTGTGGAGGAACGATGCCGCCGCGTGCACCAGCGCATCCGGCTCCTCCCCCGCCGCGGCGCAGGCCTCGAAGAGCCGGCGGGAACCTTCCGGGTCGGCGAGATCGGCGGCGAACGCCGCCCCCCCTGCCGGGAGGCCGGCAACCAGGTCGGCCGCCAAGCCGGCATTGCCGTGTTAATGGACCAGGACCCGGGCGCCACGCGCACCGAGATAGCGGCTGATCGCGCCGCCGACGCGGTGGGCGCCGCCGGTCACCAGGATGGTGCGGCCGGCAAAGGGCCGCTCGGCCGTCTCGTTGGTCTCAGCCATCGCGATCGCTTTCGGTGATCTTTGGACCTGCGCGTGGACCGGCGCGTCTCCGCGGCCCTTGGGACCGGCAACCTCGCTCACCCGGCCGCGCCTGCCGCCGGCCCCATGCCGGCATCGCCCCTCCCCGCCCGTATAATGCCGCCGTGCGCCTCCGCCTCAACCGTTACATCGTTTCAGAGATCATGGGGCCGATGGGGCTGGGCTTTCTAGTCTATACCTTCATCCTCCTGCTGCGCTTCCTGTTCCAGTCGGCCGAGATGATCATCCGGCGCGGCCTGCCGGTCTCGATCGTGGGCCAACTGTTGCTGGTGACTCTGCCCAACATCGTGGTCCTCACCCTGCCGATGTCGCTGCTCTTCGGCATCCTGATCGCGGTC
>DATGHG010000276.1:0-8041 GCA_035308185.1 Thermoanaerobaculia bacterium | reverse complement strand
TGCACGTCGAAGCGCACCGGCTGGAAGTAGCCGTTGTCGCCAGCCGGCGCGAGACCGTATTCCTGGAAACGCTCCGCCACGTAGGCTGCCGCCTGGCGATAGCCGGCGCTGCCGGTGAGGCGGCCTTCGAGCCGGTCGTCGGCCAGGTACTTCACGTGCGCCCACCAGCTCTCCCCGGCGCCGGTGGTGTCACCAGGGGTGCCGGTCGCGCCGGCAGCGGCGGGGGCGCCGCCGGCGGCAGTGGCGGCGACCGGCGCCGCCCAGGACACCGCGAGCGCCGCCGCCACGGACAAGGTCAGAGCCGCGAGAATTCCGGCCGGCCAACGACGTTTCACCGCCATGATTCGCACTCCTATCGCCATGTCCGCAGTCTATCGCAAGGGTCTCAGGAGCCGGTGCCGCCATACCCGCTCGCGCTGCCGGCGGAGCTGGCGGGGCTGGCGGGGCTGGCAGCGCCGGAGCCAGCGCGCGCCAGGACGCTGTGACGCCGGCCGTAACCGAGATAGATCGCCAGGCCGGACACGCACCAGAGCAGCAGCCGCAGCCAGTTCTCGGACGGCAGGCTGCA
Organism: Thermoanaerobaculia bacterium; assembly: GCA_035308185.1. Taxonomy (GTDB): domain Bacteria; phylum Acidobacteriota; class Thermoanaerobaculia; order Multivoradales; family UBA5704; genus JASLEW01. The sequence goes on along the minus strand of DATGHG010000276.1, from coordinate 7,473 downwards.
CATCAGCAGCAGGCAGCTCAGCATGCCCAGGATGGGGATGAGCGGCACCCACGGCACGCGGAAGCGGCGCTCGGCCGCCGGATGCAGCCGGCGCATCACCGGGATCGCGGCGCAGACGATCACGAAGATGAACAGGGTCCCCATGATGGCCAGGTTCACCAGCACGTCGATCGGCAGGAAGGCGGTGGTGACGCCGACCATGAGGCCGGTCGCCAGGGTGGCCTTGTAGGGGGTACGGAAGCGCGGGTGGACGGCGGCCCAGAACCGCGCGGGCAGCAGCCCGTCGCGGGCCATCGCGAGCACGATGCGTGGCAGCGACAGCAGCAGCACCAGCAGCACGGTGGTGATGCCGGCCACCCCGGCAAGGGCGATGAGCAGCTTCGCCCATCCCAGGCCCACCTGGTCGAAGGCGTTGGCCAGCGGCGCGTTGAGGTCGAGCCGGTCGTAGCGCACCATGCCGGTGAGCACCGCGATGACCGCCATGTAGAGGCCGGTGCAGACGATCAGCGACCAGAGGATGCCCAGCGGCACGTCCCGCTGCGGCCGCCGCGCCTCCTCGGACTGGACCGAGACCGCGTCGAAGCCGAAGTAGGAGAGGAAGGCGAGCGCGGCCCCCGCCAGCATGCCGAGCGGCCTGCCGCCGGCGTCGGTGCCGCCGAACAGGGTCTTGCCGAAGAGGCCGATGCCGGTCAGGCCGTAGGGGGCGAAGGGGTGCCAGTTCCTGGGGTCGACGTAGAACGCGCCGACGCCGACCATGAACAGCACCGCGAGGAGCTTCACCACCACCATGGCGGTGTTGAAGCGGGCGCTTTCGCGGATGCCGACGATCAGCAGGACCACCAGAGCGCAGACGATCGCCACCGCCGGCAGGTTGACGGCCGAGCCGGTGGCGATCAGCCGCCCGAGGTGCGGGTCGTAGCGCACCACCGGCCCGCCAATGGCGTGCGGCAGCGCCAGGCCGAACGAGCTGAGCACGCTTTGCAGGTAACCGGACCAGCCGTTGGCCACCAGCGCGGCACCGACTCCATACTCGAGCACCAGGGCCCAGCCGATCACCCAGGCCGGCAGCTCCCCCAGGGTGGCGTAGGCATAGGTGTAGGCGGAACCGGCGACCGGCACCAGCGCCGCGAATTCGGCATAACAGAGCGCCGCGAAGAAGCACGCCACGCCGGCCACGGCGTAGGACAGCAGCAGCGCCGGCCCGGCGGTCTGGCGGGCGATGGCGCCGGTGGTGACGAAGACGCCGGCGCCGATGATCGCGCCGGCGCCGATGGCGGTGAGCTGGATCGGGCCGAGCGCCCGGCGCAGCCGCCCCTCGCCTTCCTCCTGCGCCTCGGCGAGCAGCCGCGACAGGGGCTTGCGGGCAAACAGCGGATGGGCCATGGCAAGGGCTCCGAGCCTGGGCGTCCTATCCGGCTACGCGGGCGCCAGCGCGATCACCCGCACCGGGCTGCCGCTGCCGCGGACGATCGCCAGCGGTGCGGCGATGACCACGGCGCCGGTCGGCGGCAGCCGATCCAGCTGGCGCAGGCTGGCCAGACCGAAACGCCCGGCGCCGTGCATCAGGGTGTGGCAGGGGAACGGCGGATCGAAGCCGAAAGCCTGGCCGGCATCGGTGCCGACGGTCTCGACCCCGACCCCCAGGACGTCGCGCTCCCGCGCCAGCAGCTCGACGGCGCCGCGGTCGAGCCCCGGGCTGTGCGGGCCGTCTTCGCCCACGTTGAGGAACTCCCGCGGGTCGGTCCGGCGGCTCCAACCGCTGGCGATCAGCACCCAGGCGCCGGGCGGGATCCGGCCGTGCATGGCCTCCCATGCCAGCACCCGCTCGCGGGTGAGCAGGAAGTCGGCGTCGGCCGCCACCTCGGCGGCGACGTCGAGGACGCAGGCGGGACCGACGAAGCGGCGTGCCGGGATGGTGTCGCAGGCGTTTTCCGGCAGGTCCTTGCCGGTGATCCAGTGGATCGGCGCGTCGAAATGGGTGCCGGTGTGCTCGCCCAGATGGAGGGCGTTCCAGTACCAGGCCGGGCCTCTCTCGTCGTAGTGCGACAGCGTTTCCATGGTGACCCCCGGCGAGGCGGCGAACTGCGGTGGCAGGCCGATGACCGGCGTCTGGGGGCCGAGCGGCTGGGTCAGGTCGATCACCCGCACGCTCCCGGCGTCGAGCGCCGCCACCAGCTGGGCGAGGATCTCGGTCATCGTCTCTCTCCTTTGAGGTGGCGCTCGAACTGGAAGCGGTTCTCGAGCAGGTGCAGGTCGATGAGGTAGCTCGCCGGTCCCGTCGGTTCGACCTTGGCGACCAGCACCGCCAGCTCCGCCGCGGTCAGCGCCGCCGTGCAGGCGGCGGCGAAGCTCTCGGGCGTGCGGTAGGTGCCGGTGCGCGGCACGCCCGCGGCGGCGGCGATCGCCGCCAGGTCGCTGCCGGTGGCGGTGGCGGTGGTGAAGCTGCGGCCGACCGACAGCAGCACCTCGTTGTCGAAGACCACGTGCAGCAGGTTGGGCGGCCGGTGGCGCGCGAGGGTGGTGAAGGTGCCGAGGTTCATCAGCACCGAGCCGTCGCCGTCGAGCGCCACCACGGTGAGCTCGGGCCGCGCCAGGGCGATCCCCAGCGCCACCGAGGAGGCGAGCCCCATCGAGTGCTCGACGTAGAAGAAGCCCGGCCGGTGGCCGAGCGAGAACAGCTCGGCCGGCGCCGCGCCCATGTTGGTGACCACCACCCGCTCGGCCAGCAGCGGATAGATCGCCCGCATGGCCTCGAGGCGCAGCATCATTCCTCCCACATCAGCTCGCGGCAGAGCAGCAGGGCGACCGGCCGCAGGCTCGCCTCGGCCAGGGCCTGGGCCTCGCGCAGCCGCGCCGCCACCTGGTCGGCGCGGGCCAGCAGCAGGTAGGGGATGCGCAGCGCCCGCAGCAGGTCCTCGGTCACCGCGCCGCCCTCGGTCTGCCAGGGATGCTCTTCGCCGAAGCCGCCGCGGTAGCTCACCAGCATCAGCAGCGGCACCCGGTAGAGCTGGGCGAGCGAGACGATGCCGTTGACGCTCGCCAGCAGGCCGTGGTTCTGCATCAGCATGGCGGACCGCACGCCGGCCAGGTGGGCGCCGACCGAGACGCCGACCCCCTCCTCCTCCTTGGCCAGGCGCACCAGAGTCATCTCGGGGTCGGCTTCGGCCAGCGCCACCAGGTGCACCAGCCAGGTTTCGGGCAGCACCGACAGCAGCCGCACGCCGCAGGCCTTGAGCCCTTCGTACAGCTGCCTCGAGCTGGCGGCGGATACCGGCATGGATCGCCCTCGGTGGTCGGTCCTGGGTGGAGCGAATCGCCAGCGCAGTATAGCCGAGCGGGGGAGGCTCGCCCGCCGCCCGGCGATCAGTTCCAGGTCAGGCCGCGGAGCTGGTCCAGGTTGACGTTGCCGCCGCTCAGCACGCAGGCCACCCGGGAGCCCGGCGGTGCCGGTACCAGGCCGTGCAGCAAGGCGGCGACCGGCGCGGCGGCGGCGCCTTCGACCACCAGCTTGGCCCGCGCCATGGTCCAGAGCATCGCCGCGAAGATCTCTTCGTCGGGCAGGGTGACGATTTCGTCGACGAAGCGCCGCACCACCTGGAAGGTGGTCTCGCCGACCCGTTTGACCCGCAGCCCGTCGATGACGCAATCGACGCGGTCGAGCGTCACCACCTGGCCGGCGGCGACGCTGTCGCGCATGCCGGGCGCTCCCGAGGACTCGACGCCGACGATCCTGGCCGCCGGCCTGGCGCCCTTGACCGCCATCGCCACTCCGGAGATCAGGCCGCCGCCGCCGATCGGTACCACCACCACGTCCACCTCCGGCCAGTCGTCGACGATCTCGAGCCCCACGGTGCCTTGGCCGGCAATCAGTTGCAGGTCGTCGAAGGGATGCACGTAGGTCAGGCCGCGTTCGCGGACCAGTGCCTGGGCCCGCTCGTTGGCCTCGTCCCAGATGGTGCCGTGCAGCACGACCTCGGCGCCGTAACCGCGGGTCGCCGCCACCTTCGAGGGCGTGGCGTTCTCGGCCATCACCACGACCGCATGGATGCCGTGGATGCGAGCCGCGAGCGCGACGCCCTGCGCATGGTTGCCGGCCGAAGAGCAGACGACGCCGCGCCGGCGCTCGTCGGCGGTGAGCAGCGGGAGCTTGTTGAGCGGTCCGCGGATCTTGTAGGAGCCGGTGCGCTGGAAAACCTCCGCCTTGAGCCGCACCTCGCAGCCGGTGAGCTCGCTCAAGGTCCGCGACGGCAGCAGCGGCGTACAGTGTGCGTGCGGCGCGACCCGCGAATGAGCGGCGCGGAACACCTCCGGCGCCAGGGGCAGGGTCGCGGGGGTGGGGGAGGTCTCGGCGCTCACGCGCGACAGTCTAGCCCGAAGTTGCCGCCGGCTATGTCTCCCTTAGCGCCGAGGCCACCGGCAGGGTGCCGGCGCGGATGGCGGGGAAGATGCCGCCGATGAGGCCCATCGGCAGGGTGACGACGATCGCCGTCACCAGCAGGCGCGGCGTCACCTTGAAGGCGAACGCCACCTGGCTGAAGCTCTGCCAGTTGAGGGTCGAGGTGCGATAGCCGTCGAACAGCAGGTAGGCGAGCAGGCCGCCGATGACGCCGCCGGCCAGGGCCAGCACCAGCGATTCGGCGAGCACCGAGACCTCCACCGGCCCGCTGCCGAAGCCCAGGGCGCGCAGGGTGGCGATCTCGCGGGTGCGCGACGCCACCGCCGAGTACATGGTGAGCACCGCGCCGAAGACCGCGCCGATCCCCATCAGGATGGTGATGCTGTAGCCCAGGCGGGTGATGATGGTGGTCAACGAGCGCGACTGCTCGGCGTAGTAGTCGGCCTCGCGCAGCACGCTGACGTCCAGGCGGGGATCGGTGGTCAGGGCGTCCTTGAAACGATCGAATGCCGCCGGCGAGGCGAGCTCGAGGTGCACCGACTGGAACAGGGTGCGCCGGTAGGCCGGCATCAACAGGTCCACGTCGGTCCAGATCTCCGACTCCGAGAGCGAGCCGCCGCTCTCGAAGATGCCCACCACCTGCCAGACGTTCTCGCCCAGATGCAGCGTCGAGCCCAGGTCGAGGCCGGCGAACTGCCGCGCCGCGCCGACGCCGGCGATGACCTCGTTGTGGCCCCACCGGAAAGGTCGCCCGGAGATGAGGTGGATGTTGCCGCGCACCGCGAAGGCGGCCGGCTGCACGCCGCGCAGCGGCACGTTGGCGTCGGTGTGGGTGGTGCGCTTGGGCAGGCTCACCACCACGTAGAGCTCGGAGGAGGCCGTCTCGCCTTGCCCCGTGCGCCCGACCCCCGGCCCGTCGGCGATGATGCGCGCGTTGTCCCGCGAGATGCCGCTCATCATCTCGGAGTCGCTGCCGCCGCGCATCACGATCACGCCGGCGGGCGAGCCGGTCGCGGCGAGCGTGGCGTGGAAGCCCTCGGCGATCGACAACACCGCCACGAAGACCATCACCACGCCGGCCACCCCGAACACCGTCGCCGCCGAAGAGCCGCGGCGCTGGCCGATCGTGCGCAGGTTGAGCAGGGTCACCGCCCACACCTGGGAGAACCATCGCAAGAGTCCCATCGCTCAAACCCTCCGCAAGGCGTCGACGATGCGCAGCCGCATCGCCTGCCAGGCCGGCAGCGCGCCGGTGGCCAGACCGAGCGCGACGGCGAGACCGATCCCCAGCCCAAAGTCCCGCCCCGGCAGGTAGAAGACCGGCAGGAAGCCGCCGGTCGGATCGCCCCCCGAGGTCGCGAGCTTCGCCAGGACAAGGCCCAAACCGCCCGCCACCAGCGCCAGCAGGCACGATTCGAAAAGCACCAGCCGCATCACCAGGCCGTCGCCGTAGCCGAGCGTCTTGAGCACCGCCAGCTCGCTGGTACGCTCGCGCACCGACTGCGCCATGGTGTTGCCGGCCACCAGCAGCAGGGTGAAGAAGACCGCCGAGACGATGCCGGTGATGATCGCTCCGATGTCGCCGGCCTGCTTGGCAAAACCCTCAGCAAAGGCCTTCTCGGTCGAGGTCTTGGTCTCGGCGTGGGAGTTGGCGAACAGCGCGTCGATCTGGTCCACGATGCGCTGGGCATGCTGGGGATCGCTGATGCGGATGATGTACCAACCGACCTGGTTGGTGGTGAAGGCGGCTTCCTTCAGATAGTCGTACTGAAAGAACAGAGCGCTGGTGTCGAAGCCCTTGGGGGCGTCGTAGATGCCGTCGACGGTGAAGTCCCAGGTACGCCCGCCGTCGAGCTTGGTGTAGATCGTCGAGAGGATCGGGATGCGGTCGCCCACCTTGAAGCCGAAGCGGTCGGCGGTGACCCTGCCGACGATGGCGCCGGTGCGGTCGGCCAGCCAGGCCTTCTTCTGGTCCTCCGGCAGCTTGATCTCGGGATAGATGTCCAGGTAGGTGACTGGATCGACGCCCATGCGCGGGAAGAAGTTCTTGGGGTCCTTGTAGATGCCGCCGAACCAGTTGGCGTGGGTCACCTCGCGCACTCCCGGCACCCTGGCGATCTGGTCGCCGTAGGAGATCGGCAGCGGCTGGATGATCGACACCTTGTGGGTGACCGCCAGCCGGTCGGCGCCGGTGACGTCCACGCCGGCGCTGAAGGCCAGGCGGATGGCCGCCAGGATGCCGAAGAGCAGGAAGGAGATGACGATCGAGAGCGCGGTGAAGGTGGTCCTCACCTTGCGGCGCCCGAGGTTCTTCCACACCAGCGGCAGGAATCTCATGCCGCCGGCTCCGTGGTGAGCGAACCCTTGTCGAGAAACAGCGTGCGACGGGCGTGCCCCGCGGCATGCGGGTCGTGGGTGACCATGACGATGGTCTTGCCGTGCGCCGTGTTGAGCGCCTGCAGCAGGCTCAGGATCTCGTCGCCGGACTTGCGGTCGAGGTCGCCGGTGGGCTCGTCGCAGAGCAGCAGGGTGGGGTCGGTGACGATGGCGCGGGCGATGCCGACGCGCTGCTCCTGGCCGCCGGAGAGCTGGCGCGGGTAGTGCTCCGCCCGGTCGGCAAGGCCCACCACCTCGAGCGCGGTGGCGACGTGGCGCCGGCGCTCCGCCTTCGACAGCGAGGTGAGCAGCAGCGGCAGCTCGACGTTGCGCTCGGCGGTCAGCACCGGCAGCAGGTTGTAGAACTGGAAGACGAAACCGACCTGCTGCGCCCGCCAGCGCGCCAGCTGGTTGTTGGAGAGGCTGTCGATGGCGTCGCCGCCCACCTCCACCGAGCCGGAGCTCGGCCGATCCAGGCCGCCGAGCAGGTTGAGCAGGGTGGTCTTGCCCGAGCCCGAGGGTCCCATCAGGGCAAGGAAGTCGCCTCGAGGGATGTCGAGGCTGAGCCCTTTCAGGATGTCCAGCCGCTCGCCGCCCCGCCGGTAGAACTTGTGCACGTCGCGCACCCGTACCAGGGTGTGATTGTCGGTCATTCGCTCACCTCTCCGCGGCGGGATCCCCGGCCGCTGGCTGCCACCAAG
>DATGHG010000275.1:0-27953 GCA_035308185.1 Thermoanaerobaculia bacterium | reverse complement strand
GACTGCTTCAACCTGTTCAACGAGGCGTTCATCCTCCAGAAGCAGGGTCAGTTCAACAACACCTCGCCGAACTTCACGGTCAGGAACGCCGGCTTCGTCAACGAAGTCCTGAGCCCGCGCGTCTACCGCTTCGGAGCTCGGATCAGCTTCAAGTAAGGGCGGCGGCTCGCTCGGTTCGCCGAGCGGCGCTCCGCTGCTTCACCTCCCGCCGGGGCAACCCGGCGGTTTTTTTGTCTCGGGTCAAGGATCTGGACGGCCTCGTTCCTCGCCGCCGCCGGGGCGCCCCGGCGGCTTTTCTCAGGTCCGGTGCGGTGGCCGCGTCGGGCGGAGCTCGACCAGGCTCGGCAGTGCCCGGTCGGGAAAGCTCAGGAAATGCAGGATCGTCGCCGCCACGTCCACTGGCGCCAGCATCCAGGAGCGGTCGGCGCTGCGCGCCCCCGGATTGCCGAAGCTGGTGTCGACGCTGCCCGGCAGGATCGCCGCCACCCGCACGCCGAACTGCCGCAGGTCGAGCATCGCCGCCTCCGACATGCCGAGCATGCCGTACTTGCTGGCGTTGTAGGCGGCGCCGCCCGCCATCGGGCTCCTGGCGGCCAGCGAGGCGACGTTGAAGATCCAGCCGCCGCCCTGCGCCTTCATCGTCGCCGCCACCGCGTGAATGCAGTAGAACGCGCCGCTCAGGTTGGTTTCGATCACCTCCCGCCACTGGTCGCCGGAGAGTCCGTCGACCGGTGCGAAGGTTCCCGTGCCGGCGTTGTTCACCAGGCAGTCGATGCGGCCGGCCTCGGCGAGCACCCAGGCGGCGAAGGCATCGACCTGCTCCTGCCGGCGGACGTCCAGCGGGCGGCCGGCGACCGTGGCGCCAAAGCGGGGCTGCAACTCCGCCGTGGCGCGGGCGACCGAATCCTGGCTCTTGCTGCCGAAGAACACCCGGTAACCGGTGTCGAGCAGGGCTTCGAGCACGGCCCTGCCGATGCCGCGGCTGCCGCCGGTGACGATCGCGACCTTCGGGGTGCTCGCGGAGTGGGTGTCGGTTGCTGCCGTGGCGTCTGCCATGCGGTCATTGTAGTGCGCGGCTCGCCAGGCCTGAAATGCCGGCCTGGCGGGGGTTGTTTTCAGCCATGAGGAGGACGTATGTTCTTTTACGACTATCACTACCTGCTGTTCATACTGCCCGGTCTGGCGCTGTCGCTGTGGGCGTCCTGGCGCACCCGGTCGGCATTCGACAAGTACTCGCGCGTGCGCACCGCCCGCGGCCTGACCGGCGCCCAGGCGGCGCAGATCATGCTGCAGGCCGCCGGCATCGGCGACGTTCGCGTGGTGGCCACCGCCGGCAAGCTGACCGACCACTACAACCCGCTCAACAAGCAGCTGGCGCTGTCGGAAGGGGTCTTCGGCTCGACTTCCATCGCCGCGGTCGGGGTGGCCTGCCACGAAGCCGGCCACGCCGTGCAGCACGCCCGCTCCTACAAGCCGCTCTGGCTGCGTTCGGCGCTGGTGCCGACCGCCAACATCGGCTCGTCGGTCGGCTATCTCGTCATGTTCTTAGGGCTGCTGCTGATGCGTGGCGGGCAGTTGCTGGGCCAGGAGATGGTGATGTTCGGAGCGCTGCTGTTCTCGGCGGTGCTGCTGTTCCAGATCGTCACCCTGCCGGTCGAGTTCGACGCCTCGGCGCGCGCCAAGCGCCTGGCGGTCGAGCAAGGCATCGTGATGCCGCAGGAAAGGGTGGGGATGGACCGCGTCCTCAACGCGGCGGCCCTGACCTACGTCGCGGCGGTGGTCTCCACGCTGCTGACCCTGATGTATTACCTGATGCGGGCGGGCCTGCTGGGCAGCCGCCGGAGCTGACCGACCGCCCATCGGGCCGGTGCCGGTGCCGGCGTTCTGCACCAAGACGACGCCGGTGCCGCTGGACCTGACCGGGCATGCCGGCTGCCTGGCGCCGGCGCCGCCGGACTTCTGCTCGGAAGGCGGTGGGGCCGGGGGCAGCCCGGGCGGCGCGGGCGGGGTCGGGGGCAGCGGCGAGCGGATGGCCGGCGCGGGCAGCAAGGGCAACGGCCCGGACAGCGGCGCCGCCGGTACGGGCGGTGGGGGTGGGGGCGGCGGGCGCCTCGGGCTGCGGCTTCAGCCTTGGTGGAGATCAATAGTGCCGAAAAGGCAGACGTCAAGGGTTGGGTTGAGTGCTTCACGTCCGACGGGACGTTACCGACATGTCGACCTACGACCTATAGACCTCTTCGAGATTATGAACCGACGTCCCTACGTCAGTGATAGACGCCCGGCACCGCGGGACCGCTGCACGTTCGAGGCAGCTGCGCCTGCGCGCGGTGGAGAACTTGGATCTGGGTTTACGGATTATGAAGAACGCAAATAGAGGTTCGGTGGCCTTCCTGATCGGCGCGTCGGCGTGTGCAGCGGCGTGTGTGGCCCATGCGCCATGGCGGCTCTCCACCTCCGCCAGGGATGCGGCGCCGATCGTGACGTCCGTCGAACGCCTCGCGGAGGTCCGGGCGCGCGCCGAAGTCGCAGCGCATTCGGTCGAGATCCACCCCGACTTCACCCTCACCGTGGTGGAGTTTGACGACCAGGGGCGGCTCTGGAGCCCCGAGCAGGTCGAGCGGCTCGATAGAACGCTCGCCTCGGAGGGGCGAAGGACGGATTCCGAAGGCGTCCTGATCGTCTTCTTCGCGCACGGATGGCTGCATGACGCACGCGTCTGCGACCCGTTCGTCGCCTGCTTCCGCGCCTTCCTCGCCGAGATCGCTTCCGAGACCGCGGCGGCAGCGCGCGTCGCGGGCGCGGGCCTCAAGCCGCCCCGGGTCGTCGGCGTCTACGCAGGATGGAGAGGCCGCTCCGTCACGGAGCCTTTCGCGCAGCTAACGTTCTGGTCGCGCAAGCACGCTGCGGAGCGGATCGGCGGCGGCGAGCTGGTCGAGGTCTTGACGCACCTCGACCAGTTCGTTCGGCGCGAGAACGCCGGAGGGCGCTTCGCGGCGCTGAACGTCATCGGACACAGCTTCGGTGGCACGATGGTCTACACGGCGCTGGCGAACATCCTGAAGGCGCGCCTCGTGGAGGCGCTCGATCGGCGCGGCCGAGTCCCGGCCGACCGCAACGTCGTGGAGGGATTCGGCAACCTCGTGGTCCTTCTGAACCCCGCGTTCGAGGCGTCGCTCTACGCGCCGTTGCAAGATCTCGTCGAGGAGCTCGGTCCCTACTCGCGCTACCAGAGCCCGGTGCTCGTCGTCGTCAGCTCGGAGACAGACGGTCCGAATCGCACATGGTTTCGCCTCGGCCGGTGGATCAACGTGCTTTTCCAGAGGACCGGCCCTCGCAGCGCGCGGGCGCTGCTGACGACGGCCGTCGGCGACTACGAGCCGTTCTCGACTCATCGCCTGGAGGCCGTGAATGCGTCTAGAGCGCCTCAACTGGCTCGAAGGTCAGCGTGCTCGTGCCAAGTACCGGTTCCCGAGCTCTCCCAGGACGAGGCAGGGAAGCTCGCCGCCTTCCTGAGGGCGCGCCGCGACGGCGAGCTGACCGAAAGAACCGGTGCCTCGCAGGCTTGCACGGCCGGGCTGACCCTGGGCTCCGCGCGCCTCGTCTGTCGTCCCGGCGTTGACCCGTCCCGGCCGATCTGGCACGTCCATGCCGCCGATGAGGTCGTGCAGGGGCACAGCGGCTTCTTCACGAGACCATTCCTGGATTTCCTTCGGTACATGATGATCCACGCCCTGTCGAAGACGGGCTCAGGCGTCCTGCCGGAAGCGGCAGTGCGGTAGGCGGGGAGGAATGCGTGCTAGTAGAGATCCGGTAGACCATCGCTTCGACGGATAGCGAGCGCTGCTCACCTCTTCCCGCCCTTCTCGACCAGGCCCAGGTCCACCGCCGCCCGGTCGGTCATCACCACGAACGGGCGCGGCTCGATCGCCAGACCGCCCTTGCCGTCATGCGAGACGACCTGCACGGTGCCCATGCCGTAGCCCATCGGCCCGCGATTGAAATAGTGGATCCCCAGCCGGTAGGGCGCGGCACCCTTGGCGTCCTCGGTGCCCTTGGCACCCTTGGCTCCCTTGGCTCCAACATCGCCCCTGGCAGCAACGCCTACCGGCAGCGACACCGCGAAACACTCGGGGCCGTATCCGGTGGTGACGTCGGCGAACAGCTCGCCGCCCGACGGCAGGCTGGGATGCCCGTAGAAGGCATGGCCGCCGTTGCGGTCGCGCACGTGGAGGTCGACGTCGTTGGCGTCGGTCTCCCAGGAGAGGACGAAGCGCAGCGAGGGCTCGGTCGCCAGCCTGGCGCCGTGGGCCTCGAGGCGGTTGAGCACCTCCTCCCGGCGGGCCGGTTCGGCGCGCAGCCAGGCGGCCGCCAGCAGACCCAGGTCTTCCTTCAGGATCCGATCGACGCCGGGGAAGCGATCCTGGGGGTACGGCTGCTCGAGACCCTTCTCGATCGCCGCGAACGCCGCGGCAAACTGCCCGGAGCGCCAAAGGGACCAGGCGAGGAGCCGGTGGCCGGAGGGATGGTCCGGCCGCTGCTCGGCCGCCTTCCGGTAGGTGTCGATCGCCAGCCCGATGCCCACCTCCCCCAGGCGCTCGAGCCGCTCCCCCGCGAGCCGGCGCAGGTCCGCCCGGCTCGGGAAGAGGTCGATCAGCGAGCCGTAGGCCCGCGCCGCCGCCACCTTCTCCCCGGCGGCCTCCCAGGCCTCGCCCAGCGCCAGCAGCGCCAGCACGTCGCATGGCGCCTCCGCGCTCCATGCCTCCGCCAAGCCGCGCGCCGCCGCGCCCCGGCCTTCCGACAAATCAGCCATCACCTCGGCGAACCTCCCGGAGTAGGGCGCCTCGCCCGCCTCTTCCTCGTCGTCGCGGCCGCGCCCCGCCAGGCGGCGCTCGGCCGTGGCCCACTCGCTCCGCTGCCTCGCCACGGTCTCGCCGCCGCCGCGCTCGGCGGTACTCGCGGACCCCGCGCCCGTCGCGGCCCGCGAGGCCGGACTTGGCACCAGCGGCGGCGGTGGTGGCCCGCCTGGCTGCGCCGCCACGCTGCCGATTACGCCGCCAGGCGCCCCGCCGGCCACCCCGCCCTGGATTCCTCCAGCCACGCCCCCGGGCACGCCGCCTTCGACGGCGCCCAGCCCGCCACTTGCCGCGCCCGCCGACCCACCGCGTGCCGCGCTGCCCGGTACACCACCCTCCGCGTCAGCCGGCAGGCCGCCGGCGGCCGCGACCGGGAGATCGCCTGCCGGAATGCCACCATGGCTTTGCCAGCTCCCCGTCGGCGCGTCGACGCCGCTTGCGGACTGAACCGAACCGTCCGCCGGCAGCGCTTCGGTGGTCACCGTCAACGTGTCCTCCTGAGGAACGTTGGCGCCGCTCTCGCCCGCCTTCGCAAGCGCCTCGTGCTCGCGCGCCGGCTCGCCGGACCTCGCCGCCCGCAGGGCTGCCGGCGGCAACGACGACGGACCGCGGGCGAGCACCTCGAGCCCGCCGGGGCCGACGGTGAGGATGTCGGCAAGCGCCCGGCGGTCGAGGCCGAAGCGCTGGTAGTCGGCCGCCGTTTCGAGCACCAGCATGGCGGTGAAGGGGCTCACCACCCGATGCTTGACGCTCAGCTCGACGATCTCGTGCCCGAGCGCCCGCCGCAGGTCGTCGTCGCCGGCGAGGGCCGCTTCGCGCAGGTGCAGCAGGCGCTCGATCCGCGCCTGCGCCCATGCCCGCTCAAGCAGCGGCCGCTCGGCCGGCACCAGCTCGCCGCGCAGGGAGACCTCGCTGCCGGCCAGGGAGAGGCGGAAGGGCCGCTCCGGCGCCAGGTCGGCATAGACCAGCGCTTCGTCCCCCGGCTGCATGCCGTCCAGGGTCTCGGGCCAGACCCATGACGCTCCCGCGACCGCCACCGCGATCCCGGATCGGCAGTCGAGCGTCAGCCGGTCGAGGATCTCGGCGGTCGCGGCGTCGCCGTCGATCCGCGCGCCGTCCTGGGCCAGGTTGCCGGTTGCCAGCTCGCGCAGCACGGCCTCGTCGCGCAGGCCGCCGACCGCCAGCACGTCGAGGCGCTCGACGCCGGCCGCGCCGAGCTCCCGCACCGCCGCCTTGAGCGCGGAGGTCTCGGTCTCGCCGGCGGTGGCGACGCCGTCGGTGAGCAGCAGGACGCGCGGCGTCCGGCGGCTGCCCCGGTCCAGCCGGCCGGCCAGCCAGGACAGCGCCGCGTGCAGGTCGGTGGCCCCCAGCGGGCGCCGGTCGAGGAGCCGCTGCGCTTCGGCCTGCCCGAAATCGCTCACCGCGCCCTCGAAGATCGGCACCACCTCCTGGTCGAAGGCGGCGACTCCCAGGCGCTTGGCGCCGGCCTCGCGCAGGCCGGCGATCAGCTCGGTCAGGCGCCGCACCTGCCGGCGGTAGCCCAGGGCCCGCGAGGCGCTCGAATCGATCAGCACGTAGAGGCCGTCCAGGTTGCGGCGCACCGCCGGGACCGGGGCGGCCACGCGCACCACGGCGAGGTTGCCATGGCGCAGCCCGTCGCGGCCGGCGAAGCGCTCCTGGCCGACCTCGAAGTCGCGGTCGGGGGTCCAGGACCGCCGGTGCAGCTCGACCACCCGCCGGTCGCTGACCTCGCCGCCGAGATTGCTCGCCGGCGCCGCCGTCGCGGGATGCTCGCCAAGCAGCACCCGCAGGTCGAGGTGCCCGATCTCCGCCAGCCCGAGCAATGGGATGACGTACGGCTGGTCCGCACGCGGCAGCGGCTGCGAGTAGGAAACGATCAGCTCCTTGCGCCCGCGCGCCGGGATCGGGAAGACGCGGGCCGAGAACTCGTTGCCGGCTTCCTGCTCGAGCAACGCCGGATCCTGGCGCCGGTGCAGGAAGTCCTCGTAGGCCAGCTGGGCGCGCCGGCGCTCCACCACCTCGCCCTCCTGCCAGCCCAGGTCGCCGCGCATGGCGAAGCGGCTCAACGCCGCGCCGGCCGGCAGCACGATGTGGAAGCGGCCCTCGATCCGCGCGTCGCGGGGGTTCTCGAAAGTCAGGTGCAGCTCGGTGAACGCCAGCGGCGGCTCGAGAACGCCATGGGCCTCGAGCCCGACCAGGGTGAGGCCGGTGCCGTCCGAGGCGGTGAGCCGGATGGGTGCCGCCTCGGCGGCTGAAGCCGGCGAGTCGAACACCGGCTTGCGAAACCGTAGCGCCACGGAGGAGGCCGCGGCGCCGCCGCCGGGCGAGCCCGCCGCGGTGCCGGCCGCGCCGGAACCGTCGAATCGAGGCGAAGGCTCGGACTGCACCGACGACCTGGCGCCGACGCCGGCGGCGACGACGAAGACGGCGACCAGCAGTCCTGCCAGCGCGTGGAAACGGGACATGGCGCTCCTCCCCGATCGGTCCGGGCGGCCTCGGAGTCGAGGCCGCTCGTCCCTTTAGACACGCCGGCACGCGAAAACGTCACCGGCGGGCTTCGGGGAGGCCGCCGCCGGGTGCGCTACTCCGTTTCCGGCGTGCCCAGCAGCGCCGTCAGCTCGGCGCGGCGGCGCGCCAGGTCGGCGGCGGTCTTCGCCTCCAGCACCAGCCTCAGATAGGGCTCGGTGTTGGAGGGCCGGACGTTGGCCCACCAGTCGGGATAGCTGAGCGTGATGCCGTCGAGATAGTCGATGCTGGCGTCGGCATACTTGGCGGCCAGCAGCGCGATCTTGGCCGCCTTGTCCTCGACCACGAAATTGATCTCCGGGCTCTTGTGGTACCGGGCCAGCGGCGCCACCAGCCGCGACAACGGCTCGCCCGTCTGCCGCCGCAGGTTGAGCACCTCGACCAGCGCCAGGATGGCGCAGTCGGCGTAGTAATGGTCGCGGAAGTAGTAGTGGCCGGCCAGCTCGCCGCCGAAGATGCCGTGGCGCTCGCGCAGGGTGGCCTTCATGAACGAATGCCCCACCCGCTCGCGCACCGGCACGCCGCCGTGCTCGGAGATGTACTCGGCGACGGCGCGCGACGACCGCAGGTCGTAGATCACCGCCTTGCCGGGCTCGCGCGCCAGCAGCTCGCCGCCAATGAGGCCGGTGGTGAGGTCGTTGGGGATCGGCTCGCCGCGCTCGTCCACGAAGCCCACCCGGTCGGCGTCGCCGTCGAAGGCGGCGCCGAAGTCGGCTTCGCCGTCGCGCACCGCCCGGCTGAGGTCGCGCAGGTTCTCCTCCTTGAGCGGGTTGGGCTCGTGGTTGGGAAAGCTGCCGTCGAGCTCGAAGTAGAGCGGCAGGATCTCGATCCCCATGGCGTCGAGGATCGGTCGGTCGATGGTCACCATGCCGTTGGCGGCGTCGATCGCCACCTTGAGGCGGCGGCGCCCGGCCGGCGCCGGCTCGAGGAAGCCGAGGACGTGCTTGCGATAGTCCGCCGTCACCTCGCCATGGCGCACGACGCCCGGCCGCGCCGCCGCCGGCAGGTCGCCGGCCGCGATCTTGCTCTCCATCAGCTCGATGCCGTGATCGCCCGACACCGGCCGGGCGCCATGGCGGCTGAACTTGAAGCCGTTGTACTGCGCCGGGTTGTGGCTGGCCGTCACCTGGACGCCGCCGGCCGCGCCGGTGTGGCCGATGGCGAAATAGTTCATCGGCGTCGAGGCGAGGCCGATGTCGAGCACGTCGAAACCGGCTTCGGTGATGCCGTCGATCAGGGCCGACGCCAGCACCGGACTGCTGCCGCGCATGTCGCGGCTCACCACCACGGTGTTGCCGTGGGCGCGGTCGCCGGCGTCCAGGACGTGCTGGAAGGCGAGCCCGATCTGGCGCGCCACCTCGGCGTTGATCTCGCTCGGGTAGATGCCCCGGACGTCGTAGGCCTTGAAGATTCCGGACATGGCGCTGTCGCTCTCCTGTGCTCGGTGAGGCGGTGATGAGGTGGATGAGGTGAAGGTCGGGCTGACGGGCCGGGCGGGCAGCCCGCGTCGCTCAGGCCGGACCGCTCGGCTCGCGCGGCCGGCCGAGCCGGTTCTCGCCGGCGTCCCCGCCAGCGCTCTCGCCGGCGCCTTCGCCGCCGGTGCCGCCCATGCCGCCCATGCCGCCCATGCCGCCGACATCGCCGCCGGCCGCGACCGCCGCCGCCTTGACGATCGCCGCCCGGCCGGTCAGCTCTCCGACCGCCAGGGCCAGCGGCAGCTCGGCGTCGGCCCGGGTGGCGTCGAGGAGCTCGATCGACACCGTCAGCGTCTCGCCCCGGATGTAGTCCTGGTGACGCTGGATCAGGCCGGCCAGCTCCCGGTCCGCGTGCACGACCAGGCGGATGCGGTCGGCGTAGTCGAGCCCGAGGTCCTTGCGCCAGACCTGGACCTGGTGCACCAGCTCGCGCGCCAGGCCTTCCTGCCGCAGCTCCTCGGTGACGTGGGTGTCGAGCGCCACCAGCAGCTCGCGGTCGCCCTGGGTCGCCGTCCCCTCCTTCTCGACCAGGCGGACCTCCACCTCGCCGGCGGCTAGCGTGATCTCCTCGCCGCCGGGCAGGAGCAGGTTCAGGCTGCCGCGGCGCTCCAGCTCGGCGGTCAGGGCGTCGCCGTCGGCCGCCGCCAGCGCCTGCTTGACCAGCGGCATCCGCTTGCCGAAGCGCGGCCCCACCTTCGGGAAGATCGGCAGCACCTCCTGCCGGACGTACTGCGAGCGGTCGGCCGCCCAGTGCACCGTGCGCACGTTGAGCTCGTCGCGCAGCAGCTCTTCGTAGGGCGCGACCGCCTCCCGCAGCCGCGAGTCCGCGGCGACCAGGGTGACCGCGGCGAGCGGCTGACGGGTCTTGAGGCCGTGCGCGTTGCGCGCGGCGTGGCCCAGGCGGACGATGCGCTGCACGGCAGCCATGCCCGTCTCGAGCGCCGGATCGGAGCGGCCGGCGACAGGCTCCGGCCAGGCTTCCAGATGGACGCTGGCCGCGGCGCCGGCCTGCTGGCCGCGCACCAGGTGGCGATGCAGCACCTCGGCCACGAACGGCACGAACGGCGCCAGCAGCCGCGCCAGGGTGGTGAGCACCTCGTAGAGGGCGGCGTAGGCGCTCTGCTTGTCGGCCGGCGCCGCGGCCGCCTCGCCGGCGCCGGCCTCCCCGTCCGCGCCGGCCTCTCCGGCGGCGGCGCCTGCCCAGAAGCGGCCGCGGCTGCGGCGGATGTACCAGTTGGTGAGGTCGTCGAGGAACTCTTCGAGGCCGCGCGCCGCCTCGACGACGCGGTAGCCGTCGAGGTGCTCGGTGGTGGCCGCCGCCACGCCGTCGAGGCGCAGCAGGATCCAACGGTCGAGCGCCGGGCGGGCGGCAAACGGCGGCGGCGCGCTGTCGGCGGCGGCCGGCCGCCAGCCGTCCAGGTTGGCGTAGATGGTGAAGAAGGAGAGCGCGTTCCACAGCGGCAGCAGGAAGCGCTGCGCCGCCTCGCGCACCAGCCGCGAGGAGAAGCGCGACGGCAGCTCGGGATTGTTGACGCAGAAGTACCAGCGCAGCGCGTCGGCGCCGCTCTCCTCGATGACCGGCATCGGCTCGACGAAGTTGCCCAGGCGCTTCGACATCTTGCGCCCCTGCTCGTCGTTGACGTGGCCGAGCACGATGCAGTGGCGATAGGCGACCGAGTCGAAGAGCAGGGTGCCCAGCACGTGCAGGGTGTAGAACCAGCCGCGCGTCTGGTCCACCGCCTCGGCGATGAAGTCGGCGGGGAACTGCCGTCGGCCGTCGATCAGCTCGCGGTTCTCGAACGGGTAGTGGTGCTGGGCGAAGGGCATCGCGCCCGAGTCGAACCAGGCGTCGATGACGAAGGGCACCCGCCGCATGGTGCCGCCGCACTCGCCGCAGGGCAGCTCGAAGTCGGGGCCGTCGATGGCCGGCCGGTGGGGATCGAACCGCGCCGGGTCGTAGAGGTCGGCGGGCGCCGGCCGGCCGGCGGCGGTGAACAGCTCGGCGAAGGAGCCGATCACCCGCCGGCCGCCGCAGTCGCAGGTCCAGATCGGCAGCGGCGTTCCCCAATAGCGGTTGCGCGACAGCGCCCAATCGACCACGTTCTCGAGCCAGTTGCCGAAGCGCCCTTCGCCGACGTGCTCGGGGTGCCAGTGGACCTCGCGGTTCCTGGCGATCAGCTCGCCGCGGGCGGCGGTGGTCCTCACGAACCAGCTGCGCGTCGCGTAGTAGAGCAGCGGCCGGTCGCAGCGCCAGCAGAACGGATAGCTGTGTCGGTAGCGGTCGGAGTGCAGCAGCAGGCCGCGCTCTTTGAGGTCGTGGACGATCTTGGGGTCGGCGTCCTTGAACCAGAGCCCGGCGAAGGCGCCGGCGCCGGCGGCCATCTTGCCTTCCGCATCGACGCAGAGGATGAGCGGCAGCTGGTAGCGGAGGCCGGTCTGGTAGTCGTCCTCGCCGAAGGGCGGCGCGGTGTGGACGACGCCGGTGCCCTCGGTCTGGGTGACGTAGGAGCCGAGCACCACCTTGCCCGGCTCCTCGGGAAAGAAGAAGGTGAAGGGCCGCTCGTAGAGCAGGTGCTCGAGCGCGCCGCCGGCGACCCGGGCGAGCGCCGGTTGGTCGCGCAGGTCGAGCAGCCGCCGCTTGCCGCCCTCCTCGGCGGCCGGCGCCGCCAGCGGCACCGGGTTGGCCAGCCCTTCGGCGATCAGCAGCTCCTGGCCGGGGAGCAGCGGATGGGCGACGATGCGGTAGGTCAGCGCGGGCGACACCGCCAGGCCGGCGTTGGCGAGCGTCGTCCAGGGCGTGGTGGTCCAGGCGACGAGCGCGAGGTTCGAGCCCACCTCGCGGGTCGCGCCCTCGAGGGTGGCGACGCTCTGGCCGGGCCGCAGCGGGAAGAGCGTCCAGATCGAAGGATCGTCGGCGTCGCGGTAGTTCTGCGCCACCTCGTGGCTGGACAGGGTGGTGCCGCAGCGGGCGCAGTAGGGCTGGATCTTGTAGCTCTCCACCAGCAGGCCGCGGCGCCAGAGCTCGGCCAGCGCCCACCACACCGACTCGATGTAGGCGTTGCTGTAGGTGTGGTAGGCGTGGTCGAGGTCGATCCAGTAGCCGATCCGCTCGGTCATCGCCCGCCACTGCCGCTCGTAGGTATGGACGCTGTCGAGGCAGGCGCGGTTGAACTCGGCGACGCCGTAGGCCTCGATCTGGCGCTTGCCGCCGCTGAAGCCCAGGCGCTTCTCGACCTCGATCTCGACCGCCAGGCCGTGGGTGTCCCAGCCCGCCTTGCGCAGCACCCGGTAGCCGCGCTGAGTGCGGTAGCGGGGGAACAGGTCCTTGACCACGCGGGTGACGACGTGGCCCACGTGCGGCACGTTGTTGGCCGTGGGCGGCCCTTCGAAGAACACGAAATCGCCGCGCGGCGCCGGGCGGGTCTGGGTCTGCTCGAAGATCTTGCCGGTGCTCCACTCGGCCAGCACCTCGCGCTCGAGGCGCGGGAAGGGATAGCCCGCGGGAACTTCGGGGAAGGGTTGGCCCTGGCGCTCGCTCATGGCTCAGGCGGCCGGCAGCTGGGCCAGGAAACGAGCGATGGCGTTGCCCACCGCCAGCGGCCGCTCGGCATGGGGGAGGTCGCGGGTGCCGGCGATGACCTCGACCTGGGTGCCGGCGGGCAGGCCATCGCCGTCGCCATCGCCATCGCCGGAAGGAGGGTGCGCTCCGTCCACCGCGCTCAGCCCGATCCAGAGCGGTACCTGCAGCCGGTCAAGAGCGGCCGCGGCGCCGAGGTCGAGCTCGCCGCGCCAGTAGGCGGCCAGCGCCAGGCGGTGGGCGGGCAGGTGGCTGACCCGATAGTGATGCTCGAGCAGGGCGGCGTCCACCCGCTCGGCGGCGGCGTAGGCCGCCGTCCGGAGGTAGTGGCCGAGGGCGGCGCGGCTGGTGAGGACGTCCATGACCGAGACCCGCAGCAGGGGCACCTGCAACAGCTGGGCGACGAGCGGGTGCGCGGCGGCGCCGGCTTGGCTGGAGTGGCCGTGGCCGCCGGGCAGCGACAGGCCGTGCGGCGCCACCAGGGCAACGCCCGCCACCAGGCCGGGGTGCTCGGCGGCCAGGCGGACGGCGTAGGGCGCCGCGTGGCCGGCGGCGACCAGCAACGCGCGCTCCCAGACGGCGCCGCTGAGGAAATCGGCGAGACTGGCGAGATAGAGCTCCGGGCGCGGCGCCAGCGTGGCCGAGCGCCCCCAGCCCGGTAGATCCGGCGCCAGGACGCGGCAGTGCGGCGCCAGCGCCTCGGCCGCCGCCCGCCACTGGCCGGCATCGAAGCCGGGGCCGAAGGCATGCAGCAGGACGACCGGCGGGCCGGCGCCCAGCTCCTGGTAAGCCACCGTTCCGAGATGGCCGGCGTAGCGATGGGTCCGCCCCCAGCCGGGAGCCTCGGGCGCGCGCAGGCGGCGTTGGATGAGGGCGTGCGCCACCGCCGGCACGGCGAGGGCGGCCGCCGCCAGGGCGAGACCCCGGTGGGGGAGCCGCCGGCGGCGCTCCCTGGTCTGACCGGACCGCTTCATGCGGCAAAGATACCAGACCGTCCGGGGTCGATCCGTGACTGCCGGCGTGGTCCGGCGTGGCCTGGCGGCCCGGCGATATAATCGAAGAGCGAGGCTCTCGCCATGCCAATCCTCCCCATCGTCAGGCTCGGCCATCCGGCGTTGCGCGGCGTCGCCCAGGCGCTGGTGCCCGCCAGCCTCGGCGACGCTGCCGTCCAGGCGCTGGTCGAGGACATGATCGCGACCATGCGCGCCGCCCGCGGCGTCGGCCTGGCGGCGCCGCAGGTCGGCCTCCCGCTGCAGCTCTTCGTCTACGAGCTGGCGCCGCCCGCCGCCGGCGCCGCGGACGGCGCGGACGGCGTCGCGGACGGCATCGCGGACGGCAACGAGCCGCGCGCCGATGGCGACGACCGGGAGGCGGGCGCCCAGCCATCCGAGGCATCCGAGCGGTCCGGCCCGCCCGGCGATGCGGAGCCGTCCATCCAGGCCGACCGAGCCGAGCGGGCAGATCGCTCCGCCGTGCCCGACCGCGACGCCGTCGGCGCCATCCCGCTGCACGTGGTGGTCAATCCGATGTTGACTCCTCAGGCCGGCGAGCTGGTCTACGACTGGGAAGGCTGTCTGTCGATCCCCGACCTGCGGGGCCTGGTGCCGCGCCATCCGGCGGTGCGCGTGCGCGGGCTCGACCGCCAGGGCCGGCCGCTCGACTACGTCGCCCAGGGCTTCGAGGCGCGGATCGTCCAGCACGAGTTCGACCACCTGAACGGCGTCGTCTTCCTCGATCGCATGCGCGACCTCCGGGCGCTGGCGTTTCGCGAGGAGTGGGAGCGCTACATGGCGGTCGGCGCGGCAGAGCCCCCCGACCCGCTCGACCCGCGCGCGCACGATGCCCCCGATGCCCACGATGCGCAAGATGCCCACGATGCGAAGCCAGCCGGGTCGCCGGCGGCGCCGGCCGCGGCGCCGGCGCCGGGCGATCCGGCCGTGATTTGAGCCGCGAGCTCGTCGTCCTCTGGGCCGGGCGGCACCAGCGCTCGGGATGGGACGAGCTGTGCGCTTCCTACCGCCGCCGCATCGCGCGCCTGACGCCGGTGCGCGATCTGCCGGTGCGCGCGCGGGTGGCGTCCGACGACCCGCAGCGCCAGCGCGCCGAGACGCAGGCGCTGCTCGCGGCGCTGCCCCAGCCCAGCTTTGCGATCGCCCTGGACAGCCGCGGCGAGGCGCTCGCCTCGCGCCCGCTCGCCGAGCGGTTGCGCCGCCTGCGCGGCGAGTGGCCGCACGCCGTCGCCTTCGTCGTCGGCTCCGATCTGGGCCTCGACGACAGCCTGCTGCGGCAGGCGCGATGGGTGTTGTCGCTGGGGCCGCTGACCCTCTCCCACGAGCTGGCACGCCTCGTGCTGTACGAGCAGCTCTACCGAGCGCTCTCGATCGCAGCCGGAATGAGCTATCATCGCGAGCCGCCATGAGACTGTACTCGTGGAAAGCGCTGTCGGCATCGAGCTGAAAGGAGACAGCAGCGTGGCCAGGAAACAGACCGCCAAACCGGCTCCTGACGTGACCAGCGACCGCTTCGACG
The DNA here is from genome assembly GCA_035308185.1 of Thermoanaerobaculia bacterium. GTDB lineage: Bacteria > Acidobacteriota > Thermoanaerobaculia > Multivoradales > UBA5704 > JASLEW01. The sequence goes on along the minus strand of DATGHG010000275.1, from coordinate 12,972 downwards.
CCCTACGCGATCGCCTGCTCAAGCAAAAGCAGGAGATCCTCGACATGTACAACCAGGACCTCAAAGCCGGACAGGAATCGGCTGACGACGGGACCGACGACATCGTCGATCGGGCCAATGCCGCGTACAACCGGGAGCTGATGTTCTCCCTTTCGGATAGCGAACGGACGATGCTGCTGCAGATCGAGGAGGCGCTTTCCCGGATGAACCAGAACGCCTACGGCCGCTGCACCAACTGCGGCCAGACGATCGCCGTGCTGCGCCTCGAAGCGGTGCCTTGGGCGCGGTTCTGCATCGGCTGCCAGGAGCTGGCGGAAAAGGGCATGCTGGAGGGCGACGCGGGGTAGGCGGCCGCCGCGGCGCTGCCCCCCGTCGCATGCCCGATCCTCTCCAGCGGCTGCTCGCCACCCTGGATGGTCCGGCCCCGGCGCAGATCTTCCTGCTGCATGGCGACCTGGTGCTGGCCGAGCCGGCCGCGCTGGCGGTGGCCGAGGCGCTCGCCGCGCGGCACGGTGGGCGCGTCGAGGCGCATCGCCGCCCGTCCTCCCTGACGTCGCTGCTGCAGGATCTGCGGACTTTCTCGCTGTTCGGCTCGGCGAAGGTGGTTACGGCCATCGACAGCGCCGCGTTCGCCGATCGATCGGCCGCCGCCGACCTGCTCGACGACGCCGAGGAGGCGCTGCCGCTCAAGGAAGGCGGCGGCGATGGGGCCGGGACGGCCCCGGCGCTCTCCGCTCATCAGCGCCTGGCCGCGTCGCGGCTGCTGCAGGCGCTCAAGCTGTTCGAGATCGATGCCGGCGCGGGCGCCGGCGGCGCCGAGCCGGAGCCCGAGCAAGTGCTCGCGCAGCTGCCGGCGTGGGTGTTCGAAGGCGGCAAGGCGGCGCGCCGCGGGCGCGGGGGGCGGGCCCGCGGCAAGCGCCAGGTCGAGGACATGCGCGCCGGCTTGGCGACGCTGCTCGCGGCGGCGCGCCGGGAGGGGGTCGAGGGACGCTCGGAGGGCGATCTTTCGGACCTGGCGGAGGCGATCTCAGGCGGCTTGCCGGCCGGGCATTTCCTGGTCTTCGCCGAGCGCGAGGTGGCGCGTGACCATCCGCTGGCACGGCTGCTCGGCGAGCGCGGCGCGGTGGCGGCGCTGGGAGAGGTGGAAGCCGATCGCGGCGGTTGGCAGGGGGTCGATCTGCTGGCGGCGGAGCTGGCGCGCCAGACCGGGGCCGGCATCTCCTCCGAGGCGCTGGCCGAGCTGGCGCGGCGAACGCTGCGCAAGCCGGGCGACCGTCCGGCCGGCGGGCGCGGCGGCGAGGCCGCGGGCGCCTCGGTCACCGCTGATTCGACCGCCCGCCTGGCGGGGGAGTACCGCAAGCTGGCGAACCTGGCGCGGGCCGCCGGCGGCGGCCGGATCGAGCGCCGGATGGTCGAGGAGTCGGTGGAGGACCGCGGCGAGGAGGACGTCTGGAAGCTGCTGGACGCGATCGGCGCCGGCCGCGGCGGCGAGGCCATGGACCGGTTGCAGCGCCTGCTGGCCGCCGCCGACGATCCGGCCGGAGCGCGCCTTTCCTTCTTTGCCCTGCTGGCCACCTTCTGCCGCCGGCTGACCGCGATCCGCGGCATGATGCGGGTGGCCGGCGTGCAGGGCGGCGAGAGCAACTACAACCGCTTCGCGGCGCGCCTCGCCCCGGCCCTGCAGGGCGAGCTGCCGGGCGGCAAGAACCCGCTCGCCGGCGTCAATCCCTACGCGCTGTTCCGCGCCTATCTCGCCGCCAGCCGGCTGCCGGAAGCGGTCGCCGCCCGCCTGCCCTGGGAGGTGCTCGAGACCGAGCTCCAGCTCAAGGGAGAGAGCGGCGAGGCCGACGCCGCCCTGGCCCGCCTGGTCGTCCACATCGGGGCCGCCGTCAAGGCCGGCCCTGCCGCGCCGCCGCCGGGGCGGTAGCCACTTCTCCCGCACGGCTCCACCGGCGACGGCGCGGAAGCCGGCCTTCGGTTCGCCCGAGAGCCGGCGACCGGTATTGGGGTCCGGCCCAGCATCCGGCGGACGCGGTGAACCGAGCCCTTGACACGGGAGCGCAAATACAGCGTAATGGAGGACGCAAGTCCGGCGTAAGAAATCGACTGCCGGGGCTTGACAAAGCCGAACGGATAGCGTAAATAAGACGTAAGATGAGCTATCCGGCGAGCGTCACCACATTCCCCTCCTTCCCGCCGCTCCCCCGCCGCGCCGCCGTGCGACGTCCGGCCGCGCCGGCACTGCCAGCTGCATCGGTTCCGTCCCGTGCGTCGGCTCCGGCGTTGCCGGCATTTCCGGAGTCGCCGGCCCTGCCGGCATTTCCAGGGTTGCCGGCCCTGCCGGCAATTCCGGAGTCGCCGGCGTTTTCGGGATTGCCAAGAAAGGCGCCGGCCCATCCTGCCCAGCTGCTGGAGTGGCTGCGGCTCGCCGCCCGGCAGGCCTTCGGGTCGGAGCTGACGGCAAGGGTCGAGCCCTACCGCGCCTGCCGCTGTTGCGTGTCACAGGTTCGATGGTGCGGCGAAGGCGAGCCGGCCCATCCGCTGGCCTCGTTGGCCACACTGGCGTCGCTGGCTTCGGCCGCGATGGGAACATCGGCGAGGCTGGCTTCTCGGGGTTCGCTGGATTCACTGGCGCAGCTGGATTCACTGGCGCAGCTGGATTCACTGGCGCAACTGTCTCCAGACGTCCTCGACGGGATCACCCCCCTCACGCCGTCGCTGGTGCTCGGCGCGAAGGCCGATCCCTATCCCCAGGCCGAGGTGGAGCTCCGGCGGACGCGAATCCTGCTGGAGCGGCTGGCCTCCGCTCCCGGCGTCGGCCACTCGCTGGAGATCTCGATCTTCGCGCGCTCGCCGCTGCTGCTGCGCGACCTCGACCTGCTGGTGGAGCTCGATCAGCGCCATGCGGTCACGGTGAGCGTCTTGATCCCGGCCGCCGAGCCCGGGCTTGCCAGGCGCGTCGAGGCCGGCATCCGGACGGCGCCGGCACCGTCGCGGGCTGCGACGCCGCCCCAGGCGCCGTTGCTGCCGTTCTCCGTGTTATCGCCGGCGCGTGCGGACAGGGTCTCATCGCGGAGGTCGCCTCTCGATCCGGCAACTCCGGCGCGCCTGGCGGCGATGCCGCCGCCTCCGATGTCTTCCATGCCTCGCGTGCCTCGCATGTCTCGCATGTCTCAAACACCGCCGTCACCCGCCTCTCCCGTGTCCAGCGCAGCCGACGCATTCCCGGTTTCTCCCGCGGCGCGGTTCGAGTTGGTCCGCACGCTGGCCGCCCACGGCATCGCCACGGAGGTGGTCTGCACTCCGATCCACCCCGGCCTGAACAACGGCGTCGCGGTGCTGCGCCAACTCTTCGACCTCGCCTATCGGGCAGGAGCCTTCGACGTCCGGCCCGCTCCCCGCCATCCGGCGATGCCACCCAGCTCGGCCGAATCCCGTCAGCTCCTAGCCCTGTTCCATCGCCTGCGCCTGGAGCGAGGATTCCCGCGCGTCCTGCCCGGCCGGGGCTAGCGACCGTCGCGATTTCCACCGGCGCTCGCGGCGCTCGCCGATGCCAGGTGAGGGAGGCGGCCGGAGAGTGGACGGAGGGCCCAGGACGGACGGGCCTGAGGACCGCGGCTCAACCGGGCGAGGCAAGCAGGCACGATCTCGGCACCGTACCCTCTGCGAGCCTGTTGGCCGCGGTCCTCAGGTCCGGCCGTCCCTCGCCCGGCCGAGGTGCACAGAGACCGAAGCGGGTCTTGACCTCGGCAGATACCCACCACGAGCCCGTCGGTCGCGGTCCTCAGGTCCGCGTGGCCCCGGCCCGGTCGAGGTGCACAGAGCTTCATGGGTTCTACCCGGGTACAATCATCCGGTGCCTGAACTGCCGGAGATCGAGGTGCTGCGCCGGAGCCTTGAGCCACTGTTACCGGGCGACGTGATCGAAGGCGTCAAGGTGCGGAACCCCGCGCTGCGCGAGCGGGTGCGGACCCGGGAGCTGGCGCGGGTGGCGGGCGGGCGAATCGAGGCGCTGCGGCGACGGTCCAAGTACCTGCTGCTGGATCTCAGCGGTGGCTCCACGATCGCGATCCACCTCGGCATGAGCGGGCGCCTGACCCTGGTTCCTGGTACCACGGCGCCGGAGCTCCACGAGCATGTCTCCTTCCAGCTGCGCTCCGGCCGGCGCTTGCGGCTGCGCGATCCGCGGCGCTTCGGCCTGGTCCTGGCGCTGCCCACAGCCGACCTCGCCGCCGACCCCCACTTTGCCCATCTCGGCGTCGAGCCGCTGGAACGCGCCTTTTCCGGCGGCGTCCTGCAGCGCGCCGCCGCCGGCCGGCGCGGGCCGGTCAAGGCCTTCCTCATGGATGCCCGGATCGTCGTCGGCCTCGGCAACATCTATGCCAGCGAGACGCTTTTTGCGGCCCGCGTCCACCCGACCCGTTCGGTGGGCCGCATCGGTCCCGCCACCTGGGACCGGCTGGCAGGATCCGCCGTCGCGGTGCTGCGGCGCGCCATCGCGGAGGGCGGCACCACGCTGAACGATTTCGCCGACGGCCAGGGTCGCAGCGGCGAGTTCCAGGTGTCGCTGGCGGCCTACGGCCGCGACGGCGAGCCCTGCCAGCGGTGCGGCAGCCTCATCCGCCGCCTGGTCCAGGCCGGCCGCAGCACGTTCTACTGCCCCCACTGCCAGCGCTGATCGCGCCGGCCGCCGCGGTGCCGCGGAAACGCTACAATTCCGGCGTGCGCGCGCCATCCGTCCGCCCTCCGCGGGTCACCAGCCAGGCGGTGCTCGACGAGCCCCTGGCCCAGCTCGATCCGCTCCGCGCCAATCTCTCGCCGGCGCCCTGCCTGCTGGGCATCGCCGGCGGTACCGGCTCCGGCAAGACCACCGTCGTGCGCTCGATCCTCGACGCCGTCGGCGAGGACCGCATCGTCCTCGTCGAGCAGGACAGCTACTACCGCGACGTCGACTGGGGTGGCGAGGTCGATCTGCTGCGGCACAACTTCGACCACCCCGCGGCGCTCGACAACGACCTGCTCGTCGCGCACCTCGCCGCGCTCAAGGCCGGCCACCCGGTGGAAACGCCGATCTACGATTTCGTGCTGCACCGGCGCACTCCCCGCACCCGGCGGCTGACCCCGCGCCCGGTGGTCCTGGTCGAGGGCATCCTGATCTTCGCCGAGCCCAGCCTGCGCCAACTGCTCGACTTCAAGATCTACGTCGACACCGACGCCGACCTGCGGCTGATCCGCCGCCTCGGGCGCGACATGTCCGAGCGCGGCCGCAGCTTGCAGGACGTCCTGCGCCAGTACCTCGAGACCGTGCGGCCGATGCATCTCGAGTTCGTGGAACCGTCGAAGCGCTGGGCGGACGTCATCTTCCCCGAGGGCGGAGAGAACCGGGTGGCGCTCGAGATGGTGGTGGCTCGGGTGGAAAAGCTGCTGGAGCGCCGCTGATGTACCTGCTGCGGGTGCGCAGCCGCTTCGAGGCGGCCCATCACCTCACCTCCTACCGCGGCGGCGTCGAGCCGGTCCACGGTCACTCCTGGCAGGTCGAGGCCGCCCTCGCCGCCGCCGAGCTCGACGGCGAGGGCATGGCCAGCGATTTCGTCGCGGTGCAGTCCGCCCTGCGCGAGCTCGCCGCCGGCTTCGATCACCGCGACCTCAACGACCTCCCCCCCTTCGATCGGCTGAGCCCCACCACCGAGCGCATCGCCGCATGGTTCTTCGCCCGCCTGCAGGAGCGGCTGCCTGCCGCGCCGGCACGGCTGGTCGAGGTCACCGTCTGGGAAGGTCCCGACTGCTCGGCGACCTATCGCCCCGATCCGGCTTGACACCGGCCGGTGCCGTCACTAACGTCTTCCACGCCATGAAGAGAATCTACCTCGTCTCGCTCGTCGCATTCCTGACGTTGGGCGCGGCCGGATGTCATCGCAAGGCGACCGTTGCCGGCAGCCTCGAGATGCAACCGCGGTCGATCACGCTGCCGTATCCCCAGCTGACCACCGTGCACCTGACCTGGTCCCCGTCCACGTCCACCAGCGAAGGCGACACGCCGTCCGAACCGCTGGTCTTCCTTCACCTGCTCGGAGCCAAGGGCCAGGTGCTGCGGACCTTCGATCACCCGTTTCCCCAGCACTGGGCCGCGGGCACGCCGGTGAGCTACGACGTGAAGATTTACCAGTCGGCGTTGGCGCCGTCACTCGATCCCGGCAAGTACCGTCTCAGCGTCGGCCTCTATGACCAGAGCGGCAAGCGTTGGGCGCTGGGCGGGCTGGGCGAGCCGATCGCGCGCCAGGAGTACGTCGCGGCCGAGCTCGAAGTGCCGCCGCAGCCGCCCGGCCCGCGCTTCGAGTTCTCGCCGGCGTGGCTGCCGCTCGAGGCCGGTTCCGACAAGCAGGTGGTGGCGCGCCGCTGGTTGGCGGACCAGCCGGGCGAGATCCGCGTGCAGGCCATTCCTGGGCCCGGCACCCTGTGGCTGAGCTTCCGCATCCCGCCGGGGGACGGCGCCAACGAGAAGCTGGTCTATCACGAGACGGCGGCCAACACGCCGGCGGTGGTGGTGCGCAGCACCTGCGGCGCGGTGGAGACCGGAATCTCCGGCCCCGGCCGGCACGACGTCGAGATGCCCGTCGACGCGCCGGGCGCCGACGGCGCCTGCCGGATCTCGCTCGCTCCCAACTTCCACATCCTGGCCACCGAAGGACCGCCACGCCGGTCGGTGTCGCTCGAGGTGGCCGCCTGGATCGCGGGCGCCGCCGGCACCCACGGCGGCGGCGCCTCGTCGCCGGCGGCCACATCGCCGGCACCGCCGCCAGCCGCCGCCAGCCCGGCCCCGGCTCCTCCCGCGGCGCCGCCGCCGCACACGCCGTGAAGCACGGGGCCGGCAGCATCCTGCGCTTGGAGCAGGAGCGGTACCTCGAGCGGTTGCTGCCGCCTCGCGAGCCGTTGCTGCGCGAAATGGAGGACCAGGCGGCGCGCGAAGACATTCCCATCTCGGACCCTGAAGTGGGACGCCTGCTCTCCATCCTGGCGCGCGCCGCAAATGCCGGCCTGATCCTCGAGATCGGCACCGCAACCGGTTATGGCACCCTGTGCCTGGCGCGCGGCGCGCCCCGATCGCGCGTGGTGTCGATCGACGCGGATCCGCAGCGCCTCGCCGCCGCTCGCGCCTACCTGGAGCGCGCGGCGGTCGCCGACCGCGTCGAGCTGCTGGAAGGGGCGGCGCTCGACGTCCTGCCGCGGCTCGAAGGCCCGTTCGACCTGGTCTACATCGATGCCGTCAAGACCGAGTACCGGCGCTACCTCGACCTGGTGCTGCCGCGCCTCCGGGTGGGCGGCATGGTGGTCATCGACAACCTGCTCTGGGGCGGCGAGGTCGCCGAGCCCGAGCCGGATGGCGAGGCCACCGACGCCAACGGCGCCGGCGACGCCTCGGCGGACGCGCTGCGCGCCTTCAACGGTTACCTGATGATGCACCCGCAACTCGAGTCGGTGGTGCTGCCGCTGGGCGACGGCGTCGGCCTGGCCACCAAGCTCCGCCCCCTGCGCAGCGAGCTGGGCGGGACTGGCTAGTGATCTGGAGCCCCACCCTCGGTTCCCCCGCCAGCTAGCGCTAGCCGGCCGAGGTGGCATCGGGCTACTTGCCCATCCGCGCGCGCACCTCGAGCAGTTTCTGCTTGAGCTCGACGGAGGTGGCGGGGCGCCGGGCCGCGCTCCGGTGCAGCGCCCAGCGGAAGAAGTCGCCCAGCGCCGCGTCGTACTCCGGACAGACCTGGGCGAAGTCGGGCACCCTGCCGAGCCGGATGCGGGTCATGATCTGGCGCACGTCGCCGGTGCCGAACACCTTGCGGCCCAGCAGGCTCTCGTAGAGCACGATCGCCAGGCTCCAGAGGTCGAAGCTGGCGTCGGCCCGCTGGCCGTTGAGCGCTTCGGGAGAGAGGTAGGAGAGCGTGCCGGCCAGCTGCCGCGAGAGATCCAGCGAGGTGGCGGTCTGGTTCCAGATCGAGGTCGGCGGCAGCAGCGCCGAAGCGTCATCGGTGCTGCCGCCGGTATCGATCCTGCCGTCGCGGCGCAGGTCGAACATGACGCGGGCAATGCCGAAGTCCATCAGCTTGGGGACGCCCTCGCGGGTGAAACCGATGTTGCTGGGCTTGATGTCGCGGTGGAGGATGTCGACGGCGTGCAGCTGGCCGAGCGCCTCGGCCATGGCGATCCCGAGCTCGATGGCGGCGATCTGCGACAGTCTCTCGCGCTCGATCCTCTGGGCCAGCGTGCCGCCTTCGAGCAGCTCCAGGATGAGCATCGGCGTTCCCTGCCAGGTCTCGATGCCATAGATCGAGGCCAGGTGGGGGTGTGAGACGGCCGCCGCCGTGCGAGCCTCGCGGCGCAGCCGCATGGCGTCCTCCGGCGACACGCGGCGCAAGGTCTTGATCGCCACCGGCCGCCCGAGGGCGAGGTCGGAGCCGGCGTAGACGACGCCCATGCCGCCGTAGCCGACGCGACGCTCGAAACGAAACTTGCCCGGCAGCACGAACGGCACCCGCGAGGCGTCGAGGCGCCGGCTACAGGTGCCGCAGAACACGGTGTACGGCTGGTAGAGGATGCCGCAGGTCGAGCACTCCTTGGCGGCCTCGGTCACCGGCAGCGGATCGGCAGGCATGGCCTCGGCGATCGCCGGCAGCCGCGGGCCGAAGCTGCGCGGCGTCACCGTGCGGCTCTGATCGAGCTCGAGCACCCAGGCGGCGCTGCTCGCGATCGCGTGCAGCAGCTGGCGGTCCTCCTTGAGGAACGGCAGCCCGCTCTTCTTCTCGCCCAGGCCGACGATGCCGATCAGGGAGCCGTCGCGGCCGAGGATCGGCACCAGCAGGCGGAAGCCGCTGTCGACCAGCCAGTGGCGGTCCTTCTCCGGCAGGCGGTCGAGCGACGAGCGCGCATCCGACAGGTCGTTGACCAGGGGCTCGGAGCCGCTCGAGATCAGCCCGGCCAGCGAGCAGTTCGCGTCCAGCCGCCGGGCGCGGTCGAGCGGATCCCGGAGGATGCCGGTCCGCGGATCGACGATCAGCAGGGCGATGGCCTCGAGATGGAGCGCCAGATCCACCTCGCGGGCGATCAGCTTGGCGAGGTCGGCGCCGTCGCGGACGGCGCGGATGCGCTCCACCAGCATGGTCAGGATCTGGCGCGCATCGTACTGCTCGCGGAAGAAGCGCCGGTCGATCCAGTCGAGCACCGCGCGGCGGTAGGAGAGCGCCGCCATGCCCAGGGCCGAGGCGCCGAGCAGGACGATGGTCCGGCCGCCCGAGAAGAGCTGCTCGAGGGGCCGCGAGCGCTGCTGGTAGAGATAGGCGAGCACCGCGCCCAGCGGCACGGTCGCCAGCGCCAGCGCCGAGTAGCGGGCGAGGGCGTATTGCAGCGCCCGGCGCGCGATGAGCTTGAGCTCGAGCGTGCGGTGCACCAGGACCACATAGGCCGTCGACAGCGGGATCGCCAGCGCGAACAAGCTGGCGGTGATCGCCAGCGGTCGCCCCAGCTCGAGGTGCCGGCGCTGGAGCTCGGCGAAGCTGGGGAAGAGCAGGTAGGACAGCAGGTAGGCGAGCACGGGTCCGGCGCTGATCAGCAGGCAGCTGGCGAACAGGCGGACCCGCCGCCTTTCTTCGCCGGCCGTCCGGTGCGCCCTGTAGGCCAGCACTGGCAGGGCGGCGGCGGTGAGCAGGTATTGGCAGGTCTCGTAGAGGTCGTTCAGGGGCCTTTCGGGAAGTCTGCCCGGCCGGTCGACGAGGGTGGCCCCCACGACGCGGACGACGTTCGGGCCGCCCAGAACCACCAGCATGGTGTGGACGGCATAGAAGGTCAGGAAAGCCAGCGCCGTCACCAGGGAAGCCCGAATTCCGCTGTCCAGCAGCCGGCGCAATCGCGCGGGGATGGGGGGATGCGGAAAATCGCGCACGAAGCGCCAGAGGAACAGCGGCATCAGGATGTCGAGCCGCAGGCCGAAAAGGCCGATGCCAAGGTCGGCCAGGATGCCGGCGCCGCTGGCCATCATCATGTTGACCAGGGGATTGCAGAAGCCATCGGCGACGAACAAGAAGAAGCCGCCGAGCCAGATGGCGCGCGGATCGCCGCGGCCGGCAACCAGCAGGAAGATCGCGGTGCCGGTAAAGGCAATGAGTTGCGCCAAGGTGAATGCCGCGGGCAGGCCGGTGGGGTAGGCCGGCCCGGCGGCGATCGATTGATGCAACAGCAGGAAGCCGCCGACGGCTCCTCCGAGCTTGAGGAGGCCGAGCAGGATGGCGAGCCGCGTCCAGGCCGATGTGCGCACGGAGGAGGCGGCGGAAAAGGGGTCTGCCGGGGATCAGGGTGGGCAGAGCGGCGTGCCCGACTGGCGCTCGACGACCTGCGCGGCGCTCTCGACGTCGCCGGCCACGAGGTTGGTCCTGCCTGCCAGGCCGGCGTTGATCGCCATCAGCCGGCCCAGGGCTCGGATGCGCTCCAGCACCTGCACCCCCTCTGTTCCCCAGCCTTGGATCGCTGCCGGATCGATGCGGTCGTAATAGCGAGCATGGAGCGCCGTGCACACGTCCTGCGAAACCCGCACGCCGCCGGTGCCCTGTCCGAAAGCCACATAGATCTGCGCCATAATGCCATTCTGTGTATACGCCATAATTCCTCCATGCCGCCGTTCGCCGCGCCAACTCGAAATAGTGGAACAGCTTCACTGTGCACGAAGGCTTTTATTTTAGGCTCGGCTCAGGAGCGGGTCAAGGGATAGGTGGGGTGGGTACGCAATGAAAGGGAGGAGAGCGGGCCTCCCCGCCGGTGGGCGAGGGGAGGCGCCGCCAGGTGGTGTTCGCCGGCGCGCCGTACGCGGTAGCCGGCAGGCGGGATCAGTACTTGACCGAGCAGCCGTAGGGCTTGGTCGCGGCCGGGTCGGGCTTGCCGGCGGTGCGCTCGGCGGCGAGGCCGTTGCCGACATAGTTGACGCGCTCGGGCTTCGGCTTGCGCCCGCTCGGGTCGTCGTCGATGGCGCCGTTGTAGGCGATCTTTCCGGTCGGGTCGATGATGAACATGTGCGGCGTGGTCCTGGCCCCGTAGGAGTGGCCGGTGGCGCCGGAATCGTCGTAGAGCACCGGGTAGGTGATGCCCTGCTGCCGGATGTAGGCCTGGTAGTCCGCCGGAGTCTCGAAGTCGCCGCTGCGCGGATTGGTGCTGTTGATGCCGAGCCAGACCGCTTCGCCGTGCTGCTTGGCCAGCTCGATCATGGTCTTCTCACGGGCGTGGCGGTCGGAGAAGGGGCAGTGCGGGTTCATCCATTCGAGCACCACGACCTTGCCCTTGAAATCGGCAAGCGAGTAGGTCTTGCCGTCCACGCCCTTGAGTTGAAAGCCGGGCGCGCCGGTGCCCACCTCGCCCGCGGCGAAAGCGGCGGTGGCGGCAAGCAAGAGCCCGGCGGCGAAAAGGGTTGCGGAGCTGGTACGACGGTTGTGCATCGAGAGCCTCCTGTCATGGTCGGACCATGGAGTGAGTGGGTGTGGATCATGCCGGTGGGCGTTCCGGCGCGGTGGCCGGAGCGTCCGGATGGAAGTTGGGGACCGCGAGGGTGGCGGCGGCGCGCAAGGGGTCGCTGCCGGCCAGCCAGGGCGGAACGAGAATGCAGGCCGCCAGGCCGGCGGCCAGGGCCAGGCGAGCGATCCCCGGGCGCTCGACCCGTCGCCGCAGCCAGGCCAGCAAGCCCATGGCGAGCAGGGCGAGCTCGATGCCGGCGAGGCGCTCGGCGCTGATCTCGAGCGACAGCGCATAGAGCAGCGCCAGGGTCAGCAGCAGAGCCAGGAAGCCGGCGGCCTGCCGGCGGTTGCCAGGGGGTGCCGGCGGGCGCACCATTCCCCAGGCTTCCAGGGCCAGCAGCGCCGCAGCCGCCGCGGCGAGCGCGACGACGCGCGGATCGCCTGTCGCGAGGATGCCGCGGAGCCGATGCTCCGGTGGTGTTGGTGCCTTGGTGCGAGCCGGCGAAGGCGCACCAGCGGGCTCTTCGGGCAGGGTCGGTGTGCTGCTGGTGACCGGCAGGGATGCCCGGTTGTCGCGGGAGGAAGCTGCGATCTGCACCGTCTGCCGTGCGGTGACCGCCAGTGGGCTGGCGCTGCCTGCCAACTCAAGGCCGGTGGCGGTCCAGGCGATGTCGAGACTGGAAGGCAGAGGCGCACTGGCGTCCTGGCGTCGCGCCGGCACCTCGAAGAGCAGGCCGCCGGGTACCGCCAGCGCTCGGGGCCGCCCCAGCTCTAGCACCGGGTTGGTTTCGAAGAATAGATCGGCGCCGCCCGGCGCGGCGCCGACGCCGCGCAGCCGCAGCTCGAGCCGCGGCTGCGGGCCGGCAATCAGGTCGATTGCGGGCGGCGGGACCGCCAGCTCTGTCGTCGCGGCATGCTCGGGCGTCCCCCGGTGCCCGAACTCCAGCGGCAGCTCGCGCCACCAGCGATCCAGCAGTGGCGCCGTCCGCGGATCCGCCGCGGCGCGATCGCCCAGCGGCTGGTCCAGGCTCAGGTCGTAACGATGGGGTACGCAATCGACCTCGCAGACCAGGTAATCGATATTTACGGCGAGGCGCATGCTGCTTCCGGCCGCAACGTCGATCGCGGTCCGGACCGGGTAGATCACTTCGTCCGCATACCCGAACGCTTCGAGGCCGCCCGGTAGGTCGTAGCGGTGCGGTGCGGGCCACAAGAGTTCGGGGGGTGCCAGGCCGGGCGCACGGGCGAAGGTCACCACCGGTGCGAAGCCCGCGTCGCCGCTGTTTTTCCAGTAGACGTGCCAGCCGGGCGCAAGTCGGTAATGGATGCCGAGGCGCAGCTCTCCGTGGCGAGGCGCAACCAGGTCAGAGGTGATGAGGCGGACCTGAGACTGTGGATTGGTGGCCCAGGGCGAAGCGACGGCCGCGGCCTCCCGGGCCGCCCCCAGCAGCCAGCAAGCGGCGAGCGCCATAGGCACCGATGCGGCGCC